>NZ_SNUR01000001.1:302102-604204 GCF_012027595.1 Thermococcus sp. Bubb.Bath | reverse complement strand
CCTTGAGAACACCTACAGCGTTAAGGACACACTCTACGTTGTTGACAACGTGCAGAGGGACAACGTCGGCTTCGCCCTGGATGTGGCCCACGCTTTCCTGAGCGCCCAGGGTGACGAGAACAAGCTCCTCGATGACGTCAAGCTCGGAACCGAGAAGACGATAATCCTCATGATACACGACAACTTCGGAAAGCTCTTCCCGCAGGTAGAACCGGAGGATGCACTCGCTTATGGCGTCGGAGACCTCCACCTTCTCCCTGGAGAGGGTAGGATACCTTTCAGCAAAGTTCTCAAGCTGTTTGGGGACGTTCCAATCCTCCTGAAGGTTAAGAACCCGGAGAAGTTCGCGAAGGTTCCGACGAAGAAGGGCCTCATAGAGCTCTTAACGGGTGTTTGAGCCCTTTCTTTTCCCCACTTCTTCTGAAACTTCTGAAAAAGTGAAATTCAGAATTAAAAGGGAGGTCATTCCTCGCCGAATATCAGGCCAACGAACCACTTCTCGTCGAAGGGCCTGAGGTCGTCGTAGCCCTGCCCCATGCCGACGAAGAGTATTGGGGCGCCTATCGCGTGGCTTATGCTCAAAGCTGCTCCACCCCTCGAATCGGCGTCGAGCTTCGTCAGAATTACCCCGTCTATTCTCACGGCATCGTTGAACTGCTTGGCCTGCTCTATTATCGAGTTCCCTGCGAGACTGTCCCCAACGAAGATGACCAAATCGGGCTTGGCTACGCGGGCTATCTTCTTCATCTCGTCCATGAGGTTCCTGTTCAGCTCGTTCCTTCCAGCGGTGTCTATTAGAACCACGTCAATTCCCCTGGCCTTGGCGTGCTGTATTGCGTCGTAGGCAACCGCCGCCGGGTCAGCCCCGTAGGAGTGCTTAATGACCCTCACTCCGACCCTCTTGGCGTGCTCCTCCACCTGCTCTATGGCTCCAGCTCTGAATGTATCGCTCGCTGCTATGACGACGCTTAGACCGTTCTTCTTCAGCCAGTGAGCGAGCTTGGCGATGGTAGTGGTCTTCCCGGAGCCGTTGAAGCCCACGAAGGCTATAACGTAGGGCTTCTCGCCCTTCTTCTTTATCTCATCCAGGAGGTTTATCCTCCTCGGGGGAATCAGCACGTCGAGGACTGCCTCTTTGACGGCCTCCCCTATGAGCTTCCCCTTGTCGGTGCCTATCCTCACCTTTCTCCCGACGAGCTTCTCCTTTATCTTTTCCCTGAGCTCGTCAACAACTTCCAGCGCCACATCGGCCTCAAGGAGCTCTAGTTCGAGCTCATCCAGAGCCTCCTCCACGTCTTTCTCCTTTATCTCCACCTGGAGGAGCCTTCCAAGGAACCCCTGCTTCTTCTCCTCGCCTTCTGCTCTCTCTCCTTCGGCTTTCTCCACGACCCTGGGGGTCTCTGGCGCGGCTTCTTCAGTCTTTGCCTCAGCTGCCTTCTCTTCCTCTTCTACCTTTTCTTCGACCTGTTTTGTAAACTTCTTGAGCTTCTCCCTGAGTTTCCCGAACATGCTCACCACCGGTAGGACGGGCTCATATCGTTATATATGACTATCGGCCTCAGCGATAGCTGGTGTCCTCACCCCTCAGACCCGAAGCCACTCATCATGGGCCGTTAAATCAGCTCTTCCTCATGAGCTCGCGGGATTCAGTTACCCTCCCGTTCTCCAGCCGATAGAGCTTAACTACCTCCGTTCCGACGGTTTCCCATCTGTATGCAATCAGGTAATCAATGAAGTCCTTAATTCTGTAGCGGGTGATGGAGTCCCCCACGTACTTTCCCTCGTAGAGCAGGATGAGTTTGTCCTTTCTCTCCTCCAGCCACTGGTAGAGCCGCTCCTTCTCCGCTTTGGACTTTGAGAGGGGGTTCACAACGAAGTAAACGTCGAAGTCTGGATTCTCCATCGGATTTCCAACGAAGACCTCCCCGTTGACGACGAAGGGCAGTTCCTCGGCCAGAACCCTGTAGCCCTCTTTGGCCCACTCGTTCAGGAATATTCTGGCTATCCTCTTCGGGTTTCCGCTCATCATTATCCTGCCGGATTTTAGGTACAGTAAGTCAGGCAGCTTCAACTTCGATCCCTCATTCCTCTTTACGTTAAGCCTTAAAAAATCTGCCGGAACGGTCGTAAAAATCTTTCGATAATTCGGGCGTTATTGTGAAAAACCTCTCACTGAGCGCCCTCAGACCATAAACTATATAATGGAATATCTCCCCAAGTATCCCAGTGAATGTTCAGAGGTGTTCGCATGAAGAAAGCAGTACTCGCTATATTTTTGGTGGCCCTGATGGGCCTTAGTGTTGTGGCCAGCGGCTGCATTAGTGGTGGAGGCTCCAGCAGCCAGAGCACTCAGGCCAAGAAGGCTATAGCCATCGTCTACGACGTCGGTGGAAGGGGTGATCTGAGCTTTAACGACATGGCATATCTCGGTGTATCAAAGGCGGCCAAGGATTTCAACCTTCAACTTACCCAGCTCCAGAGCAACAGTCCTAGTGACTACCTTACGAATCTGGAGACCCTCGCTAAGCAGAAGAAGTACCTTGTCATCGTGGCCGTTGGATTCATGATGAGCAATGCTGTCGAAGCAGTTGCAAAGAAGTACCCGGACCAGAAGTTCATCCTCATCGACGGTGATGTGTACAACATGTCCAACGTCATGACCGTCAAGTTCAAGGAGAACGAGGGTTCCGCTCTGGTTGGGGCACTTGCCGGCCTCATAGCGGCAAACGACGGCAAGAATAAGGTTGGAATTGTTCTTGGCATGGAGATACCGGTTCTCTACAAGTTTGAAGCTGGATATCGCTTTGGCGTAAAATGGGCGGAGGACTACTATAAAAACAGGACTGGAAAGAACGTCGACATAAATGTCCTCTACCAGTACACCGGAACGTTCAACGATCCGGCCAAGTGTTATGCTGCAGCTCAGACACAGCTCCAGCAGGGCGCCTGGGTTATCTACCAGGTTGCCGGTGGAGCCGGTCTCGGCGTGTTCAATGCTGTTGCAGACTACCTTCACGCCCATGGAAAGAAGATGGGACCGCCGTTCGCCATAGGTGTCGACTCGGCCCAGGATTGGATCAAGCCCGGCGTTATAATAGCGAGCATGATGAAGCGCGTTGACCTCGGCGTCTACGATGGTATCAAGGCTGCCCTCAACGGCACTTTCAAGGGAGGAAAGGTTGAGCTCGGCCTCAAGGACGGTGGTGTAAAGGTCAGCACCATAAACGACGTTATGACAATGTTCAATTCCCTCCCAGCGGACACAAAGAAGAAAAAGCTCCAGGAACTTGGATTCAACAGCACCGAGGAGCTCAAGCAGTACCTTGAGAAGACGAGAAGCCAGGTTCCGGACTGGATCTGGCAGGCCGTTGACGAGCTCCAGCAACAGATTATCAGTGGCAAGATAAAAGTCCCCGCCCCTACCACCAAGGACGGCATTGAAAAGATAAGGAACGCTCAGACCTGGCAGGAGATGGAACAGCTCGCGGGCTGATTTTTTCTCTTCCTTTATACTCTAAGGGGGGGTTGTTCTGTGGGCAGCGGGGAACAGAAGCCCATCGTAGAAATGAAAGGCATAGTTAAGGTCTATCCGGGCGGTACAAAGGCCCTCCGGGGCGTTGATTTGACCGTCCATCAAGGCGAGATACTCGGCCTCCTCGGTGAGAACGGGGCCGGCAAGACGACTCTTATGAAGATTCTCTTCGGTATGCTCAAGCCCACTTCTGGGCGGATCATCGTTAAAGGGGAGGAGGTGTCGTTTAAGAGCCCTTCCGACGCCATCGCTCATGGTATAGGTATGGTTCACCAGCACTTCACCCTAGTTGAGGTTTTTGACGCCCTCCAAAACATCATCCTTGGAATGGAGGGTCATGGTCTCTTCTCCAGGATAGACACGAAAAAAGCCGCCAAGAAACTGCAGGCCCTCATGGACGACCTGAACTTTCAGGTCCCCCTTGATGTCCCGGTGGAGGACCTCCCGGTGGGCGTTCAGCAGAGGATAGAGATTTTAAAGATGCTCTACCGTAACGTTGATATACTAATCCTCGACGAGCCCACTGCCGTTCTGACACCGATTGAAGTCGAGGAGCTCTTCCAGGTCCTCCGGAAGCTCAAAAGCGAGGGAAAGACGATAATCTTCATCAGCCACAAGCTCAACGAGGTCATGGAGATAACCGACCGCGTTACCGTTATCCGCAAGGGGGAGGTCATAGGAACCGTGAAGACGGCAGAAGCTACTCCCCAGCTCCTGGCAAGGATGATGGTGGGCAGGGATGTGGTCCTGAGACTTCAGAAGCCCCCTGCTAACCCCGGAAAAACCGTCCTCCAAGTGGAAAACCTGTGGGTCAAAGGTGACAGGGGTGAGGACGCGGTTAAGAACCTCTCCTTCCAAGTGCGCGCTGGGGAGATATTCGGCATAGCCGGTGTCGAGGGCAACGGTCAGACTGAGCTCATCGAGAGCATAACCGGCCTCCGCAAGGTGGAGAAGGGAAAGGTGATCATGAACGGGATTGAGATAACCGGCAAAGCTCCAAAGGAGCTCTACGACCTTGGAATGGCTCATATACCTGAGGATAGGACTCACATGGGCCTCGTTCTGGACATGACCGTGACGGAGAACTCGATCCTCGGCCTCCACTGGAGGAAGAAGTTCCAGAGGGCGTGGGGGATCATAAGCTGGAGAAAAGCCAGGGAGCATGCCCGCTCACTTATAGAGCAGTTCGACGTATCGGCCCCTGGGACCGAGGCGCCTGCAAAGGCCCTGAGCGGTGGTAACCAGCAGAAGCTCATCGTTGCGAGGGAGGTCAGCAAGGAACCGGTTCTAATCGTGGCCTCCCAGCCGACGAGGGGCGTTGACATTGCCTCAACGGAGTACATCAGGAATTATTTGATAAAGCTCAGGACAGAGGGAAAGGCCGTTCTTCTCGTCTCCGCAGATTTGGATGAGGTTCTTCAGCTGAGCGACAGGATGGGCATAATGTACGAGGGGGAGTTCATGGGGATTGTGAAACCTGAAGAGGTCAACACAGAGGAGATAGGCATGATGATGGGGGGTATCCACTATGAGGAGCTCAGGAAGTGAACTACTAAGGAAGCTTAACCTTAAGGCCTTCGCGGAGAGTATTACCGCAATCTTCGTGGGTTTCATTATTGGGGCTGTAATTCTTTATGCATTTGGTTACAGCGTCAGCAAGGCATATTACGGGCTCTTCACTGGGGCTCTCGCCTCAGTTGGGGGAATAGCAACTACGTTGGAGTATTCCACCCCCATAATGCTAACTGCTCTGACTTTCGCAGTCGGCAGCAGAACCGGTATATTCAACATAGGCGCCGAGAGCTCGTTTTACTTTGGGGCAATAGCGGCGGTCATATTCACGAACATCTGGGGAAACCTCTGGTTCGGCCTCGCTATGGGTATGCTCCTGGGGGCGTTATGGGCCCTTCCAGCTGCTCTCCTCAAAGTCTACCGCGGCGTCCACGAGGTAGTATCCACGATAATGCTCAACTGGATAGGGTTTTACCTCGTGCTCTACCTCATCTTGGGGCCATACGCTAATCCAACGAACCCCGTTCAGACGATTACTGTCCCTGAGGGGGCCAGACTACACCCAATCGGAGGCACCACTCTTAATTGGGGATTTTTCATAGCTCTCATAGCTTCAATCTTAACGTACGTCCTCCTCTGGCATACCAACCTTGGGTTTGGAATGAGGGTAAGTGGACAGAACCCCCGGGCGGCCAGATACGGTGGTATAAATCCGGGAATGGCCATAATCTGGTCTTTCATAATCGGCGGCATGCTCAGCGGTCTTGGGGGCGCTATCAAAATAATGGGGGACTACCCAAGTTATGCGATAAATCAGGGCGGTGCCAATATAATAAATTACGGGTTCGATGGTATCGGTGTTTCCCTCGTGGGAAGGGATCATCCCCTTGGCATAATTTTCTCTGCAATATTCTTTGGTATGCTGAGAGCTGGGGCGGCTTCAATGCAGACCATGGCCAACGTCCCGATCCAGATAATTGAGGTTATCCAGGGAATAATCGTAATAACCGTGGCTATCCCTGGGCTCTATGATCTAATAAAGAGGACGATGAGGAGGGGAGCATGATGGACTGGAGTTACATCGTTACACCCTTAATAATGTCCCTCATGTCGATGGTTCCCATAGTCCTCACGAGCGTTGGTGCCGCTTGGAGCGAGAGGGCCGGTGTCGTGAGCATTGGGTATGAGGGAGTCATCCTTATGAGCGCGTTCTTCGGTGCCATATTCGCAGAATTAAGCGGACACGCTTCGATTGGCCTCCTCGGAGGGATAGTAACAGGTATGCTACTTGGAATGCTCCACGGTGTCCTCACCGTGTACCTCAAAGGAGACCACGTTATCCCTGGTATTGGCATTAACCTGCTCGCCGCTGGAGTCGTTCCCTTTGGCATCCTAGCATACTGGGGAACCGCCGGCCAACACCAGCTTGCTCCTTCTGATGTTATGTGGCACATTCAGACAGCGTATGGGAACATAAGCCCGATGATCATAGTCACGGTAGTGGTAGCAATAGTAACCTGGTGGGCCCTCTTCAAAACTCCCCTCGGCCTGAGGGTTCGGGCGGTCGGTGAAAACCCGGAGGCTGCAGATGCCCTCGGGATAAACGTTGAGAAGTACCGCTTCTGGTCAACGGTCTACGGCCACGCTCTCGCAGGACTCGCAGGGGCATACATGAGCGTGGACTGGTTGGGAATGGTTCAGAAGACGATGTCCGGCGGAAGGGGCTTCATAGCACTGGCCAACATGGTCTTCAGCAACTGGAACCCGCTGGTTTCACTCATAGGCGGCTGGCTCTTCGGCCTCTTTGATGCAATAGCCACATGGCTAGCACCGCAGCATATAATCCCTGGACAGTTCATCCTAATGCTGCCATATATTATGACGCTGATAATAGTTGCAGGAATAATAGGAAAGGCAAAGCCGCCCAAGTGGGATGGCATTCCCTACAGGAGGGAATGACCTTTCATTTTTTCAGTATGTATCCGATGGTAGCTCCGAGGGAAAGTCCTGCGAAGAGTGCCGCTGCTGCATATTCAGCGTTTTGATTTTCCTCTTTTACGGTGCCGACCTGCTGGGAACTTCTTCCCATGGTAGCGTTAAGAATCGCAGCAGTGTTTTTGATGAGGATCTCCGTGTACGGTTTGTCCTTCCAGAAGACGGTTACTCCTGCGATTGGCTTATCTGCCTTAGACGCCAGCTCCATTGCTCCTTTTTCAAGCTGTTCCGGACTCTGGATGCTGTAGACGACCATATCAGCCTTTTTCGCCGCCGGAACCAGCTCATCAACCCCCTTAGCGGGAACCTCTTCCTCAGGGAGGAGGGAGGCAGTGGCCTTAATGCCCAGCCACTCAACGGCGTACTGCACCGGCGGCATCTCAATGACGGCGCTCCGGTTCTCTGTAATCAGCGCCCTGTAAGAGTTTTCTATTGCTTTAACTTTCTCCTCAAAGCAGAGAAGCTCCCGTCTGTATGTTTCAGCGTTCGCTGGGTCAACTTCCTCCAGCGCCTTCTCCGTGGCCCTCGCTATTGCAATGGCATTGTCCGGGTCGAGCCAGACCCCGTGGGGGTTGTCCTTGTCGTTGTACCAGTGCTCCTTGAAGTAGTGGAATCCTTCTGCTTCATAGTCGTCCGCTAGGAGTAGTATTCCATTTAGGCTGCCCTCCCTTTTGAGCTCCGCCATCTCTGCCTCGACCGGGAGGTGGCCATCGGTGGTTACTATCACGTCGGCCTCTTTTATTGTATTCACTTGCTCAGCAGTCAGCTGGTACTCGTGGGGGTCTGCGCCGAGCGGGATTATGTATTCCACTTGAACGGAATCCCCAAAGGCTTCCTGGACTATCGAGGCCAGTGGGGCGATGCTGGCAACGACCAGCGGCTTATCTGTAGCCGCGCCTGCATGGGGAACCATGAGCACGAACAACGTTACCGTGAGGAACAACCCAATTATCCTCTTCATTTCAGAACACCCAACCCACGTTTTCTCCTATCCCTTAAAAGTCTTGTATATTTCTCATTGATTCCACTTAAGAAGTGAGCTCATACCAAAACCGCAGCGATAGCGGCTTCCTCTTCGTATGGGTTGATTTTAATCCCCTAGTGGTGAAGATAAAAGGAGGAAAGCTTATTCTCCCTCTTTTTTTCCGTTTCCGTTGCTCTTTATGTGGGGCTTTCCAATGGCTATCGTGAAGCCCTTGAAGCTGTCGTCCTTCCTGTTGAACTCTATGGCGAGGGGAAGGCCGTTGTCCTCGTTGAAGACTATCCTGACGATCCTCGCGCGCGAGTGGTCGTTGAGGTAGTCCTCTTTAAGGCCCTCGTAGTTGTCGATTACTTCGTTGATGCTCTCACTGTGCATGTTGTAGATTTCCTTTGAATAGACGCTGTGGTTCTTTATCTCCTCGACCTTCTCGGCCCTGTCCACCGTTCACACCCGTCGGGCTTTGAGCCAGGCTCCCCCGCGGAACTTAAAAACCTTCCTGCGCTCGGCCATCTGGAGCGCCTCTTCGAGTCTGCCCTTTGGAACTTCCATGCCGTGGAGCTCCTTGAACATCTCGACGATTTCATCGGTGGTTAGAGCTTTTCTCTCCTCGAAGAGGTTGCCCACGAGGTTTATCATATCCTCGACGAAGTTCCACGGGAAGACTATCCAGGCCCAGTCTATTTCCTCACCGTAGAAGTCTGGCTTGAAGCGCGAACCCCTTATCGTTAGAAGCGTGGCAGTCTTTACCTCGGCCGGATTCTGCCCTTCGACGTAGTTCTTGGCGAGGGTCAGGCTCTCGCCAGTGTCGCTGATGTCGTCAACTATGAGAACCTTCTTGCCGCTCAGGTCGTAGTTGCTGCCATACTTCAGCCTGGCCTTGCCGTCTGGGGTTGCGGTTACTCCCCAGTGCTCAACCTTGAGGCTGACGAGGTCTTTGACGCCGAGATAGTCGCAGTAAAGCCTCGCGGCGACCCAGCCGCCCCTTGCAAGCCCAACCACAACGTCGGGCTTCCATCCATCTTCGAGAACCTTCCAGGCTCCTTCCTTCGCCCACTTTTCTATGTCTTCCCAAGAAGCCAGATAAGCTGGAAACTTCTTCATTTGTATTTCCCTTAACGAAGCGGAGGTGACGATATATTTAAGTCTTTTGGCAGGCTTTGACATAAAAATGAAAAAGCTCACTTCTCAAAGAGCTTCACGTAGAGGTTTATGCCGCTCTGGAACGCGGCCAGCCCGTTGAGCGTCGTGAATATCCAGTCCCTTCCAGCATAGGCGTATATAGTCAAGAGGACGGAGGCTGTGAAGTATATCATGATGAATCCCATGTTCAGAGGGCACTCCTTCCTCTTTATCGTCTCCACCGTCTGCGGAACCCAAGAACCAACGAGGAGCAGCATTCCGATGAGTCCAAGTATCTCCGCTGGTGTCATTTTCTCACCTCCTAGCTCCGCTCTGGAGGCACTAAAAAAATGTTGTGGACTTGGAAGGCTCAAAAAAGTCCAGAAAATATGTCCTGATTAACAGTATAAGGCTAAACCGTCGTCGCCATCCGGGACATTGCCCAGGTCTTGACGTCCTCGTCCATTATGTCGTTGATGATCTCCATCGCCTCTGACACCTTTCCCTCCCTGGCGAGCTTGAGCGCAACCTCCGCCTGGATTTTGGAGCGGTTCGGGAGGTCGGTTATGAAGCCTGCTATCCTTAGGCTCTCTTCTTCCATATCCATATTTAGGAAGTCAAAGGCCAGACCCATGAGTGTTTTCGTTGCCTCCTGGTTGGGAAGGTCGGAGGCGGTCTCCACAGCCTTTTCGAGGGCCTTTTTGTAGTCCCTGCCCTCTGATGCGAGCTTCACGGCTATCTTTGCGAAAGCCTGGGCCTTCACTTTGTCATCCGGAATCTCTTCGGCAATCTTGAGTGCTTCCTCACTCCTGCCCGAGTTCAGGAGTTTGATGACGGTGTCGTAGAGGGCGCGTGAGCGGTACCAGACCTGCATTCTCATCCCCCTACTACCTCCTTCAAAGGGGATTTAAACCTCCCGGTCGATGGGGCAGGTTTAAAAGATAAAACCCCAAATGACCCCGGTGAGTAAACAGATGAGGGCAGAAGTCTGGAAGTACATCACTTTCATCCTCGTTCTCATCCTTGGGGTCTTCGTTACCTCAACTGCGCTGCTCTATCTCCAGAACCAGAGCATCGAACACTACACTCCCGTTCCCGTCAACACCACCTGTACATCAAATGTCACCGGCGGTTTCTCGAACCTTGAACTCCAAGCACGAGTTCAGGAGCTTGAGGCCCAGCTGAGGGCAGTCGAGCTGGAGAGGAACGTAACCTCATCAAACGCAACGATAGCCGTCGTCCCAATCTTCGGTCTGATAGATGATGGAACCGCCCTGAACGTCGTCCCAACCCTAATGAGGCTCGCCTCCAACGACTCAATTGGAGGGGTTCTCCTGTGGATTGAGAGCCCTGGAGGGGACGTTGGGGCTGTCAGGGATATTTATCACGCGGTCCTCACCCTCAAAGCCAAGAAACCCGTAGTCGCTTACACCGGCGGTGAAGCGGCCTCCGGCGGTTACTACATAGCCGTTGGGGCGGACAGAATAGTGGCGGATCCCCTTGCCGAGATCGGGAGCATTGGAGTCCTCTACGTCCACTACGACTACTCTCAGAACTACGCCTTGAACGGAATAAAGGTGACGGTGTTCAAAACCGGCCCCCACAAGGACATGGGCGCCGAATGGAGGGCCCTGACGCCAGAGGAGAAAAAGGAGATACAAAATATGGTAAACGTCTACTTCCAGAGCTTCATCGACGCGGTAAGCTACGGGCGGAACATGACGAGGAACGAGACCCTGAAGTACGCCACTGGTGAAACCTGGTTTGCAGCAAACCTGACCGGAACCCTCGTTGATGAAACCGGAAACTTTCAGACTGCCGTGAGTGAGCTTGAGAGGCTCATGAACGTTTCCTCTGCAAGGATAAAGCTCTATGAGTATCCTACCGGGGGCTATTCCCTCGGAAGCATCGGGAGCACCGCCCTCTACTTGGACCCGCGCTACGTGAGGCTCCTCCCAGGGGGTGGTTGAATGCTCTGTGAAGAAAAGCTAGAGGTCTTTGAGAACGGCTTTGAGGACGGAAAGTTCAACCTCCGGGTTGAGTTCTACGGGAAGGATGCCCGAAAGGTCCTGCTTGCAGTGATAAGGGAGCTCTACGTGCCGGAATACGGGGAGGACTACGTGTACCCCTTCGAGTGTGCTAAAGAGTTCTGGGGCATCCCCCTAGAGCCTGACGAAATCGTCAAGGAAGAGTTCACACCAAAGCCGGTAAAGTTCCTGAACAGGGCTATCTTTGACCGGTTGGAAGAAGTCCTGGACAGTATTGGGGTTTCATGGCGGCCCGACTTTGAGCGTATCCAGGTTCACAGGCTTAAGACTGGCTACCTTGCAGTTGGAAAGGACTTCATCCTCAATGAGGATAGGGGAGTGCTCTTCACGTTCAGTAAGCCCTCCGCGGCGGGACTCATATTAAAGTACATGGGGATGCTTGATGAGAAGTGAAACGATAGTCTGGATAGTTATCTCTGCGGTTATCTTTTACCTTATATGGCTCGTTATCGAGCCCGTCCTCTCGCCGATAATCATTGCGCTGACTATCGTCTATGTTACCTACCCCGCTCATGTCCGACTGGAGAAGCGGGTAGGGGCCAAGAAGTCGGCGTTCATCCTGACGATCCTCCTATCCATCATCTCATTTCTCTTCATAATCGGCTTCGTCCTCTGGATCTCTGAGGTCAAGTACCAGCTGGTGGGCTACCTTGAATCTTTCTTCAACTGGCTTCAGTCGGTTACTGTCTCATCCCAGACACTCAACGAAGTTCTCGCCGCCACGAGCCAGGGCGTCTCAACGAGGCTTGAGAAATACATCATCAGCTACACCTACTCCCTCCCGAAGCTCTCCCTTGAGGTATTCATCATGATATTCGTCTACTACGGGGCACTCCTCAACGTTCAAGAGATAGTGGAGGAGGTCTACTCCCTCATACCCACTACCAACAGGGAGTTCGGCCTCAGGCTCATAGACGCAACTAGGAACACGCTTGATACCCTTCTGAAGAGCTGGCTCAGCCTCAGCGTAATAAAGGGGAGCACCGCGGCACTCGGCTTCTGGGTCTTCGGCGTCTCCCAGCCCAGTGGCGCGATAGCCCTGGGAATTCTCGTAGCCGTCCTTGAGCTCCTCCCACTCCTTGGAGGATGGATGGTGTGGCTCCCAATGGCGTTCTACCTCGGCCGATCCAGCGGTATTCTCATGGCCATCCTGTTCTCACTCTACTCTGCGGTCGCGGTTTCTCCAGCTCCGGATATACTCCTCGTGCCCAGGATGACTATCAAAAAGCGCGGCCTAAACGCTTTCATATCCCTCGTTGGTATATTTGGGGGGCTTTGGGCTTTTGGACTGGTGGGCATAATAATCGGTCCAGTTGCCCTCGGCCTCCTAACCACAGTGGCCGAGGAGTGGAAGAACATGGTTAAGGAGGTATAGGGATGATAATAAGAACACCTCGGAGACTTCACATGGGACTCATCGATCCCTCCGGAAGCTTAGGGAGGAGGTTTGGGTCCCTGGGGGTGGCTATAGAAGGCGGATATGAGGTCAGGATGATCCCCTCAGAATCCATCGAAATCAAAGCTGAAGGCGAGGACAGGGAGACGATCCTGGAGGCCCTGAATGCGATGAACGGCTCCTTTGAAACCGGTACGGGTTACTCCATTGAGGTGCGGAGGGGCATTCCGAGGCACGTCGGTCTGGGTTCGACAACCCAGCTGAGCCTCGCGGTAGGCACCGGTATCGCAAAGCTGAACGGTCTCAACGTTACAATCGAAGAGATAGCCCGGGTTCTGGGACGGGGAAAGAACAGTGGCGTCGGGATACACGCCTTCCGGCTCGGAGGTTTCGTGCTCGACGGCGGGGTTCGCAACGGCATTCCTCCCCTCATCGTTCGGCATGAGTTCCCGGAGGAGTGGGCTTTTTTGATAATCATCCCGGAGTTTCGGCCCGGATTTGACGAGGTTGAGGAGAAGCCCGTAATGGCCTCTCTGGGGGGGAATCCCCAGGCCGCGAGGGAGATAAGTCACGTAATCCTCCTGGGTCTACTCCCGGCCCTCGTGGAGAGTAACATCAGGGACTTTGGAAAGAGCCTGACCCGGATTCAGGAACTGGTTGGAAGCCACTTCAGCGGCTACCAGGGCGGGGAGTTCAGGGAGGATGTTGGAATCCTCCTCGACTTTCTGAGGGAAAGGAGCTATGGTTACGGCCAGAGCAGCTGGGGGCCGACGGTTTACGGTCTCATTCTGCGCGATGAAGGTGAGAGGCTGGTTGAAGAGGCCCAGGACTACATGAACGACCACGGCATCAGGGGAACGGTTGAGATAGGTGTTCCTCGGAACAGGGGCGCCGAGATAATTCAGGAGAACGCGTTTTTGGAGAGGTTGATAAAGTCCGTTGGCAGCGGGCGGGGATGAGTGATGACGCTGGAGAAGTACGTTAAAATACACTACAGGGCCGATAAAGACAAAGTTGAGAGGATTAGGGAAATTCTAAGGGAGCTTGGGGTAGAATGCGCCAGGATAATCGAGGAAAAGGTTGACCTCCAGTTCGACGCCCTCAGAAACCTCCGGGAGAACCTCGGAAACGACGAACTGTTCCTGAATCTCGTTGTTGCCAACTCGATAGTGAGCTACCAGCTGAGCGGGAAGGGGGAGAACTGGTGGTGGGAGTTCTCAAGGTATTTCTCCTCCCATCCGCCCAAGGGGGGCATAGTGGATGCCTACTTGGAGTTTTTGCCGGCTTCACGAACCAACCGCCGCCTCGTTGCTAGAAAACTAAGCAGACTGAAGAAGCTGGAGCCCTTCCTCGATTCACTCGACATCGATGACTTGAGGAACTACTACTTCGCCGGCATGGTGAAACTCAGGGAAGAGCTTGCAGAAACCCTTGGATCCAGGAAGAGCGCAAAAACCGTAGTTTTTGCCATCAAAATGTTCGGCTACGCCGGGAGGATAGCCTTCGAGGAGTTCGTCCCGTATCCAATGGAGCTTGAGATACCCGAGGACGTCAGGATAAAGGTATACACGGGGAGAATAACCAACGAGCCCCCCGTATCTTTCTGGGGGAGAGTATCAAAGGAGACAGGAGTTCCACCCCTCCATATAGACTCCATCCTTTGGCCGGCCCTCGGGGGAAACGAGCGGGTCGTGGAGCGGCTCCAGCGGCACTGTGGGGAACGGGCAAAGCTCGTCCTTGAACTCACGGAGCTTTGAACTTCTCGCGGCCTTTCGCCTTTATAGAACCTCAAAGAAGAACCTTCAATGCCCTGATTCCTATAGGGGTCTTTGCTTTCCCCACTAATCACTCAAACAAAAATTTTTTATACTAATGTTGATAAACAACGATGGAACCTTAGGAGGTGTTGGTGTTGTTGTGGGGACTGAGACTTGAGCTTAAGAAGAGCCTTCGAACGAAGAAGTTCTGGGCGGTTGTTATAGTAATGCTCCTGCTCTATATACCCGTGCTCTACGCGATGAAGAGCGTTCACCCCTTTGGGAGGGAGTTTACGGCCTCTGAGATAGTCTCCGGCCTCATCTCGGTGACCCTCTCCCTGGCGAAGTTCTTCATCACGATACTGGCGATAGTTCTCGGGGCAACGGCGATAAACGCTGAAATAACCGAAGGAACGCTCAGGGTAGCCCTGAGCAAACCGATAAGCCGGCTTGGTTATATCACAGGAAAGCTTCTCGGCCACCTTGTTGCCCTCTTTGCGGCAATATTCGCGGCAGTGGTGGTGACGATAATCGGGGTTACCCTTATGGGTGTTGACGTAACTGGAAGCCTGGTCTCGGACGTTATCCTGCTGAACCTGGCTATTCTCGTGGCCATGCTGGAGTTTCTGGCCCTGGGATACATAATCTCCCTCTTCGTAAAGTCGACCTCAACCGCCATAGGCATCGCAATAGTGCTGCTCTTCCTCGTATCCCTCATGAGCCCGATACTGGTCGACTACTTTGCCCACTCCAAGGCGGAGCAGCTGACGAGGGAGAAGTTCGGGCCCAACTGGGAGACAATGGATTATGGCGTTGCCCCATACGTCCAGTACAATCAGTCCATGAATGGGACGAGACCGTACCTCGAGAGACAACACAAATCCCCCTACGACTACCTCAACGAGCAGTACAATCGTATCAAGAGGGACTACGAGAAGAAATACCTCTTCTTTGACCCGATAACGCAGCTCGACTACCTGCTGGGTAACCTCTCGGAGAAGGTTCATGTAACGATCACGAACACCACGTACTATCCAATGGTTCAAGAAGGCCCTATGATGGTAGCCGACTACAAACATCCCATAAAAACTGAGGTAACGAACACTACTGAGAAAGGATACTGTAAGGGTGCCACTTACTCCGGTGGAAGCACAACGAAGACAATAAATGGAACTCCCGTAGAGGAAGTACACGAAATGCGCTGCTACACTATGGACGTGTATAGAGGAGTTGGCTACTCCATCAAACAGAACCTTGACAGGCTCTGGGTTCTCATCGGAGTTACGCTCGTGTACCTTGGAATAGCGTTCTACCGCTTCCTCCGTATGGATCTGAGGTGATGGCGATGATCAAGATAGAGAACCTCCTTAAAAATTATAGGGACGTGAGAGCCCTCGATGGTCTCAACCTTGAGGTCAAGAAGGGCCAGGTTTATGGGTTCCTCGGTCCCAACGGTGCCGGGAAGAGCACCACAATCTTAAGTACTCTCGGCCTCATTTATCCTCAAAAGGGGAAGATAGAGCTCTTCGGCGAAGAGGTGTTCAAAGACGGGAGATTCCACGAAAAGACCCTCCTAAACGCGAAAAAGAGGATCGGCTACATGCCGGAGCACGCTACCCTCTGGGACTTCCTCACCCCAATGCAGACCCTGGACATGATAGGAGAATCCTTTGGAATGTCCAGGGAGGAGAGGGCCAAGCGGAGCAGGGAGCTCCTTGAACTCCTGAACCTCTGGGGGGTAAAGGACAAGAAGGTCGGAAAGTTCTCGAAGGGAATGCGGCAGAGGGTTCTCCTGGCCCAGGCACTCATAAACGACCCCGAGCTCCTCATACTGGACGAACCCATGACCGGTCTCGATCCCACTGGGATAGCGGAGTTCAAGGACATCATCAGGGCCCAGAAGAAGGAAGGGAAAACGGTGTTCTTTTCATCCCACATCCTGGCCCACGTTGAGGAGGTCTGCGATACCGTTGGGGTTATAGTGAGGGGTAAGCTACGCGTGGAGGACAGCATAGAGAACATAAAGAGAGATTTCCTCAGAAAGGGCGGCTACCTGATACTCCTTGAGACGGACAAGCCAGTGAGCTTCGATTCCGCTGACTGGCAGGTCGAGAAGGTGAGCGAGACGAAGTACAAGATAAAATCCCCGGAGGACATCAGACCGCAGATTAACGAGCTCGTGTGGAGCCAGGGGGCGAAGATACTTCAGCTCATGGTTCGTGCACCCAGTCTGGAGGAGATATTCCTCAAAATGGTGGAAGAGGGGAACGGAAAGAAGTGATCAGACCTTCGCCCTCTCAAACTCTTCCTTTCTTTTGAGTAGTTTTGTCGCGTCGATTCCCCATTTTGCCGTCAGTCCATCCTGGGCCGAAGGGTCAAGGGAGCTTCCCCTGGCGTTTGTCACTATTACCAGGTCTTTATCCGGCTGGAAGCGCGTTGCCATCGCCCACTCAACGTCCCTGTCGTCGTAGATGTTGATGTCTTCATCGACCACGATGACTCTCTTCAAGCTCGGATGGCCTGCAAAGGCCGCAATGATAGCGTTCTTACCGTCCCCGTCGTGCTGCTTCGTTATCGAAACTACCGCGTGGAGCCACATCGCTCCCCCCTCTGTGAGGCGGACGCCGTGAACTTTCGGTACGACCCTCTTAACGCTCGCGTATATCTGCGGCTCCTTTGGGAGGCCCATCAGCATGTAGTGCTCGTAGGAGCCAGGGAGGAGGGCATGGAATATCGGTTCGTCAACGTGATACATCCTCTCAAAGACAACTAAGGGTTGTTTCCTCACTATGTCGTACGTCCCGGTTATATCCACGAAGGGTCCCTCGTCCACCAGCTCCGGTGTGATTTTGGCCTCGAAGACGAACTCGCTCTCAACTGGGACTGGGATGCCACCCACCTTGACAATCTCAAGGGGCTTCCCAAAGGCTCTCTCGCTCATTGCGGAGGCTATTTCCAGCTCACTGATCCCGTAGGCGGTGCTCACAGCTCCAGCAAGGAGGAGGTGGATGGGGTTCCCCACGATTATCCTGACGTCGAGTTCCTCCCCCTTTTCGGCCTTCTCCTTCCACATGGAGTAGAGGTGCCGTGGGACAAGGCGTATTGAGGCGGTTTTTTCATCGCGCACCATAATCCTGTGGAAGGATGTGTTAACGAAACCGTCCTCGTCCCTGGCGATAACCATGGCGGAGGTGAAGTACTGCCCCCTGTCCCCGGGATAGTACTTCGGCACTGGGAGCTCCTTGAGGGAGAAGTCCTTCGTGGAGTTCCTCATGAACGGCGCCTTATCGACCTCTTTGAAAGGTCTGGGGTTCTCCATGGCGCCGGCGATGAAGTGAAGCAGTTCCTCTTTGGAGACCCCCAAAAAGCGCGCTATCCTCTCCCTCGTACTCCAGATGTTCCCCGCTACCCTCCACCCTTCGACGTCCTCAAAGAGAACGGGCCGGGTCTTGTACTTGAGCAGGTATCTGGTTATCTCAAGCTCTTTTTTCACGGGCTCGTAAACGGTTACAACGTCCTCTCTAAACCGAGCGAGGATTTCCTCGAGCATGCTATCACCGAAATATTTTTCCAAAAAGCCTATAAAGGCCTTTTCCTCAACTCTCACTTTGAACTGCCATGTCCACGGTCACCATGAAGATTCCGGACGGTTCAATGAGGGTTCACGTTGCGAAGGCTGATCCAAAGGTTTACTTCCTCATCTATGACCTGTTGACATACAAGAAGGACTACGGAAAGTGGGAGAAGCCCGAAAGCCTCTACGACCCCTACACGAACACGTTCCCCCTGGGGCTCCTGCCGAGGGTGAGGGCCTTCCTCAAGGAGAAGGGCTACCGCGTTCGCGTTAGGGACGAGAGAACTCCAAGAGGTTATGAGCTGAACTCCACGTGGAACGAGACCTATAAACTCCGGCGCTACCAGGAGAGGGTAATAACGAAGGCCATCAAAGAGAAGATGGGTGTTCTGGCCCTCCCAGTTGGAAGCGGGAAGACCATAGTGGGGCTCGGGATAATCCACCGCCTGAACGTCTCCGCCCTCATAGTCGTCCACACCAAGGAGCTTCTCTACCAGTGGGCGGACAAGGTGAAGGAAGTCCTTGGAGTTGAGGTGGGGATCATAGGCGATAACAAGTGGCGCGAGGGAGACGTGACAGTGGCCATGATACAGACCCTCCTCTCCAGGGGTCCGGAGAAACTTGAGAACGAGTACGGCGTGGTCGTCTTCGATGAGTGCCACAGAACTTCCGCCGCCGAGAAGTTCTATGAGCTTGGGCTTAAACTTCCCCAGATGTACCGCTTTGGCCTTTCCGCGACCCCTTGGAGAAGGATTAGGGGGGAAGAGATAAAGATAGAGGCCGTCGTTGGGCCAATAATCTACGAGATTAGGGCAGAGGATCTAATAAAGGAGAAATTCCTCTCAAAGCCAAGGTTTGAGGTTATAAAGTACGAGTCGGAGATGCCGTCCTTCAGTGAGAGGTACAAAGAGCTTTACGAGGACATGATTATGAACAACATGGCCAGAAACCGGGCTATTGTCGAGAAGGCGGTAGAGCTAGTTAAAAAGGGACACAGAGTTCTCATAGACGTCAAAAGACTTGAGCACGGCAAAATCCTCAAGGAACTGCTGGAGAAGGGGGGAATCCGGGCCGAGTTCCTCAGCTCCCAGAGTCCGAATAGGTGGGAAATCCTAGAGGAGTTCAAGGAGGGCAGGATTCCGGTGCTCGTCTCCACCCTCCTCAAGGAGGGAGTCGACATCCCAGAAATCTCCGCCATAATCCTGGCCGGCGGCGGTAAGAGCGACATCATGACGATCCAGACTATAGGGAGGGCGCTAAGGCCCAAGAAAAGGATGAAAGCGGTTATCGTGGATGTGGAGGACGACGACCCCCTCCTGTTCACGCACTTCATCGAGAGGCAGAAGGCCCTCAAGCAGTACTACGGAAAGTACTACGACAGTGAAGCGGAGAGCCTCTATAACGAGATAAGCCAGTCTCCAAAGAGGGCGGCGCGAGATAAAGCGTAGGAATAACGGGAAAATATCTCTCTCCTTGCTTTCTTCAGTCCTTCTTCATCCGTGTCAGTGTCAAAGGTTATTCCTTCATAGTCTATCCTCCAGAGGACAAGGTTCTCAGGTGGGGCGGCAGGAACTTTCCTCTCGAACCGGCCGGACAGCATTTCCTTGACTTCATCCTTGGAGAGGATTCCAAGGCCGCAGTATGAGATTGCGCTCATCATTCTACGGGCCATCTCCCAGAGAAAAGACTTTCCGGAAACTTCTATTAGATAGTAGCCCTTCCTGGGAACTATCCTCATGGAAGTTACCTCTCTGATTGGGCCTTTTCCAGGTTCCAGCTTAGCGAAGGCCGAGAAGTCGTGGGTTCCCAGGAAAAGGGCGGAACACTCAGTCATGGCCTCCACATCGTACCCCCTATCAACGAGGTAGTATCTATACGTTTTTTCCCTGGCCCAGAACCTTGGGTGGAACTCTTGGGGAACCTCCACCCTGCCGATGACCCAGACGTCCTTCAGGTGGTGGTTTATAACCTTTGGGGTTGCTAGGTAGGCTTTCTCAGGGTTCGGGACGAAGGAAACAACGTTGAAGAAAGCTGAGACACCCCTATCCGTTCTTGAGGCACCCTTGAAATCCGAATCCTCCGGGTTCTGGATTATACCCAGCTTTTTAAGAACTCTGATTAGCTCGCCCTCGACGGTTCTGACTCCAGGCTGTCTCTGAAAGCCATAGAAGGCGGTTCCATCGTAAGCTATTCTGAGGGCCAGTTTTTTCATGCTCTCACCCAAAACCTGGTGGTCTCCAAGATTTGAAGCCATGTTGTAATCTGGCTTTAAAAACATTATTACGGGATGAGTTTTGTCCTCACGTGTTTTTGGGCTGCTTCAAACTGCTTGACGTCGGAAGTGTAGAGCTCGGCTTTTAGTTCTTCTGCGAAGGCTATGTACAGGGCATCGTAAACGGTGATCTTTTCTTTAAGCGCTATCTCCAAACCATGCTCAAAGTAATTTCTGGCTTCGAAGAACAACAGACCCCCGGTGAGATATTTCAGAGCTTCAGTTCTTTCCCTTGCATCTTCCTCGTTCAGCCGTCCCTGGACAACCGCTTTCCAAATAGCGTTTAAGGCTTCAACAAGAGCGTAATCCAGTGTCGCTGTTTTGCTCGTTAGCGGGACGGCCTCCCATCCCTCCTCTTGAAGGATTATCTTAGCGAGGGCTGAGGCGTCAATTACTATCACGGTCCTCCCTCACGGATTTTGCTGAAAAACCTCTCTCAACACCCTTCCCTTCTTTGAGGATTTTAAGGGCCTTTTGGAGGTTTCTCTTCCTTTCTTCATCTTCTATCCGTTGGGTTATGAATCTCCTTATCTCCTCGCTCCAGTTTATTTTCACCTCCTTCATCTTTGCTTTTACATCATCCGGAACTCGGACTGTAATTACGGCCATGTAATACCACCTGAAATACATTATGTAATGCAAAGCATATAAAAGTTTCCACGTGGCACGGCTCTGAGAATAGTCTCCGCCGTCCGTTGAGGACGCTTGAACGTTAGTGAAAGCGGCGCTTGTGGAACCAAACTGTTTGGGGGTGTGGGGGCGTAGTCCCATTAGCAACCTTTGCTTGCACAAAGCTTGACCAAATGGTTTTGACCTTATTTAAATCGGCTTGGGGCGGTTTGTACGTGCTTTGCAATAAGGAGAGTTTTGAGGGCTTTCCTATGGGTGAGTGGTTAATGTTTGCTGGGTTTACGCCTTATGCGCCCTTCGGGCGCTGTTAAAAGTAAACCCCATCTTAAAAAAGGCCTGTCCAAGGAGGAAAGCCCTAGAATTATGGCCCCTGAAAAGCACGTACAAACTTTGATGAAACTTTGTCTAGCAAGCTTTTAGAAAAAGCTTGACCAAAAGTGTTCCCTTCTTTTTGAACTTGCTCATTGACAGGTGTATGCCCCTCCAGAAGGCGACCGTGAGTGGGTTTACTCTTAGAACTTTCGCACTACTTATGATTTCCAACGTTCTTTTTAGTGCCCTCCGGGCGCTATACTGTGAGGAAATCCTTGTAAGGCTGACTGTCCAGTAAGCAAACCCGCTCAAAAACTCGCTTGTTAGAATCACATACCACTTTTCCGCCAGCGCTGAAACTTTGCAAGCAAAGTTTCATCAAAGGTTATGGTTCTTGTCAAAAGTGCAGTTTTCAGGAGATTTTCTTTAGAAGCTTCTTCTCTCATTTTGAATTCCAGTTTTAGTGGGCTTGTTCTCTATGAGTTTGCTTTGTAATAGACGCCCGTAGGGCGTCAAAGTGAGAGAAAAACTCCTTTTTGGTTGGCATGTTTGGAGAATTCGCTCATTTTTGGTTGGTGTATTGTGAAAAATCCCTTAGAAGGGCAATTTTAGAAGGGAACCACGAACCTTGATCAAACTCAATGGGACTATCGTCCCGTGCGTTGAAGCGAAGCTTCAACGTCACGCAGGCGAACAAACTTTTGGAAAAAGCTTGAGCAAAAGAGTTCCCTTCTCCGCGAAGAGCAAAAAGCCAGTCGTGCCCTATTCAAGGGGTAAGTTTCAAGGGGTTTGACCTTAAATCAACCCCTTCAATTGGTTTTAACTTTATTATCGGTGCCCGAAGGGCGCTTTGGGCAGTGAAAACACTCACCAAAGAAGCAAGCGAGTAAAAACCCTTTCAGGATCCAAACCTTATAAAAGGCACATAATTTTCCGCCAGCGCTTTCGTCAGAAAGGGCTGAATGGTGGGGCCGCCGGGATTCGAACCCGGGTCACGGGCTCCCAAAGCCCGCAGGATGGACCAAGCTACCCCACGGCCCCATGCCCGGCTTTTAAGGCTCTGCAAAGCTTATAAAGTTTGCGGGGGTTAGAGGTATGTTGCGGAGGGTGGGAAATGAGCCAAGAAAAATCAGAAAAGCCAAAGGTTTCAATCATAATCCCAACTTACAATGAGCGGGACAACCTCGACGAACTCTTTGAGAGGATATCCCGCGCGCTGAGTGAAGCGGGATACGATTTTGAGATCGTTGTTGTGGACGATAACTCTCCTGATAGAACGTGGGAATACGCTGAAGAACTGGGGAAAACCAGGGGCTATCCGGTCAAAGTCATACGGAGGGTTAACGAGAAGGGCCTCTCCTCCGCTGTAATTCGGGGCTTCAAAGAGGCCTCTGGGGACGTTTTCGTCGTGATGGACGCGGATTTGCAGCACCCACCGGAGAAGATACCCAAACTCGTCAGGGCGATAGAAGAAGGGGCCGATATAGTAATAGCCAGCAGGTACGTGCCTGGAGGAGGGGTTAGGAACTGGTACTGGTACAGGAAGCTCATTTCAAAGGGCGCCATAATGATAGGGCGCGTTGCACTTCCTAAGATAAGAAACGTCAGGGACCCGGTAAGCGGGTTCTTTGCCCTTAAAAGAGAGGTCGTCGAAAACGCGGAGCTGAACCCGATAGGCTTTAAGATACTCATGGAGATTCTGATCAAGGGAACCTACAAGAAGGTCGTCGAGGTTCCGTTCACTTTCGGCTTGAGGAAAGCGGGGGAGAGCAAGCTGAGCGGAAAGACAATGATAAACTACCTCAAGCACGTCTACAGGCTCATGAAGTGGGAGGGCGAACTCGACAGGCTGATAAAGTTCAGTATCGTTGGAACTTCTGGTATATTCGTAAACGAAGGGTTCCTGTGGTTCTTCGTCAGGTTCCTTGGGTGGAGCAAAGTCTGGGCCAACATACCGGCCATTGAGCTCTCAATTCTCAACAACTTCACTTGGAACGACCTTTGGACCTTCCGAGACCTCAGGAAGCGTCCCTTGTGGAGAAGGCTTCTGAGCTTCCACGCTGCTGCCTTAACTGGAGCCGCCGTCCAGATGGCCATCTACGCCCCGCTGGTTTATATAGGCGTCCATTACCTCATTGCCAACCTGATCGGCATCGCTGCGTCTTTCATTGTCCGCTTCCTCTTCAACAGAAACGTGACGTGGGGATGAAGGAGTTTAAAAAGAAAAGGCTCACTCCCCGTACTTCTTCTCTTTTGCGGCCTTTACCAGTCCCCTGAAGACGGGCGCAGGGTTCATCGGCCTTGACTTGAACTCCGGGTGGAACTGGGTCGCTATAAAGTAGCCCTGCTCCGGAAGCTCAAGAATCTCCATCCTCCTCTCATCGTCTCCGGCTATTCCGCTGAACACCAAGCCGGCTTTTTCAAATCTCTCAATGTAGTCCGGGTTAACCTCCCAGCGGTGGCGGTGCCTCTCGTAGACTATCTCCTTACCGTAGAGACTTCTGGCAAGGGTGTCAGGCTTGATGTGGACGGGGTAAGCCCCGAGTCTCATGGTTCCGCCGAGCCTGTCCAAATCTCTCTGCTCGGGCATCAGGTCAACGACTGGATACGGAGTCTGTGGATCGATTTCGGTGGAGTGTGCTCCCTCAAGACCGAGGACGTTCCTCGCGAATTCCACAACTGTGAGCTGGAAGCCGAAGCAGATGCCGAGGAAGGGAATGTTGTTCTCCCTCGCGTACCTTATCGCCATCATCTTGCCCTCTGTACCCCTAGCCCCGAAACCCCCCGGAACGATTATTCCGTCGACCCCTTTAAGGAGCTTGGTACCGGTTCTTTCAAGGTCCTCTGCCTCTATCCAGCGTATCTTGACCTTCACGCCGTTGGCGACGCTGGAATGCTTAAGGGCTTCCTTTATGCTCAGGTAGGAATCAGCCAGCTTGACGTATTTACCCACTATTGCAATCTCAACGGTGTCCTTGAGGTTCTTGTATTTCTCCACAATTCCACTCCAAGCTTTGAGTTCAGGCTCTTTTTCGGGAAGGCCGAGCCTTCTGGAGAGGTAGCGCGGGAGACCTTCCTTCTCCAGCATCAGCGGAACTTCATAGGTGTCCTCAACATCGTAGGCGCTTACAACGGCCTCGTCAGGAACGTTTGTGAAGAGGCTTATCTTTCTCCTCGCGGAATCCTCAAGTGGATCTTCCGACCGGGCAACTATAGCATCGGGCTGAATTCCAAGACTCCTAAGCTCCTTAACGCTGTGCTGGGTTGGTTTGGTCTTCTGTTCACCGACGACCCTGAGTTTGGGCACGTAGGTGACGTGGACGAAGGCGACGTTCTCCCTGCCCTCCTCAAGCTGCATCTGCCTAGCCGCCTCAAGGAAGGGCATGCTCTCGATGTCGCCGACCGTTCCACCTATCTCAACGACAACGACGTCGTAGTCCCTCGCAAGTCTCCTTATGCGCTCCTTTATCTCATTGGTAACGTGGGGAATGACCTGAACGGTCGCTCCAAGGTATTCTCCCTTTCTCTCCTTCTCAATGACGACTGAGTAGGCCTTCCCGGTCGTTATGTTGTGGTCGAAGCTCAGGCTGGTGTCGAGAAAGCGCTCGTAGTTCCCGAGGTCGAGGTCGACCTCGCCGCCATCGTCCAGCACAAAGACCTCACCGTGCTGGTAGGGGTTCATCGTTCCGGCGTCGTAGTTGAGGTAGGGGTCTATCTTGATGTTCGTCGTTCTGAAACCGCGCGCCTTCATGAGCATGCCGAGAGAAGCGCTTGTTATGCCCTTACCAAGACCGCTAACGACACCACCCGTAACGAAGATGAACTTGGCCATGGCAAAACCTCCAACGGTTATGTCGTTGGTTGATTGGGGAGTGTTTAAAAGTTTTCCCCGCTTTGGGTGAATCAGGAATTAAAGAAGGGACAAGAGGGATGCCATTGAACTATCCCTCAAGTTCGACCCCGTTTCCACTCTCTCCCCCTTCGATCTCCCTTATCTCGTAAACCTTCAGCGGAACCTTCTTTAGGGCCTTTCCAACCACGGCCTTGGCTATCCTCTCAGCGTGCTCCACGCTCTGGGCGTTGAAGACCTTAAGGGTGAGGTACATACCAACGAGCCCAACGCTTCCTATCACGAAGGCGCTCTCAAAGTGGGCCCCGCAGACCGGGCACTGCGAGTAGCCTATCTCCACCCTCACAAAGTCGAGGTTCTCCTTGTTCAGTGCCTTTGCCACCTTGCTCACGGCCACGTTTATGGCGTCTTCGCTCGTCTCAACGTCCCTAACGATTATCGGCGCCTCAAGGACGACGACGTAGTCTCCCATCTTTCCCACCTCAGCCGAAGGCAAAGAGTCTGTCATCCTCTCCCTTAAACACTCCCAGCCGCACACCCGCGTCTATAAAGCCGTGGGCGTAGTTCAGCGCGGCAAAAGCGGTAACGTAGTCCCCCTTCTCGTAGTAGTACTTGGCGTCCTCAAAATAGCTTTTTGCCATCGTTAAAAAGTCGTTCGCGACGGCCATTAGAAGGCTCCTCTCGTGTACGGCAACCTCAAGGGTTTTTAAAGCTTCTTCGGTGATTCTAAAGTACTTCTGGAGCTTTTCATCGGTTATCTCTCGCCCCACCTGTCTCGCCTCGGAGAGGGTTAAGCCCCGGTTTTATAAACCTTGCCCACACCATCATTATTAAATACCATCCCGCCCAATAGGGAACGGTGGGGGATGATGATAAAGGTTGTCTTCTTCGACCTGGATGACACGCTCATCGACACGAGCAAGCTCGCCGAGATAGCCCGTAGAAACGCCATAGAGAACATGATACGGGCTGGAATGCCAACGGATTTTGGCATAGCGTATCACGAGCTCCTTGAGCTCATCAACGAGTACGGGAGCAACTTTAACCGGCACTTTGACTACCTCTTAAGGCGTTTAGACCTTCCCTACAACCCCAAGTGGGTGGCCGCGGGGGTAATCGGCTACCACAACACGAAGATCACCCATCTCAAGACGGTGAAGGGAGTTAGAAAGACCCTGCTGGCCCTCAAACAGATTGGCCTGATGCTGGGGATAATAACCGACGGCAACCCCGTGAAGCAGTGGGAGAAAATCCTGAGGACCGAGATAGAGGACTACTTCGACGACGTCCTAATCTCCGACTTCGTGGGGGTGAAAAAGCCCCATCTGAAGATATTCCAGAAGGCCCTGAAGAACTTCGGGGTCAGACCCCACGAGGCCCTTATGGTCGGAGACAGATTATATTCTGACATCTACGGCGCTAAAAACGCTGGTATGGTAACCGTGTGGTTTAAATATGGAAAATATGCAAACAGGGAGCTGGATTACCTTGATTACGCCGACTTTCAGGTAAGGGCCCTTGAGGATGTTGTGGACATCGTGCGGGGGTTGAATAGTGAGGAGAGTGAAGAGCGTTCAGATAAGGAAGTTCATGCTGATTGACTCGGCCTACAAGTCGAGAATTCTCCGCGGGGACAAGGTGACAACGATACGCTACGGGGACTACGAGGTTAAACCGGGGAGCGAGGTCTATCTCGTCATAAGGCCGAGCGATACCGCGGTGGCGAAGGTCAGGATAACCAAGGTTGAGAAGAAGAAAATCATGGAGCTCACAAACGAGGACGCCAAGGCAGACGGCTTCTCAGATGTCAAAGAACTCCTTCAGGAACTCTCAAAAATCTACGGAGAGCTCCACGGCGACGATGAGGTTACCATCATAGGCTTCGAGGTCGTCAAGCGCTTCGACGATGGAATCCCCCTCAAGTGGCTGAAGGGCCTGAACTACCGCGAGCCGGGTGAGATAGCGCGCCTTTATCTCGAAAACCAGGAAAAGCTGAACCTCAACCGCGAGACCGACTTTATTATGCGCAGGATTTACAACGAGGGGCTTGGGAAGGCCGTCAGGACTTTCGGGCCGAAGAAGGTGCAGAACGCGCTTCTAAAAGTGTATCATGGGCTCTACGCGGAGGGGCTGATATAAATGACATGCCCCTCGCAGGGATTATCCCCTCTTAAAAATTTCTGGGTAGCTCCTCATTTGGACGAACTCTGCGTTCTCCCTTTTGTAGTGATCTATAAGCTCTTCAAGCAACTTAAGGGCTTTCTCTCCTGTGTTGAAGCGGCAGTCAAAGCGCACTTTTTTCATCGGGACGAACTCCCAGGGGTGGGCGAAGTATATCCTTGGCTCCTGTAGACGGGAATGTATCACGCGCTGGATGCCCCATGGAAGTCGCAGGACTGAGGAGGTTACCGAGGCGGGCACCTCAAGGACACCGTTCACATAATTCACGCCCTCCCTGTATCCTTTGTAGCGGGCCGTGGAAGAATCGACGAGGATTCTATTCTCATTTAGCACGCCATAGAGCCATGATGGCAACTGGAGGTTGGGGGCTCTGAACGATACAACCTCTCCGAATTCCCTCAATACCTGAAGGGACTTCTCTATGACCCTCTCAGCCTCACTCTTTGATAGTCTGTCCAGACGTTCATGATTGTAAGTATGACACCCCAGCTCATGGCCGTCATCAACCACACGCTTCACTAGATGGGGGTATTCCTTTGCCATCTGCGCTGTAAAAAAGAAGGTTCCCCTAACCCCCTTTTCCTCGAGCAGGTTCAAAATCTTCGGGAGGCCCTCTTCCATTCCCTTGGTAGTGTTGAGATATGGTGGACAGTCCTGCTCAACATCAAAAGTTAAAGATACCAGCACTTGCCATCCCCCTCTTGAGTGCCTGATGGAATTTGTAAAGGACGAATAGATTCTTATCCGCCTGATTCATTGTTCTCTCATAAACTTCCAGCACCCGGGGAACCACAGCCTCCCAGCTGAAGCGGTCTTCCACTCCCTTCCTTGCGTTTTTCCCCATTTCTTCCCGCATATTTTCGTCGTCAATCAGTGCCACCAGATTCTGTATCAGCCCTTGGTCATTTTGGGAAAGCAAGCCCGTCCTTCCGTGCTCCACGATCTCACCTATTCCACCGTGGTTGTTGGCAACGACCGGAACGCCGCAGGCCAGCGCCTCAAGCACGGCTATTCCGAATGCCTCATAAACCGTGGGGGAGAGGTATACGTCGCTTGCCCCCAGGTACTCCTTTATTTTCTCCCTCGGCTGTCTCCCGAGGAGTTTCACGATGTCCCCAACGTTGTATTCCCTGATGAGTCGTTCAATATTGCTCCTCTCTGGTCCATCCCCTATTATCAAAAACGTCACGTTTTCTCCGTATTCCTCCTTTATCCTCTTTGCAACCTTCGGAATCACGTGAATCCTCTTTCTCTTTGTAAGGCGGGAGGTTGTAGTTACCACCATCCCTTTTAGGCCAAGAGCTTCCTTCCATCCCTCCTTATCCTCCTGTGGCTTCCAGAAATCCGTGTCTATCCCGTTGGGAATGACGTAAATCTCCCTGTTCTTAAGGTTCCTGCCGAGGATTGAGAGCATATCGCTTTTAACGGCTTCACTGACTGCTATGAACGAAGTGACCTTGTGGAGGGAGAGGCGCAGGAGCGCAATGTATGCAGGGTTTAAGATTGAGTTCCCAAGAAGTGAGTGGTTGGTTATAACACTCGGAACCCCTCGTATCCCGGCTGAGAGATTGGCAACACCGACGGCCATAGGAGAATATATGCTGTGTCCGTGGGTTATGTCAAAGCCTTCCTTTTTGTACAGCTCGTTTATTCGCTTTAATGCACCCGTTCCAATGCTCACGTGGAAGCTGTTCATCGTTATCCTGCCCTTAAAACGGTGAACCTGATAAGGGAGCTTCTCATCGGGATGGTCCCCGAACCTTGTTATTACGTGGACTTCGTGACCCATCTCAACCAGGTGGGTGGCGAGATCATGAATGTGATACTCTATGCCCCCCACGCTTGGGAAGAACCAGTCTGAGGCTAACGCGATCTTAAGGCTCTCCACACCTCGACACCCCCTGAAGTTATCAAAGTCATGAACCCAACTATAGTGCTGGACACGTACGAGATGAACCTCTCAATCAACGTCACCGAGAGGGCCAGTGTTGAGGGAATTCCGAAGTAGGTAAGGGTCCCAAGAAGTCCTCCCTCAACTATTCCAATTCCCCCCGGTGTGAATGCTATCAGACCGAAGAGCAGATTGGCCAGTGAAACTATTGCAAGGAACGCAAGTGGTGGGTTCCAGCCGAAGGCCATTGCTATGAGCTTCAGCCTGGTAACGTCCAAAAGCCACACAGCCGAACTCAGACCAACCGTGAGCAGGCTTATAGCAGGTTTCTTTTTGAGCTCAAGCATCCTGATCAGGTCCTCCTGCCTTAGGCTGACCCTAAAGATCTTGACCGAGAGCATCACCACTCTGTCCCATTTAAGCCACAGCAGTACCGCAGCGATCGCTCCAAGCACTACAAATGCCACGACATGCGTTGCAAAGTAGGAGATCCCCAGGAGGGTGAGTATAAGCACCGGTATTACCTCTGAGATTCTTTCATAGACTATGCTCGCGGTTGAGAGGGCCACGGGCACCTTGTGCTTCTTTGAAACCCACGTGATCCTTAGAATTTCACCGCCACCGCGACTCATGGGTGTTACGTTGTTAACGAAAATTGAGGAGAGAGTGATCTTCAACAGCTCCATTAGGGGGATGTCCTTCCCCATTCCACTGAGCACTATCCTCCATCTAAGAGCATAGATGAACACGCTTATGTAGTATGTGGCCACCGCTATCCCAATGAGCTCCAGGGCCCTGCCGTCGAGTGACCTAATAACGGAGATATAACTGGCTATGTCCATAATACCCACAACTCCCCTATCGCTCTCATCCCTAAAAAATATATGGTACGCTTTTCAAAATGTAAAATAAGAATATGGAGCACTCTCAGTTCTCACCTCCCTGTTGCACTTCCTCGTTTATGGTGTCGTTGTCCACTGAACCACGGGATTCGCCCTTCTCAAGCTCTTTCCCGGGTTCTTTCTCTTCGTTGCCTCCAGTGCTTTCCTTCTCCCTCTCGGCACCCTTGTCAATGTGAAGCACCTTTCCGTTTCCGGCGTCAACCTTTACGTCATTGATACCGCTCGAAGTCTTAACTTCCACGGAGTACACGAGGTATCCGTTCTCGTCCTCAAGGCTCACCTTGACCACGGTTCCGTTCACCTTTGTAAGTGCTGCGCTCTTTGCCTGCTCTGGGGTTATCTTTGCAAGCTTCTGGAGGGCCTTTGCCTCCTGATCTTCACTCAGGTTGGAATTCTGGGCAATTTTTATGCTCCCAGTATAGCTCGGTGTTTGGACGTTCTTGCCGCTGGTATTCGCTGATCCGATTGACGTCGCCATTGCAAATGCCCCGATGCTCAGTGTCACTATCAGTGCCGCCATGAGGGCGGCCACTTTCAGTCCGATGTTGAACCTTCCTATCTTCACGGCTTATCACCCCCTTCAGGTTCTTCAGTATACTATGTGTATGAGCCATTATATATCCTTTCTGGCTCAGTTCTCGAAGTATTAGTCCAATTTTTGAAATATGGGTCCTCTGCTTTGGACATGGTCGGAATAAAACTCCGAGAACATTTCTAAAACTGAACCACAAAACATTAATTAAGAACCCAAACATACACATCCGAGGTAACGATGGGCAGTGATGAGCTCAATGAACGCACGAAGCTTATCCTCAATTTCATCAGAGAGAATCCCGGCCTTAGCTTCAATGAGATATCCCGCCAGTTGGGTCTTGCTAAAGGGGACCTCCAGTACCACATTCAAAAGCTCAAAAAGCTGGGCTTGATAACCTCGAAGAGGAGTGGATTGAGGAAGCATTACTTCCCGAAGGGCATCTTCAATGAGAGGGAAAAAGATGTCCTCTCCCTGCTTTCCAGCGAGAACGTGAGGGGAATGATTATGTACATAATAGCAAACCCGGGGGCAACTCAAAAAGAGCTCTGTAGTGAGCTGGGGCTCTCCCCACCCACGGTAAATTACTACATTGCCAAACTTGATGAGCTGGGTCTCGTTCGAAGCATTAAGGATGGGAAGTTCGTGAAATATTACTTTAAGGGGGACGTTGAGCTCTTCATCAAAATGATCCAGAACTATCATCCGAGCCTGTTTGAGAGATGGGCCGACAGGATAGTGGACATATTTATGGACTTCGAGGAGGGTGTTTAAAATGCTGGATATTGACCAGCTTTTAAGCCTGGGCATTGTCATCTTTTCGCTCCTTCTTACGGGGGCATCGGTGATTGCATACCAGCGGACGAGGCTTAGAAAGTTCCTAATAGTATCCCTCGCATTTCTGCTCTATGCGTTGAAGGAGTTCGCGGAGCACATAGACATAGTGTTTCCCAATCTGGAGACGAACACGGTTGAGCTCATCACAAACTCACTGGAGTTTCTGATAATAGCGCTGTTCTTCGTCGCGGTTGCCATCAGGGAGGGAAGGAAGGATGAGTAATCACGCCCACAAACTGGAGTTTTGGAGCCTAACTGCAGTCCTACTGATATTGCTTGGTATGGAGTGGGGGGGTCTGTTCAACGGGCTCAACTCTTGGGTGAACTCGACACTTCCCCACGGTGGTTTTTTGGTGAACCTACTCACCGATACGGCGAGCCTTACCGCCTCCCTCCTCTACATACTGTTCTTCTTCGCCTGGGACTTCAAAAAGAGGGGGCGGATGAGCCGCTTCACCCTTGACCTCTCCCTGGGCTTCGTCCTCTCGATGGTGCTTGTGGCCATCTTAAAGGTCTCCTTCGCCACCCCAAGGCCCGGTGAGGTCTCCGTTTCATGGACTCTCTTGGAAAGGGTTAAGAACCTCGACTACTTCTCCTTCCCCTCGGGCCATACAGCGAAGGCATCAATCTTCGCCTATTTCCTCAGCAGACGCTGGAAAAAACTCTGGCCCCTCTGGGGGGGATGGGCAGTTTCGATAGCCCTCTCGAGGCTCCTCCTTCACGTTCACTGGTTTGGTGACGTCCTCTTCAGCCTCCTCCTTGGCTCATGGGTTGGAATGTTGGTAGTACTGACCGAGGATTGGTGGCTCCCATACTACCGTGCCATTGTGAACGCGCTTAAACTGGGGGTGTTCGACGTTGAATGGTCTCCTTGAGGTATTCCTGCTCTCGCTCGTCCCAACCTTTGAGGGCCGCTATGCCATAGTCTACGGAATTGGCAGAGGTTATCCCCTTTTGGGAACAATCTTGGCCGCTTCAATTGGCGTTATAACGCTCTCGCTCGTCCTTCCCCCGGTCCTGCCCTACATTGACGGGGTTATGCTCTGGCTCAAAAAGACGCCCCTTAAGAAGGTAGCGCGTCTCTACATATACTACGTTGAGCGCGTCAGAAAGAAGGCCCATCCCTACGTAGAGAAGTGGGGGTTCTGGGGTCTCCTCATATTTGTTGCCGTTCCACTCCCGGGGACTGGTATATGGACCGGCGCCCTGGCGGCGTACCTCCTGGGAATCGAGGCAAGAAGATCCATTCCCGCCCTGATACTCGGTGGCCTTTTGAGCATGGCGATAACCGTTGGCCCCGCACTCGGCCTCTTTGGGTGAGGAGGCCTAGATAAAAGAAAGAAGAGGAGGCCTTCAGGCCGAGTCGTAGTATATCACGTAGGTGTCACTATCGTCGTAAATCTCCTGCGGGGCGACACCATCGAGATATTTAAGAGTCCATCCTGGGTTGGCATCTATGTCAACGGTACCGCCGCTGGCCGCCATATAAGCCGCCCAGACGAGCTCTGAGCAGTAGTAGGAGTTGCCGTAGACGTGTTTGGTGTACCAGTGCCAGTCGTAGGGTTTTCCAAGCTGCTGGAGGGCGAAGTTGACGGCAGCCTGCCGTATGCTATCCGTCGTCCTAACGCGAAGTACTGCGACGGTGTCGTACCTCTTGAGGAAGTCCGAGAGGTAAACGAGCCTTACCTCACTCGGATCGTCCCAGGCCTCAACGACAACCCAGTCTCCAGCGTTGTAATCGTAGTATGCTATCATTCCAGTGTGCGTCCAGTAGCCGGGGATTATGATGCTGCTGAGGGGGTTGTGACCGATAACGATGTCCCCCGGCTTGAGACCGTAGGGGTACGGGTGGTAGTAGCTGCTTCCCCCGAGGCTTCCGATGGCGCCCACCGGGTGCAGAAAGGTGGCCACTACAAAGAAAGCCATCAAGATTCCGATTGGCTTCTTCATTTTATCACCTCCTGGACAATCGCCCAAGGTGGGCATTTTTGCCTAATAAATGTTTTCATTTCGCATCGTTAATCATGGGTGCACTTAAATGATACCCACAAAACCCTGTGTTATCTGGAGAAAATTCGAGCGACGTTGCCTGAGCAAAAAATATTTGAACTAATATGTTCATTCCCGACTATGCCCAAGTTCAGCGTTTGCATGCGGGACTGCTACGATACTTGCTCGATGATAAGCGAGCTTAAGGACGGGAAGCTGGTCACTAGGGGGAACCCAGAGCATCCAATAACTGCCGGCTTTCTCTGCCCCAAGGGAGCGCTCCTCCCAAAGTGGTTCCACTCGCCCGAGCGGCTAAAAGTCCCTTTGATACTCACAGGAGAGCGGGGAAGCGGTGAATTCAGAGGGGCAAGCTGGGAGGAAGCGATAAGGCTCGTGGCGGGCAAGCTTAGGGAAACCATAGAAAATCACGGGAGCGAGAGTGTTCTGGTCTACCAGTATGCGGGCGATAGGGGAATTGTCAACTACGCCTTTCCCATGAGGCTCTTTCACTACCTCAACACAGCTATGCTCGACCACGGGATATGCGACAGGGCCGGGCAGGAGGCGCTGAAAGACATTTATGGAACCGCGGTAGGCCTCGATCCGGAAAAGCTCAAAAACAAAAAGCTGATCGTCTACTGGGGCGTCAACCCCTTCTGGACCAACCTTCATGGTTTCATGCTAGCAAAGCGCTACGGCCTTGAGATGTGGACCGTTGATGCCGTGAGAACCGAAACTGCAAAGCGCTCCCACCGCTTCTTCCAGGTAAGGCCTGAAACCGACGTTCTTTTCGCTTTAGGTGTTGCGAAGCTTATCATCGACAACGAGCTCTACGACCGGGACTTCGTGAGGGAAAACGTTCACGGTTTTAAAGAATTCAAGAATTATGTAAAAACACTATCGCTTAATTATGTTGTTAGAGAGACAGGGCTTTCGAAGGAGGAGGTCAAGGACTTCGCCTTTGGCTTTGCCGAGAAGAGGGGAGTAATCCACATCGGCTACGGCTTCCAGCGCTCCCTTTCCGGTGGGGAAGCGGTTATGGCGATAGCTATCCTCCCAGCACTCATTGGCCACCGCTTCGGCTTCATTTACGACATGAAGACGATAGACAAGTCCTATGCGGAGGGGGCCTTCCTACGGACGAAGCCCGCCAGGAGGATTCCCCAGATGAAGCTTGCAGAGTACATTGAGAAGGGGGAGATAAAGTTCCTCTACATCTACAATTCCAATCCGCTGGCGAGCCTGCCGAACCAGAACCGGCTCAGGAAGACCCTAGAAGAGGGCGACGTTTTCGTCGTCACCCATGACATCTTCCTCACGGATACGGCGCTCTACTCCGACGTTGTTTTGCCGGCGAACACTTTCTTCGAGAGGCTCGACATAGCCGACAGCTACTACCACCGCTACGTGGCCTTAAATGAGCCCGTTGCGAAGCTTTACGGAAAGAGCAATAGTGAGGTCACGAGGCTACTCGCAAAGGCTCTGGACATTAAGAACCCCCATCTCTATGAGAGCGATGAGGAAGTAATAAAGAAAATCCTCGAACTCAACGGCCTGAGCTGGGAGGAGCTGAAAAGAAAGGGCTTCGTAAAGGTACCCGAAAAACCGAGGAAATACGAGACGCCGAGCGGGAAGATAGAGTTCTACTCCCAGCGGGCAGTTGAGCGCGGTCTGTCCCCTTTCCCCGAGTACAGAAAGCGTGAGTGGAGATACCCGCTGAGGCTCCTGACGCCTACCTATCGTATGACGATAACGAGCCAGTACCACAACACTTACGGGGTAATTGATCCTCACGTCTACATGAACCCCGCAGACGCTGAGGAGAGGGAGATAAGGGACGGTGACAAAGTAGAAGTATTCAACGAGAACGGAAGAATAAAAACTACCGTGAAGTTCACCGAGGACGTTCCGAAGGGGGTGGTTCTCCTTTACAAGGCGTTCTGGGTCAGGCTCCTTGGCTGGAACGCGAACTTTCTCACTACGGACGAGATAGTTGAGGGCTACGGAGACGGATCTGCCTACCACTCAACGTGGGTTGACGTTAGGAAACTAAATCAAAACTTAAATTCTTCAAACTCCCTCTGAATTATCCTCAGTTGCTTCTTCGAGAGTGCCCTTGGCTCAAGCAGCACCACGAGAGTTCCCCCACCTGATATGACGGAGTCCTTAAGGGACAACAGGAACTTCAAGGCACTCTCGAAGCCATTTTCCAGCACCAGATATTCAAAACCATCGAGCACCACGAGGGAATGGCCTTTCTCTAGGTATCTCCTAATGCGGTCGATGAGGATCCCTATGTCAGTAGGGGAAACTGCCACGACATTTTCGTCCAGCATGCCCGATGCTACCATAGTTGACCAGAACACGGGGAACTTTGGCTTGAACTCCTGAACAGACTTCCGTGTAATAAAAACCCCGTTCCCGCTGGACTGCATCTTCCACAGGAGTCTTTCGAATATCTTCCCGTTAGTGGTATAGAAAGCGCCGGTCGGAAATTCCATTATTGGCATCTCTGGCAGTGTCACTCTCATGAACGCATAGTTTAGCATCCCTATGAGCATCATTCCCCTGAAAAGGGCTCCCATACCGTATAGGCATCTCGCCAGGGGAGTGTCAACGGTTAGGGGGTAAGTGATGTTGATACCGCCCAGCAGAAATATCCCTATAGGGAAGAGGGCGGCCACTTTCTTTGAATCAATATCTTTCCTGAGCAGAATGTATCCCGTAAACATAAGGCTAATCCCTAGGAATGGCACGGGAACTGCGGAGATGACTTTGGAGGATTCGCTGAGCAAAGTCGCCATAAGAACGTACAGTGACCCGAGGGTGGTACTTGTTAAGAGTGCAAACTGGCTCCAGAGCTCTTTAATCCGATCAAGGACAAGCAGGGATGCGGTTATTAAAAGAACTCCTTCGATTATGGCAAGGATGCTCATCAATGGCGCCAGAGCAGTTGTCTTTGGTTTTAGCCCAATGTCGGCAAGAACCGCCCTCTTGGATAGTGCCGCAAGGACATCTACCCATATTGCAAGGCTGAGGAGGAACATGAAGTCTTCCCTTCGCTTCCACCATCGATACGTGGCAAGTCCCCATACAAGAAGTCTCACGATCAAATTCAATATCTCCAGCACCATTCTCCCTGCTGTATCTATCTCAGAGCATGTCAAATTGGACCGCACGTTATAAATATTGTAAGGTGTCAACGCTCCCCAAAGAACAAGAAACAAAGGGAGAAAAAACTAACTTAAAAGCATTCACTTCGTTGCCCTCGTTATGCCGACGTCTTTAACGAGCACGTAGGGCGTCGAGACCGGAGTGTTGACTTCCCACCAGTGGATGTGGTGGAGCTCCTTTCCGAGGGCTACGATGTTTTCAAGAATTCTCTGGAGGTTGTCACTTACACGGATGTTCCTTATCGGCTTCAGCTCGCCGTTTTCAACGAGGAAGATGCCATCCCTCGGTATCGTCGAGAAGTCTCCCGCAACGTAGTTCTGGAAGCGGGTGTACCACACGTTGGTGATGTAGATTCCCCTCTTCACCTCGCTGAATAGCTCCTCCTTTGAGTAGTCTCCAGGCTCGAGGACGAGGTTCCAGGCGTGGGGCATAACCAAACCGGCATTGGCGGTTGTTTCGACCTTGTACTTCCTCGCCATGCTTGTGTTCAGGAGGAACGTCTTGAAGGTTCCGTTCTTGATTATGGTCGTCTCCTTAGTCGGGACGCCCTCGTCATCGAACTTTCTCGTGCCGTAGCCGTTGGGCATGTTGCCGACGTCCTTGATAGTCACTATCTCGTTCGCAACCTTCTGGCCAAGCTTGTTAATGAGGAAGCTGAATCCGGCCTCCGCCGCATAGGCTGATGTCATAAAGCTCATGTAGCTCAACAGGTTGGCGAAGGCAAGGGGGTCGAAGACCACATCGAACTTTCCTTCCGGTCCTTGCTCAGGGTTCCGGGCGAGCCTGGCTATCTCTCCAGCTTTTCTTCCAGCCGATTCGGGATCAAATTTCTTGAGAACCCTGACGGAGTTCGTTCCGTGACCGCTCTCAAGATCTCCGATGAAGGCCCTAACGCTTATCTCTATTCCAGCCCCCTCGTCGAAAGCCTCAACGCCGTTGCTAGTGGTGAGGTATATCTTGTCGTGGTCGGTGTAGAGAACCCCGGCCACTCTCTTAGACCCTTCCTCAAGGGCCGTGTTGATGGCTCTCTCGACGTACTCGTTAGGCTCATCGAGCTCAACTATCGCCTTATCAAAGGTTTCAGGAATCTCTTTATACTCAAACGGCCCCTCCGCTATTCCGTTGTAATCCTCCTTCGGGGCCATGCCCTTCATGTTCGAGAGGAGCGTCTTGAGGGTTCTTTCTATGTTTTCCTCACTCAGGTCTGTTATGCTCGTACTCGCTATTCTCTTCTCCTTTTCGACGAAGAGCTCGACCTTCCTCTCGTGCCAGTTTTTAGCAACGGTTATCTCGTTGTTCGCGAATCTAACCTGCCTCCTGTTGCCCTCGTGGCTGAGAACGACCACGTCACCGAAGCCGAGTTCCTTAGCCTTTTTCAGAATGAGTTCGTTAACGTCGAACATCTTCACCACCTCACGGCCTCCTCAGCGGTATGTCCCTAAGTCTTGCGTGCGCTCCGCCCATCCAGACCGGAACGCCCTGACCGGGCTCGCCTTTGCCACAGGTTCCTGGATAGAAGGCAATCTCCTTTCCTACGGCGTCAACGCTGCTCCACAGTGCCCTCGTCGTTATCTCAAGGATCGGCCTCCTTACCGGGTGCTTTATCTCGCCGTCCTCGATGAGGTAAGCCTCCCTGCCGATGTACCTCTGCTGGTAACGCCTGTCGTCGATGTTCCATTCGTTGAAGCTCACCATGTAAACGCCGAGCTTCACGTCCTCAATCAGCTCCTCGAAGGAGTGATCTCCCGGGGCGAGGTAGGTGTTGGCCATCCTCACGATAGGCTCGCGGTTGTAGTTGATGGCGCGGGCTGCGGCGTTCGACTTCTGCCCAAGCTTGTAGGCGTATTCACGGTTCGTGAGGAACTCGGTGATGATTCCGTCCCTAATAAGGTACCTTGGACGGGCTTTAACGCCCTCGTCGTCGTAGAGGTAGAACCCCCAGCTGTTTGGAATGGTCGGGTCTTCGATGACTGTAACTGCATCACTCCCAATCCTCTCACCGAGCATGTTCGGCTTAACGAAGCTCTCGCCCGCCTGGGCCGCCTCCCTTCCGAAAATCCTGTCGGATTCGTAGGGGTGGCCAACGCTCTCGTGAACCGCTATGCCGGCCACTTCGGGGCTTATTACGAGGTCGACCTTTCCCTCCGGTGGCTTCTTGCCTTCGGTGATTAGCCTCTTTAAAGCTTGCACGTCCTTGACGGCCCACTTCCAGGGTTCATCCTTTTCGATCAGCTCCAGCCCACCGGAGAATGCCCGCTCCACGAAGGGCGCCTGCTCCATCTGACCGTTCTCGAGGACAACGAGATTGTAAACGGTAGAAACGCGCGGGATAACGCTCTCAACCAGAGCACCCTCGCTGTTCCTGAAGATTTTGTGCCACATCTGGTCGGAGTACATCAAATAGCGCATCGGGACGTTGACGCCGGTTGCTTTTATCTCCTCCTCGATTTTCCTGAGGAGATTCATTTTCTCCTCGGGGGAGACGTCGCGGAAGTTCTTCCTCATCCTGACCTCGTAGTAAACCTCGTGGAAGTCCTCCTCGGAAAAGCGTATCGGCTCGTTCCTCACCTTTGATGCTGCCTTAGCCAATTTGACTGCTTTCTTGACGGCCTCTGCAACGCTATCCCTGGTGAGGACGTTGGTTGAGGCAAAGCCCATCCCCCCGTCCACTAGGACGCGGACTCCAATGCCCCTATCCGCCAGAACTTCCAGCCCCTCGGGGTTTCCGTTCTTCATGCTCAGAGAAGTGCCGTTCTTCTCCTCAAAGCGCGCCTCCCCGTAATCCGCCCCCAGTTCGAGGGCCTTTTCCACGGCGAACTCTACAAGTTCATGCATGCACATCACCTCAGTTTACTGCATATAAGAGTGCTCTTTGAAGTATAAAAATCTTTTCGTTTAGATGATGGTCGAAAAGAGGGTCAAAAAATAAAGCTCATTTCTCCTCGCATTCACATGGTTTCTTGCCGCAGTACGGGCAAACTCCGGGGTATTTCTTTCTGGCGGCCTTCTCAAGGTCTATCTCAAGGAGGTTTGCCAAACTTGCGAGCCATGCTAGGACGTCTGCGAACTCCTCCTCCATCGACTCCCTGTCGCGCTTCCTTATCGCCTCACTGAGTTCCCCTACTTCCTCGACGAACCAGAGGAAGGTCTTCTCGACACCGCGCTTCGAATCCTTGTGAAAGTAGATGCCCCGTATCATGTCCTGGAACTCCCTGATCTCCATCTTTTCCACCTATTAGGCGATAGGGATTGGAGGGTATAAAAATCCACCTCACCCAAAAGGCAATAAAGGATTCCGCCCCACTGAAGATGGTGGTCAAAATGTCCATTACCACAAAAACTGGGGATAAGGGTTTGACCGGGCTCTTCACCGGCGACCGTGTCGCGAAGTTCTCGCCGGTTATGGAGGCGAACGGGACGATAGACGAGCTGGACAGCTTTATCGGCGAGGCGAAGCACTACGTTCCAGAGGAGATGACCGAAATCCTTGAGAAAATCCAGGTTCAGCTCTACGACCTTATGGCCGAGCTCGCCAGCAAGGGAAAGTACTCGAAAATCGGAGATAACGAAGTTAAGTGGATAGAGGAGCTCATCAATAAGTACGAGGAAGAGTTCCAGATGAAGGCCTTCGTTCTGCCCGGCTCCACCATAGCCAGCGCGAAGCTCGATGTATGCAGAACCGTTGCGAGAAGGGCGGAGAGGAAGGTTGCAAAGCTCGTCCTTGACTACGGCTTTGGGCAGAACGCCCTCGTCTACCTCAACAGGCTCAGTGACCTGCTATTCATAATGGCGAGGGTAATAGAAAAGAGGGAGGGCAAGGTGAAGGAGGTCAAGTAATCTCCGCGTTTCCGTTCTTTTCTCCTTCTCTGCCGGCCTCCACGTCCGCCAGCAGGACATCCCTGTGTCTCGCCCAGTAGTACGCTACAACCGCCCCCATGCCTATCCAGAGGCCGAGCGAAACGAGCCAGCCGGGGTATCTGTCGAGGAGGGGCCCAACCCCGAGGAGTCCTATGGGGCCCGCGGCGTGCATGAGCACGACCATCGCGGACATAACCCGACCGCGCACCTCCGTTGGGATAGCCCTCTGGATCTTCGAGTTGAGGGGGACGTTCAGGAATGCCTCAACAGCACCCCAGAGCACGTTAACCCCCGCCAAAAGCAGGAAAGCGCCGTCAGTCGAGAGATCTGAGAATGGGCTTATCATCCAGGTGAATACGAGGATCATAACCCCATCGAAGAGGAGGGCGTGAAAGAGGTATCCCCCCGCTTTCTTCCCGAACTTGACCGCGATTACGCCGTTCCCTATCAGCGCCCCGACCATAAAGGCGCTTTCCTGAAGGCCGAACTGATAGCTTGAGAACTTCAGTATCTCCCTCATGGCATAGGGCATCAGAACGGCCCCGAAGGGCTCAGCAAAGGCTATCATGAATATCGCGAAGGACATGAGGGTCCAGAGGTAGCGGTTCGAGCGGAGGAAGGAGAAGCCCTCTTTAAGATCCACAACAACCTGGGAGAAGCCCGCTATCCCCTTTGCCTTCCACTCGTACCGTATGAGAATCTCAAAGAGACCCGAGCCGAAGAAGCTGGCCGCGTTAATCAGGATTGCCAGCTTTATCCCCCCAACCGCGTAGATGAAGCCGCCGAGGGCCGGTCCGACGAGCCTCGCCAGGATGTTCATCGAGGCCGTTATCGAGTTCGCCCTCTCAAGCTCGTCCGGCTCCACCAAATCGGGGAACATGGCACTCGTCGCGGTTCCGAAGAAGGCCCCAAGCGTCGCCATTACCACCTGGACAACTATGAGCTGCCCGATTCCCAGGAGGTTGAACGCGATAACACCGAAGAGAAGAACTCCCCTTATTAAATCGAATCCCACCATCAGGTGCTTCCTGTTGTAGCGGTCGCCCACAACCCCAGCGAAGGGCATGACTATCAAAGCTGGAATCATTTCGGCGAGGATGAAGGCGGTCATCATTCCGCCACTATGCGTCTGGTCAAGAACGTAGAGTGGCAACGCGACGTCCTGAACCGCCCATCCCACTTGCGAAACGAACCTCCCTATGGCAAAGAGCCAGAAGTTCCTGTTGAGGCTCATGGCTTCTCCTCCCTCACTTCGACTTATCCAGCACCCCTTGCCAGCTCACTCTCCTTCTACCTTCCGCACAGAGGTGAGCAAAAAAGAAAGGGGCTAAACCCTCCTCACCACGATGTTCCCGTTCACGGTGCTGACCTTAACTTCAAACTCGCCGGTGCCGATGATCGGATTCTCCGGGTCGATGCCCTCGAAGGTTACCGTCCCGTTCACGCGGCCCACCTTTATCCTCGCGTCGCAAAAGTCCGAGAGAGTCACGGTAATGCTCCCGTTCACGGTGCTTATCTTTCCAGCCTCGCAGTCTTCAAGCTCTATCCTGCCGTTTACAGTGGAGACCTTGTCGAAGGAGGCATTCCCTGCCCTTGTTTCCCCGTTCACACTGGATGCCCTAACGGTAACTTTCCGTGGTACCTTGATGGTTATCTCGGCCCAGCCGCTCTTTCCGAGAAGGTTGAGGAGCTTCTTCTTTGGCTCCTCTCTGATGATGAGCTTCTCCCCCCTCTGTTCGACTTCCACCTCGGCCTCGCCATGTATGGTGTAGCTCACCTCCACGTGGTCGTTATTCCAACCCTCAATTTCCACCTTGCCGTTCACGGTAGATATCTCAATTTCCTTCACGTTTTCAAAGATCATCGGCATCACCCCAGATACCTCATGAGCTCGTCTATAAGCTCCCTGACGCGCGCGTTCAGCTTTTCGCGGTCTATGCCGAGACCCTCCACCATCTCAACGCCCTGCTCTTCAACCATTTCCTTCGCCTTTCTCAAAACCAGATCGCAGGCTTCCCTGCTCTCAATCGTGTGGGTCTTGCCCCCAACGCGGATTCTCACCATCCCATCGCGGGCGGAGATAACCACGTCCTCTATCCTGAGCTTGGCCCTCCCCCTGCCGACGGTGACGGAGATGTCCCCAGAGCGGAGTGAGACCGTCTCGCCGAGGCTGAGGGTCTCGTTTCCACTCCTGTATGTTACCCTGCTCCCTGAGGCCTCTATCGTGTACTCCTCCGTCTGGACCGTCAGCCTGTTACCCACCCGAGTGAGCTGGAAGCCGTTCGTGAGCTCCTTGATGGTGAGCATATCGGTGGGAACGCTCCCGGAGTTTCCCTCGTGAACGTGTATCGGACCAACTTTTACCTCCTCTCCAGCGGGCGTCTTTCTGACCTCTATGAACGGGAGCTTGACGTACTCGAAGTCGTTTCCCTTGTAGACCTTCACTATTCCAAGATCAACGGCACTCGTTCCCTCCTTGTTGCGGTAAAGTCTGTCGGGGTTGATCAGTTCGTTTGCCCTTTTGACAAAGCCAGGATCAGGTGAGGTCTTCTCTCCGACGATTTTATCAGATGTCCATATCGCGACTGGTGAGAGGAGCTTTCTGGTGACCTTTCCAATCGGCGTCTCTGCATCGACCGTGAGGTCGCCGTCTATGACCCAGCCAACGGGCTTCCGTCCGAACTTCACAGGGTAGGCCTTGCCGGTCCCCTTGAGCTTGACCTCACCGAAGGAGGCGCCGCTGAACTCGTAGGCCTTCTTATCAACTTTCCACTCTATGTGCCTCTCGTCGAACTTGGCAAGCAAAAGGCCGGCTATGGCGAGGACGACTGCGTAGGCGAACATCGTTCCCGCGGTTATTGCGGCGTTCTTTCCCGTGAAGGTCTCAGACAATCCGAGCCATTTCCCGAAGAACAGGAATACGCTCGTCCAAAAGGCCGCTTTGGCCAGTGCAAAGACTATTCCGCTCACCGTTACCCCGAACCACTTCCCGACGCTCAGGAGCTCGAAGGAGAAGATGAGCGCGATTATCACGTACACCATGTAGTCGTTGTATGCCTCAAGCTTCAACGGGCCCTTGAAAAGCCAGGCGATTATCAGGAGGGCAGTAAGCGCCTTCAAATTCTCGGCAACCTTAAACCTGATGCTTCTTTCTTCACCAAAACCGAACCCGTACATCATTCTTCCACCTCCTCGAGGGCGGTCATTATCTCAAGCAGGCGCAAAAACAAGTGTCCGTTAGAGGAAAGTTCGTACTTCTCGCCTTTCCTCACCATCCCGGTCCTCACGAGGAGCTTGAGGTGGTGGGAAACGGTGGGACTCTCAACGTTGAGGGCCTCTTTAATCTCTTTGAACCCCATCGGCTTCCCGGCCAGCATCTTCAGTATCCTTATCCTGTCCGGGTTGGCGAGGGCTTTGAGGGTCTTCGCCGCCTTCTCCTCGTCTATCCCGGGTAATGTCCCTCCCTCAAGCCGCTTTTTCAGCCGGGCTTTTATGGAGAGCATGACCTCGTCCACAGGGTCGATGTTCTCCTCCAGCACCTCCAGCCGCTTTTTCAGCTCCTCCAGCTGGGCCTTCAGCTCCATGCTACCACCAGGTACAGATTTATGTAGTACAATTTTCTGTACTTAACTGGTGTGATGGGTATATAAAAGTTTATCGATTCACTGGCAGTGAAGCAAAAACCGGGACAAAGGAATAAAAGGAGAGTAGAGCTCCTTATCGCTGACTTCCAGATAGCTCGACCTTGATGGTCCGTATCTCCTCATCGAGGATGTCCCGTATCTTCTTCAGGAGCTCAAGGTATTCACCAACCGCTTCCCTGTCCATCTCGCGCTTTTCTCCAACATTCTCAAGCTTCTTCTTCAGGGCCTCGTGATAGCGGGCGGCAGTATAGAGAACCCTCAAAGCGAGGTCGTTGGAGGTTTTGAGGTACTCCAGCCCCTTCGGGGTGAGGCTGTACTTTACCCTGCGCACTTTCCCACGGTACTCTTCCCTCGGCTCCAAGAGGCCGCCCTCAACCATTTTGTTAAGGATAGTGTAGAGGTTGCTGTGGCTGGGCTTCCAGAGGCCTATCGCGAGCTTCTCAAGCTCCTTCAGAATCTCGTAGCCGTGGGCCTCACCCTTGAGCCCGACTATCACGAGGATTATGTCCTTCAGGGGGACCGTGAAGAGCCCCTTGATTATCCTCCGCTCAACGTCCTGCGGCATAGCAATCACCGGTGTAAGTGAGTTCAACCAAAACACTTATAAATGCTTCTCCAGACGACATGTCGAATTTAAACATGTTGTGAATTACCATGTTGATAAGTGTCATAGGTGATGACTATGGCTTGGAACGACTGGATTGTGAAGCACGCGAAGCTCATCATCGCCCTTTGGGTTGTTACCATAATTCTCGCCACACCGCTGGCAATGAAGCTTAGCAACGTCACCAATTACAGTATGAGCCAGTTCCTACCAAAGCACGTTGAGTCGGTCGAAGTTCAGAATGATATGACAAAATATTTTCCTAGCTTTGCTCAGAACAATAATATGACTTACATGATCATCACCAACATCAATGTCAGCAGTCCTGAGGCAAAGGAAGCATACGAACGGTTTAAGGTCGAAGCGAGTCCCTACGGGAGCAACTTCACCTCTTACTATGATGCCGTTGATCTGCTCCACAACGAGTCTTACGGGATTGCCCTCAACCTCACGAAAACCACGGCCAACCTGACGGAGATACTCTATAACTCTGCGGTAAACGCGAGCGATGCCTACGGGATAACGCTCACTCAGATCGAGAACCTCAGCAACCAGGTTAAAGTCCTGAACGGGACTGTCCCCGAACTTGCTAGGGCATACCTTTCGCTCGAGACTAACCTGACTGTGCTCTACAACCAAAGTCTCGCCCTTAAAATGACCCTCAACCAGACCGATACAGCATACGTGGAACTCCATCAGAACCTGACCAAAGCAAGCGAGCAGTTGAAGAGTTTGAACTCCACGATAGCGGGACTGAACGTCGGTCTCTACAACCTGAGCGACAGCTATGCCAAAACGTACCTTGGCACTATTGGAACCTACGACGCACTCGTTCAATCTGGAGCCTATGAGATGGGACTCAACAACAAAACGGCTCAGGGCATTGCCATCCAGCTGGGCGTTCCGGTCGAGTTCGTCTATGCGGTTTACAATGCGACGTATCCTGCCTACTCGACCTATGGGGCAACCTCCATAACCGACGGCTTCCTGGCCAACGTCACAAAGGGGATAGCTCTCAGCCGCATAAACGAACCAATGCAGAAGAACCTGGCCGAAGCGTACTCAGTTGCCTTTTATCATGGTGTCACAACCTTTGATAAAGAGATGGGGTGCAACTACACCCTTATCCATCTCGGGAAGGATGCAGCTAAACCCGTCAGCGAGATAGCGAATAAGTCCCTTGAGAATCTCCCGTTCGTCATAGAAGAGGCTGGAGGAAGCTTTGAGGTTCCAGGATTCGGGAAGGTTCCAGCACAAACTCTGGCATACATCGCCAACGTTTCCATAGGTCTGGGAAGAAACCCATCATCCCTTGAGGTGGAGAACGCAACTATTGGAGTGGCCAAAGTCCCGATGAAGGGCAGTCCCCTCTTGGAGATGCCGAACGCCGAGGGGATACTCAGAACACTTCTCGTTTACGGCCCGACAGGGGAGCTTGAAACCAACCTGCTCGCCAGTGCGCTTAGGGAGAAGCTTCCAACCGAACAGAAAGCTTTAGCAGAGCCTATAGCGAAGACCGTTGTTAGCTTTGACACAAACGCCACGGGGGTTCTTGCTAAAAACCCTGAAATGTTGAAGAAGGCAACGGTTTCACTCCTCGCCCAGCTGGCTAATGGGAGAGGTGTTGAGCTCCCGGAGAGTGTTATAAGTCAGGTCTACGACTCTAACGGAAACGTCACAGCAATAGCGAAGGAACTCCTGATTCAGAAGACTGCCGAGAGAGTGGGGAGCGAGAAGGCGGCCGAGATCATAGTCAACGAGGTCCTCAAGAACCCAGAGGAGCTGGTCAAGGGGACCGGAGTAAAGGAAGCCGTCAGAGAGATAATAACAAGCCTAGCCGGAAACGCACCGGTAGACATTGGGAAGGTTGTGAACGAGCTTTATGCCGGTGAAAGCACCGGGGAGATAGCATACGGCCTGTTCGAGAAAGGTGTCAACGAGAAACTTGCCAACGTTACCGCCCCAGAGGACGTCAAGAAGACCCTGAAAGGAATAATGCTGGCCGTCGCCAGGAACTATCCCATAAGCGACTCCCAGATTCAGGCTCTAGTTAAGGAGAGAACCGCAGGACTGGTTGGAAAACTCGTTGGGAAGATCAACCTCGGCGTCCCGCTTCACGTGAACACAACCCAGCTCGTTGATGTAGCCTTCAGGTTTAGGGATGACCCGGGGAAAATAACGAGGGAAGATGTTAAACCTGTAGAGGAGCAGGTTTACCCGTCCGTTTATGGCCTTGCGAAGGATTATATAAGCATGCTCAAGAGTCCCAACAATACCACAATGCTGGTATCGATGGTTCCAAAGGGTGCCGGCGTAACAAACGCTGAGGAGCAGAGCAGGATTCCCTACGAAAACACGCTCAAGGCTAAGGAGGTTCTTCTGAAAGAAATGAGAAAGCACTTCCCGGAGGCCGAAGCTTACATCAGTGGAACGCCGGTTCAGACCTATGAGCTGGTGCACTATGGGGAGGAAGACGACAGCAGAACCACAAAGTTCAGCTTCATAGGGGCCCTGATAGTGCTCTTCATAATCCTTGGGACGGCACTCCTGGCGACGCTCCTGCCCTTCACAGGTGTTGCCACCGCAATACTCACCGCTCTAGGGATTCTATATCTACTCGCAAAGGGGAATGTGATAAACGTTGGAAGCTGGGCACGGACGATCACCATGACGACCTCACTTGGTCTCGGTATAGACTACTCAACTTACTACTTACACCGCTTCAAGGAACATCTTGCAGAGGGCTACGATCACAACAGGGCCGCAAGTGAGGCGTTAAGAAAAACAAAGGATGCCATACTCGCGAGTGCCTCCGTTGATGTGGTAGCCTTCGCAAGCTTTATGCTAGCTTGGGAGTTCCCAATATTTAAAGAAATGGGTATAATAGTGCCCACAGCAGTGTTGGTTGTCTTCGCCGCCAGTCTGACCCTCATACCAGCCATAACCGTCCTCATCGGAGACAGGCCAGCCTTCTGGTGGCCAAGACACGTAGGGCACGTTAAGGAGAGCGACATTCATAAAGAGAGCAGAATTGCCAGATGGTCAGTCAAACACGCCAAGGCGGTGTTGCTTATATTCCTCCTCCTGCTTGCTCCGGCAGTTTACACCTTTGCTAACTTCAACGGGACACATGACATCAAGCTGTTCCTGCCAAAGGACAGCGAAACCTACCACTTCCTTGAAATAAGTCAGAGCAAGCTCGGGGCCGACGTGATGGGTGCCACCTACGTCCTGGTTAAGTTCAATCATAACGTCACCAATAGCGACCTTTCAACAATCAACGGAGTAGTGAGGAACATCGAGAGGATAGACGGCGTCAAGTATGTTTACACCATTACCCAGCCCTATGGAAAGTCCGTAAACGCGAGCCTTAGCCAGCTCCAGGCTATAGGTGGCGGCAGGTATCTCTCGAGCTCGGGCAACATGGTTCTCATCGAGGTAGTCAGCAGGTACCAGTCAACGACCCCCCAGGCCCACAAGATAGTTATGAGCATTAGGAGCCTCTTGAAAGGCTATGAATCCAGCGGGAAGATAGCCAAGGGCATGGTGGGCGGTGGTGCGGCACTCGACATCGACCTCAGCAACCTGATCAATGACATATTCTGGCACAGGATGCTGCCAGTAGCGTTGGTGCTAATGTTCCTGCTACTCATACCGACGCTCAAGGGCATTCCAGCGGTGATCTCGACGATGGCAACAGTAGGCACCGGGGTACTCCTCAGCATAGCAGTATCAACATGGCTCTTCCAGCGGCTCTTTGGACAGGAGATTATGTGGTTCCTGCCGCTGCTGGTGTTCATCGTACTCATGGGGGTTGGTATTGACTACAACAGCTTCTACCTAGTTAAGGCCAGGGATGAGTTTGAGCGCCGCTCTCCCAAGGACGCCCTCATAGTTGCGGCGGGAACGATGGACCTCGTCGTCATCGGCCTAGCAACGGTGTTAGGAACCACGTACGGTGCACTGATGACCAGTTCAATGTGGGGGATGAGGGAAATGGGCTTTGCACTTGCCTCGGGGGTTCTGATAACAGCAACACTTGCCGTTTATTTCCTTGGCCCGGCAATGATGAGCCTCTTCGGTGAAAAGGCCTGGTGGCCGCTGTTCAAGAACCACAGCCGTAGTGAAGCCGCTGGGAAGAAGGAAAAGTGACCCCCTTCCCGTTTTATTTTTGTTTTTAATTCTCCAACCACGTTCGACAGGCTTTTAAACGCTGAACTTTAGCTTTTAACATGGACATCTATGAGATGCTCACACTCATTGCGCTCGGATACGTCCTCAAGCTCGTGATTAAGTCTGAAAAGCCCTTCGATTACCTTCGTTTCCTGACAAACGACATCCTTCTGGCCTTCTTCGTCTTCGGCAACGTTGCAAGCAAGGATTTGAGTTACCTCCTTAGCATAAAGACGGTTTTCGTCTACGTCTTCATTATAATTGGAATAAGCCTCGGCTTCTCCTACCTCTACGGTCGCTTCGCCCTTAAAAACGACCCATGGGCCGGCGCGCTTATGGTTCTTTCGGTTTATCCCAACACCGCCGCCCTCGGCTTCCCGATAGCAAGCCTCTTCCTGAAGGATATAACGCCCGCGATACTCTACTCGACAACCAACAGCCTCATCGTAATCCCGATAGTGACGTTCATGGCAGCCCACTACTCCAGCGGCGGTGCCTCGATAAGGAGAAGCCTTGAAAAGGCCCTCAAGTTTCCGCCCACTGGAGCCAACCTGCTCGCCCTTGGCCTCGTCATCGCTGGGATTAACCTTCCTAACTGGTTCATCGAGCCGATTAAGACAGTCGGCTGGTGGAGTATTCCCCTGCTGATAATCTACTTTGGCTCGCGGATAACCCTCAGCAGATTCGAGCTCAGGAAGTTCCTTGAGGTAGGGACCTTCAGGATAGGGATTCCCTTCATCTTCGTCTTCCTCACTCTGAGAAGAGCCAGCCCAGATGTGTTCTACTCCGTTTTGGTTGAAGCGAGCATGCCGCCGGCTATAGCGGCAAACGCGATTCTTGCACAGTACAGACTTAAAGCTGAGGAGGCGATAAGCGTTACCTTCGTGCTGACGCTCATCGTTATCGGTCTCTTTATAGCCCTAAAGGCGCTTCTCTGACCGATGCCCTTTTTAACCCTTCGAGGGATTTTTGAATGGTGGTCATCATGGAGAGAGTAGTTGAGATTCTGAAGGAGATACTTGAGATACCCTCCCCCACGGGCTACACGAAAGAGGTCATGGCCCACATCGAGAACCTTCTGAGGGAGAACGGGATAAAGAGCTACTACACCAACAAGGGGGCCCTAATGGCGGGCAACCACCCCGAGCCGAAACTTGTGGTAGCGGCCCACGTTGATACACTGGGAGCCATGGTGAAGGGCATCCTCCCCGACGGGCACCTCAGCTTTACCAGGGTAGGCGGCCTCCTCCTTCCGACGTTCGAGGGCGAGTACTGCACAATAATAACCCGCTCCGGGAAGCGCTACCGTGGAACGCTCCTTCTTAAGAACCCGAGCGTCCACGTGAACAAAGATGCTGGGAAGAAGGAGAGAACCGAGGAAAACATGTACATCCGTCTCGATGCCGAGGTTGAAAAGAAGGAGGACACCGAGAAGCTTGGGATAAGGCCGGGCGACTTCATAGCCTTTGACCCGAAGTTCGAGTACGCCAACGGCTTCGTTAAGGCCCACTTCCTCGACGACAAGGCGAGCGTTGCGGTGCTCATTGACCTCATGCTCGACCTTGGCGCTGAAACCCTCGAAAAGCTCCCTGTGGCTTTCTTCTTCTCGCCCTACGAAGAGGTGGGTCACGGAGGTTCCGCTGGCTATCCCCCGAGCACGAAGGAGCTACTGGTTGTTGACATGGGCGTCGTCGGCGACGGGGTTTACGGTAAGGAAACGGCTGTCTCAATAGGCGCAAAGGACTCCAGCGGGCCGTATGACTACGAGATGACGACCAAACTAATCGAACTGGCTGAGAAGAGGGACATACCTCACGTCGTCGACGTCTTTCCCTACTACGGCTCCGATGGTTCCGCCGCCCTAAGGGCCGGCTGGGACTTCAGGGTTGCGCTCATCGGCCAGGGGGTCCACGCGAGCCACGGCATGGAGAGGACTCACGTTAAGGGCATGCTCGCCACGAAGGAGCTGATAAGGGCCTATATTGAGGAAACCCTTTGAGGAGGGTATTCTCTTTACTCGTGGCCTTTTATCTCCTTTGTTTTCATTTTAACTATCGTGATCCCCATCAAACGCTCCTCATAAAGAGTGCCCTAGTCTGGGCCCTCCCTCGTGTTCTCTCGGTAATTAACTCCATTAAACTCTCGGCTTCACCTTTCCTTGTTTTGACTGTGAACTTGACCAAGTTTCCATAGTCCTCGCTGACTATCCTCCCACCCGCATTCTCAATCGTCTCCCTAACCGCGTGAAATAGGCTGTAGGGGAACGTCACCTCAAAGCGTTCCGTCTCATATACCTCGACGATGCCAGCTTTCTCTATTGCCAAACTCGCCGCTTCCCCATACGCCTTAACGAGCCCACCGTAGCCCAGTTTTATTCCACCGAAGTACCTAGTAACTACGATCACGATGTTGCTTAACCCCCTGTTCTGAATCACCTTGAGCACGGGCTTTCCGGCGGAACCCTTGGGCTCCCCGTTGTCGTCGTAGCGCACTGCAAAGTTCTTTCCGTCGTTGATGACGTATGAGAAGACGTTGTGGGTCGCGTCGCTGTGGTACTCTCTCACTCGTGATATGAATTCCTCGGCTTCCCTCTCTGAGCCGGCGGGGGAGGCGTAGCCTATGAAAACGGACTTCTTGATGATTATACGGGCTGTTCCCAGCCCCTTGAGCGTCAGGTATCCCATAGCTCACCCTCTCAGAGTTGCAATTAACTTCCTCTCGTCGAGGAGCATTTTGATGGCGCCCTTTACGTCTTTTACAACAATGTCCGCGGCGAGCATGGCATCCACCGTTGCTCCTTCCTCCCCAATCACGCAGAAGGCCAACTCGGCACTCTCCATCATAGCCACGTCATTGTTTCCGTTTCCCACTGCCACGTAGGGGGCGTATCCCTTTGCGATCTCCGCCTTCTCTTCTCCGTTGGATACACGCTCTATTCTAACTGGAAGCCCCTCGAACTCCCTCTCAAGGGTTCCAAAGGTATCGGCGCTGAGAACGACAACCGTGTACTTATCTGCCAGCTTTTCAAGAAGGCGCTTAACATCCTCCGGTACCTCCCCTGAAGTTCCGAGCGTGCCATTTAGGTCGAAGAGGACGCTCTCGAACTCTACAGTTCCATAGTTAGGGACGTCGATTTTCATTCAATCACCAATATGCATGCAGTCCCTGACAATAAAAGGATTGCTGTATACAACCGCGAAGAGTTTTAGGCTGACCGACTGTAAAGTTTAAATACTCTATTCCTAAGTTGAAATGGGGAGTGTGATGGTCAGCAGTGAAGTCCGGGATTCCCTCAAGAGGATCGCCAGCGCAGTTGAGGACAGGGAGGTTCTTATAAGGTTGGACGTCTTTCTGCTCCTCTACTTTGGATGGATGGGCTTCACGGTTCTCTACGACCTGATAAAGGAGCACAGCAGGGACGTAACGTCCCAGCTTCTCCGACTTCCGTTCACTTCCAGGTCTTTCGTCGTTGCCTCTCTCAAAGTCGTCCACGAGGTTCCTGGCCTTTATCAGTTCCTCCACGGCGTGTACTACATTGGCTTTACGGGGTCGATAGCTCTCACGGTCTTCTTCATTCTGCTCTACTGGAGAGACCTTGGAAGTGCTGATGAGCTCGCCGCTCGCTATCTCCTGGCTTATTCCACATGTGGTATTATGTACTCCTTGTTCCACGTGTACGCCCCTCACTACGTGTACCACATTCAGGTCTTCTCCCCGGATGAAACTTATCTAACACAGCCGGAGTTCGTCCTCCCATCTCTTCACAACACAATTGCCGCGGTCAATATACTCACCTTGTGGAAGCACCGGAAGAAAATCTGGGGAGCTCTCCTTATAGGACTCAGCAGCCTCGTTCCGTTTGCCACGGTCCTCCTAGCTCAGCACTGGGTCTATGACGCCCTGGCAGGGATACTCTTGGCGATGGCCATCGGAAAAGCCACCGAGGGACACCAGATAAGGGTTCACGAGAGCATTAGAAGGATGCATGTGAGCAAGCTTCGGATGGCCATGGTTCTTGGGTTCATCGCTATGGCTTACATCCTAATCTTTGCGATAACCACCCCCAAGTCGTGAAAAAACTTATAAACCTATTCCCCCTCTTTGGAACGGTTGTGCCGGGGTAGCCTAGCTCGGCAGGGCGGCGGACTCGTAATCCGCAGATCCCGGGTTCAAATCCCGGTCCCGGCTCCATAATCGTCCTTCCGATTCTAAAAGCGAGTTTTTGGGCGAAAGCCGCTCTAAAATTGCATCCTTAAAAGGCCATCTTCTGCAAACACTCCAAATGTAGTTTCATCGGTTTTGGCTAACTGGTGAGGAGGTGTGCGGCACCGGCCCCGCAGGGGGCGCATGGCTGACGAAGGCCGGCACCGCACATAGGATAATATGAAATCCAAACTTATAACGTTTTTTAGGTGCTAGCTGAAACCCAGGGTGAACATAACCCTGAGAATATGACTATAGGAAAAAGATAGGGAAAAAGAAATCACTCCCTGAGTTTGAGCGGGAGGCCGTGGTCAAAGGAGTAGTAGACCTTCTGGAACTCGGCGCGGAAGCCGTAAACATCTCTCCTGACCTTGGCCGGGTCTTCCCTGTCAAGGAGGACGCGCTTCATGAAGTGGGCTATCTCCTTCATGTCGTCCTCCATCATTCCGACGCGGGTCATTTCCTGGACACCTATCCTGAGGCCGCTCGGAGTGTTGACCTTCTCAAGCGGGTCCCATGGGAGGAGGTTCTTGTTGAGGATTATGCCGGCCTCCTCAAGCAGCGGGGCCGCCCATCCTCCAGCGGCCTCGTGGAGGTCGGAGACGTCAACTATGACTTGGTGGCTCTTGGTGTAACCCTTGTCCTCGCCGATAACTTTGAAGCCCTCCTCAGCGAGAGCTTCGGCTAGGGCCTTGGCGTTCTTGACGATCTGGGCCGCATACTTCTCGCCGTACTCGAGCATCTCAGCCGCGGTGAGGGTCTTCCCGGCCATGTGGTGGAGGTGGTGGTTGCTGAGGACACCCGGGAAGATGGCCCACTGGAGCTTGGCTATCTCCTCGGTCTCACCGAACTTCTTGTAGAGGATGACACCACCCTGCGGACCTGGGAACGTCTTGTGGGTTGAAGCGGTTATTATGTCGGCTCCCTCGCGGAGCGGGTCCTGGAACTGCTTTCCGGCGATGAGACCGAGGACGTGGGCGCCGTCGTACATTACGTAGGCGCCGACTTCCTTGGCGACCGGCGCGAGCTCCTTGACCGGGTGCGGGAACGGGTAGAGAGAGCCTCCGAAAACCACCAGTCTGGGCTGGACCTCGCGGATGAGCTTCTCAGCTTTGTCAACGTCGATGTTAAACTCCTCGTTGTCGAAGGGCCAGGTGTGAACGTTGAGTCCGCGCATTCCGGCGCTTCCAAAGGCGGCATGGCTTATGTGGCCGCCGTGGCTCGTGTGCAGGCTTACTATGTGGTCACCGGGCTGCGTGAGCCCAAAGAAGACCGCCTGATTGGCGTTTGTCCCGGAGATAGGCCTTAAATCGGCGAAGTCGCTTCCGAAGAGCTTGGTAAAGAGCTCGACACCGATGAGCTCAACCTCATCAACGTACTTGCAGCCTTGGTAGTACCTCTGCTTTGGCCAGCCCTCGGCGTATTTGTGCATGAAGCCGCTTGCAACGGCCCTCGTAACGCTCGGAGAAGTCACGTTTTCGCTCGCGATGAGGTTTATCGTGTGCTTCCTCCAGTTCTCGTGGTCTTCAATAAACTCCAGAACTTTATCCCTGTACTCTCTGTATCCTTCAGCCATTTGGAACACCTCGATGGGAATTTGAACGATGGGGATATAAATCTTACCGAGGTGTGCATGTGGTCGGAAAAGAACATTGAACGTCCCAAAACGGCGTCGATGTCTAACTTAAATGGAAAAAGGGAAGAAATAGAGAGGCTAACTCATGGAGCCGGGAGGGTCTTGGGGGCTTTCTCCCTAGACCTTGCCCGTACCCCTCGTATCTTTTCAACTCCCCAGATGAGGAGCGGAAGTACTATGAAGGCCAGCATGTCGCCGGTGTCGCCCGCGAAGGCCAGCACATCCGCGAAGTTCCGGACTCCGGCAAAGTAAACGAGCGCGGGGGGAATTACCGTCAGACCCCACGCGACTGGCCGTTTGAACCTCACGAACTCCTCGCTGTTGCTCTGCTGGGCGAGTGCTATCCCTATGTAGCTCGTCGTTATGGCCAGCAGGGGTATGAGGTTGCCGACGAGCCAGCCGGCCCTCCCGTAGAGCGCCTCAAGGCCCTGTGTGGCCACTTCCGGGGTTCCCCTGCCGAAGACCAGCAGGAAAGAGGTCATGAACACCGCGTAGATGACCGTTGGGATGAGGAACGCGAGCACAACGACCCTCTTCGTCTTCTCGTAGCTTCCAAGCCCCTTGTAGACGTCGGGGATTATCGTGTGGCATCCGAGGGCGAAGATCGCAACACCGGTTATGCTGAGTACCCCGGAGAAGTCCGCGTAGAGGCCGTTTTCGAGTCTGGAATGGGGAACAAGCATCATGGTAACTCCCACGAAGAGGGCCAGCATGACGTAGCTCATTATCAGCTCGGTCTTTCCGCTCGCTTCAAGGCCGTGGTAGACAACGATCGAAGCCAGCACCCAGAAGATGAAGCCGCCCACTGTCTCGCTGACGCCGAAGAGGCTGGAGAACACCTGCCCCATACCGGCAACGTATGCGAGAAGCGCGCCGAAGCTCATCAGGGTTATGCTGAGATACATGAGCCAGCCGCCGGCCTTTCCGAGCGTTCTGTTCGCTATCGTGCTCATCTGGGCACCGCCCATTTCCGCCGAGAACCTCAGGGTTATGAAGGCTGTCCCGAGCATGAGGACCATGACTCCGATGAGGACGCCGATGGCTGGAATGAGGCCCACCTTAGCGGCGGCGTAGGGGAGTCCGAGCACTCCGGCTCCTATCTGCGTTCCCACCAGAACCGCCAGCGCTTCCCTCTCGTTTATGCCCCTGCCCTCGACCTTTATCGGGCTCGTCCTTAGGCCCCGGGCACCCTTCCTTCTTCGGAGATTCTGGATGATTATGAGCTTTTTTCGCCTCTGGGCCGCTATTCTCGCCGAATAATACCTTCCGTGTGATGTGGTCACTCTTTTTCTCTCAACACCGTTCGAAACTGGCATCTCTCTCACCGTTAAAATGTATGCATGCATACAATTTAAACCCTCCCTCGGGAGATTGAACCAGGCTTCAAATTTTCTTCGGGGTAAGCGGGGAACTTCCCTCAAAACCGGGCAGGATTTTTAAATGATGCCGAGGACATGGGTCATGCCCGCGGAAGCCGCAAAACTCTCAGCCCGTTCGAGGTTCGCCATAGCGTTCACCGGCGCGGGGATAAGTGCAGAGAGCGGTGTTCCAACGTTCAGGGGAAGAAACGGCCTCTGGAGGACCTACCGTGCCAGGGAGCTGGCAACGCCGGAGGCCTTCAGGAAAGACCCCACCCCGTCTGGGAGTTCTACAAATGGGGAATGCGGAAAATACTCTAGGCAAGCCGAATCCTGTCCATTATGCGCTGACTGAGCTTGAAAGGATGGGAATCCTAAAGGCCGTGATAACCCAGAACGTTGACGACCTCCACCAGGAAGCCGGGACGAGGAGCCTAATCGAGCTCCACGGCAACATATTCCGCGTGAAGTGCACTTCTTGCAGCTATAGCGAAAACCTCAAGGAGACCGGCCGGCTGGAGGAATTTCTGAAGGGAAGAGGCCTCCCACGGTGCCCGAAGTGCGGCTCTCCCCTGAGGCCGGGCGTGGTGTGATTCGGGGAACCTCTCCCCCAAGAGAGCACTTGAGGAGGCTTTCTCCCTCACTGAAAAGGCCAATCTAGCTCTCGTCATCGGAACGAGCGGTGTCGTGTATCCCGTCGCGTACATCCCTTACATCGTCAGGGAGCGGAGAGGAATAGTCGTCGAAGTAAACGTTGAGAGGAGCGGCATCACTCCAATAGCCGATGTCTTCCTCCGCGGAAAGGCTGGAGAGATTATGGAGAGGCTTCTCAGCGAAGTCAAAAGAACTAGGGATGAGCCTCTCTCGCTTTTGACTTTTTACCTGATTTTGCGAGGATTGCAGTTTAGAAAGGTTATTCTTTTGGGATTGAAACAGAATGGGTAGTCTAAAATGTTTCAGACGCTAGTGCTGAAGCTTTTTTTTCAAAAGCTTCATCAAAGAAACTTTGCCCAGCAAGCAAACTTTGCAGAGCAAAGTTTGATTAAAATATCTTATATTAGAGGAAGGGTTTAACTTTAAAATCAGCCTTTCAAGAGGTTTGCTTTTTGTTCTGGCGTCCGAAGGCGCTTTGTATGGAGCAAACACTTTAAACTGGCTAATAATGAGTAAACCCGTCCAAAAACTCACATTTTCAGAAAAACACACTATTTTCCGCCATCCGTTAAGGACGCTTGAACGATAGTGAAAGCGGCGCTGAAGCTTTTGGAAAAAGCTTCACCAAAAGTTTGAATGTCTTCGGGAATTAGCTGAGAATGGAGGATTCTCCTAATAAAGGGGCAAGAGAATGCGGGTTTTCTTCTTTTTAACGCCCTCTGGGCGTTATACTATGAGTAAACCCCCTGAAAATTGCTGATTAAAAATGTGAGAATCCACCAAAATGAGGTGAGTATGTACGACATTAACCTTTAAACAGGCGAGTTAAAACAGTCAGAAACATTCCGCCAGCGCTGAAACTTTGCTTGCAAAGTTTCATCAAAGCTTGTGGTTCTTGTCAAAAGTGCCGTTTTCAGGAGATTTTCTCTGGAAACTTGTCTTCTCATCGTTAATTCCAAATTTTTGAAGAGTTGATATCTGTGAGTTTGCTTTTAATCGACGCCCGAAGGGCGTCAAGGAGAGAAACTACTCTTCATGAGCAATTTTTGAGAGAATTCCTAGTTTTTTGGCCCAGGTATGTAAAATCCCTGGTAAAACTGCAATTTAAGAGGAACCACGAACTTTGATCAAACTTTTGCCAGGCAAAAGTTTGTTGTAATGGTGCCGGGGCGGGGCTTTGAACCCCGGACCTCTCGGTTTCTCAGGCTCCCCCAAAGGGAAGCGGCCCTATGAGCCGAGCGCTCTGACCAGGCTAAGCTACCCCGGCACGACCCGAGCGCTCGACCTATACCTCCAGGAGGGCATTTTTAAATCTTTCGATTCTTTGGACTGCGGTTCCAGATGCCCTTAGAGGGCACTCATGTCAAACACATCAGCCATGCTCCCATTCCTATTAGGAGTACCCCTGCCACAACCGAGAGTTCTGGAGAGTGACGCACCATAGCCTGCGAGAACTCCTTGCTCTCCCTCAAGCCCCCCATGGTTAGGAGGATAACGGTAAGAGGGAGGACGAATATCAGGTTGTAGAGGGTCAGCATGAGAAACACCATCGGTGTTGAGCCCCTCGAAATCACCGCCGCGTACACCAGATACGGGCCAGCAGAACACGGCAGGAGGGTTGTCGAGACAGTGAGACCAAGGATGAGACCCCCAACTACAGTGGCCTCTTCGGAGAACGCCCTTTTTCGCACCAATCCTTTTCCCACCACCCTCGAACGCTCCATGATCCCTGTGACGATGGTGTACGCCCCAAAGACCAAGGCAAAGTACGCAGCCCAATGGAGGGGTATCCTGCCCGCGATGAGGCTCAAACCCAGCCCCAGGGTGTAGTATGAGGCATAGACCGCGACTATGAACGACGAGCCGACGATGTAGAGCTGCCTCCGGCTGAGCCCCTTAACGGAGAGCGCTATGAGAAAGAGGGTGTACACAACAAAGGTGCAGGGGTTTATGGAATCCCCAAGCGCGAGGGCCAGGAACTGCGGGATAAACCAGCTCATCCCAAGCAGATACAGAGCTGTGGAGCTTATTCCAAAGGATAGTACCAAGATAAGGAGGAGGTATTTGACCTCGGCTTTGCTGATTATTTCCCTGAGCCTCATGTTCACAGTTTCTCAGGAGAGGATTTAGCCGTTTCTAAAACCAGGGGTTTAGAACCAGGGGTTGAAAGGGTGCCGTTCGTAGGGTTTTAAAGGAGAAAGGTATAGGATACTGGGGGAGAGCATGAGGCTGGTAATCCTAAACGACAACGTTCCGGCCAAGGGATTGTTAAACGACTGGGGCTGGAGCGTCCTGGTTGAAGGCAAAGACCGCTTTACCTTCGATGCTGACACGAACCCGCTGGTTCTGGCGCACAACTCAAAGGCCCTTGGAGTCCCCCTCAAGGATCTCAACTTCGCCTTCCTGAGCCACTGGCACTACGACCACTACGGTGGTCTTCCGTATATAGCCGAGCTGAACCCGGGGCTGAGGCTCTACGCGCCACCAGGAAACCGGGCTATGGCCCTCAGGTGGGGCTTCGATGTGGTTGAGGTCGTTAAGGCGGGAGAAATCGCCAAAGGAGTCTGGACTTCTGGACCAGTAGACAACTTCGAACAGGCCCTTGGAATCGAGACCCCTTCCGGTCTGGTCGTCATCGTCGGCTGCTCTCATCCCGGAGTTGACAGGCTTACGAGAGCCATCCTGGATGTTTCAGGCTACGAGAAGGCTCATCTCGTAATCGGGGGTTTCCACGGGCCGTCGAGGAGAACCCTTGACAGATTAGCGGAGATGACGGAGTTCATAGCCCCGGCCCACTGCTCCGGCGATGAGGCGAAGGCCTACGTAAGGAAAATCTATCCTGGGAAGTTCGTGGGAGTGAGAACGGGAAGCGTGCTGGAGGTCTGAGGCAGGTTTTGTTTTCTGAATCGTTTGGAGGATATACCACAAAACTTTTTAGGTTGTGGGAGATATCTGCAACATGGAGATGGCAATGACAGAAAAAATGGAAAAATTTGAGGCATCGCTGTTTGATTACGCGGAAACCCTCAAGAGGGGAGAGGATGTTCTCATAGAATACACCTCGAACGAACCGATTCACCTGTTCTTCCAGATTCTGATGAAGTACCTGAAGGAGAAGGGGCGTTCTTTTGTGATAGTAGATGCACTGGATCAGCTCCATGTCTTCAAAACCCACCTAGCTCTTGTGGGAATCGACACGGGCATGATAGACAACGCCCGGGTGATAAAGCTCGGCGGGGCATTAGAAACAGGAGATGTGCTCGGCAGAGTTGACCTTGAGGATGATATCCCTGTCTGGAAAAGCCATTACGATGAGTTTTTGAAGGAGGTACAGGAAGGATACCACGTCAGGCTGACAGTTGGACTTGGAAAGGTATTGGTTATGTATGAGAAAACACCTGAGGAGCTGGAGAAATTCTTTGGACTTGTGATTCGCCCCTATCTGGGGGATAAAAAAAGATCCTCTGTATATTTCATAAACACTGATCTCATAAATGAGAAAACGCTCAAAGAGCTCAGAGAGCAGGTAAGCAGGGTCTTTGATGTTGAGCTTGCGGAGGGTGAGATAACCCTCAAAATCCTCAAGTCCATTGACTTCTCTGAATATGGGAGGGAACTGAAAATCAGAGCTCAGGAGCTCCAGGAATATCTAGCAGGCCAGCCGTAAATTATTAATATCCAGAGGGGATAACATATCCTAGAAGGGGGTGTTTGGTATGGGGGATGTTGATAGGATCTGGGGGGGGTTTGAAGCTTGGGGAGACTGTGTTAATTGAGCATGATTCGCTGACCTCCCCAGCTAGAGGGGTTTATCATGCGGTGAAATGGGCTGGGAAGAGAGGTTATAAAGTTGTGGTGGATGATGTCTTGGATACTCTGTATCTTTACGTGACTCATTTAAAGCTGGCGGGTTTTGATGTGAGTGTTTTTAACAATTTATCGGTTATCAAAGAGGGTGGCCTTCAGGACGTTGGAGAGGTTGTGCAACGCCTCCGGTTTAAGGAGTATGCGATAAGGAAGGCGGAATACGAGCGCGTTTTTGAGCCCATCCTCTCGGGGGGGGGGCGAGTACTCAACCTCGTCCTGGGCATTGAGAAACTGTTCTTGATCTCAGACCTGAGGGAGAATATAAACACTGTAAACGCGATTCTGGGTTACACAGGGGACGAGCGCAGGATTGCACTTTACTTCATCAACAAGGATCTGCTGGAAGTCAGTGGGGCTCACCTTCTGCCGTTACTTGAAGAAATTGCGACCACCGTGGTCAGAGTGAACAAGGAAGGAAAAAGCGTCAGATTCTCAGTTGTGAAGTCCGTAAACCCTGAGATTGAGGGAATAGATATAAACGTGTGAGAAACATGCTTCATCTGCTTGGCAATATCGGGGAGGTGCTGCTGGCCCTTGCCCTTTTTGCAACCTCCTATGTTTTTTATTTCTCTATGGAAAACGAGCGCATTAAAGAGAGATACCTGGTTTTGATGGCATTATTCTTCATTCTTCTGGATATCGGGAGCGACATCCTTAGAAACATCGGCTTTTCCAGTCCTGTTCTGGACGTGGCTGGCTCCTCCGGAGAGGTTGTGGGCTCTATCTTAATATTCCTGATGCTCTTCATGGTAAGGAGGGGGAGGGTGAGGATTAAGCTGGATTTCTCAAAACCTCCTGCGGGGGAAGCCGAGCTTGACATCGCCCCGGGCCTGTTTTTACTGGAAACCGGAAGAGAGGAGCTCATCTGCAAGCTTTCCAAGGGAAGAAAGAGTTTAATCATCAGCCGGAAGAGAGAGGATTACTGGTGTTCTCTTGGATGTGATGCCCTGGTTCTGTGGCTGAGCAAGGTTGATGAGGATAACACCATTCATCCCAGAAGGCTTGAGTACTTGAACCATGTGATTGTGCAGTTCATGCACGAGAAAGGGGAGAAGCTCGTTTTTCTGGATGGTGTTGAGTACCTGATCATTGAGAACGGTTTTGATAGCGTCTTCAAATTTCTGACATCGCTGAAGGATTACTCCCTCATGAACAATACCATGGTTATAGTGGAGGTCGACGAAAAGGTTCTGGGAGAGAAGGAGGAGGCACTCTTAAAAAGGGAGTTCAAAGACATGGCGATTTCATAGCCTTCATGGACTTCTTAACCTTCAGCTCAAGTCCCCGAGTGCCTTCACAATCTTGGGGGCCGGCTGGGGTATTCTGGGGTCGTCAGGGCTATCTCCATAACTTCTCCGCGACTCCCCTACCGCCTATCTGAACCTGAATGTCTTCTCCGCGTCGTGTCCCTTCACAATGACCTCCTTCCCCCCTGTTATTCCGAGTCCTCTCAGTTCCTCCAGCACGTCCTCGTTCAGCTCCAGCCTCTCTATCACGACACTTCCCCTTCCATGTCGAGCAGTCTCCCCCCACCCGCAGTGATCCTCTCGGCTATGCCCCTCGGTACCAGGAACCTCCCGACCCTCAACTTCCACGATAAACGGTCCAGAGTGTTCGTGGAGTGCCCTCGTGCCAACGACCTCCAGTGTTGTCCCGACTTCGATGGAGTATCCCTTCAGCTCGCCCAGTACTTCGTCTCCCCCGTCTATCCTGACGACCCTGATTTTTCCCTAGGCCTCCGTTAAAGGTACGAGTTTCTCTTCACCCATCTTCAACACCTCCATGAGGTTAAGAAAACGCGTTGAAAAAAGAAAAGGGCGGTGATGCCCCATGGTTTTAAATTTCAATTTCATGCCTTCACCTTAACTGGATTCTTCGAAACGTCCTTGACCGGTAGGTAGGCTATTATCGAAAGCACTCCAAGGACGAGGTAAGTAGTCACGTCGTCCAGCGGAGTCCATTTAGCAAAGTCCTCGTTGTGAAGCAGGTACGCTTCTATCGCATCAGCCCCCATGACGAGCACCGCAAGGGCCCCAAGGCCAATGCTCAGTACTGCGCCGACGTAGAGGTGGGAGACACTCCTCAGGTCGCCCTCTATGGCTCTCTTGAGGCCTGTTAGGTATACTGCACTTATTGTGAAGAGGGCAAAGGCCGCGAAGAGGTCTCCAGTTGGAACTCCGAGGACTTTTATCTCCTTTCCGAAGTAAGCGAGCACCTCGATTGCTCCCCCGATGAGGTAGAGGAGGCCGAAGATTCCGGTCAGCCATTTCACCTGCCCGAGGTTTATTCTTCTCATCAGAGTACACCTCCCACCGCCACTATGATGAGGGCCACTATGTAGGCAAGAGCCAGCTCATAGGCCACCGCGAAGAGTGCCCACTTCCAGCCCGCTTCCTGCTTTATGACGGCTATCGTGGCAAGACACGGCACGTATATCAGCGAGAATGCCATGAATGCATAGGCCGTCACTGAGTTAAACGCTCCGCTCGCCGCTATTGCGTGCGAAACCGCTTGCTCATTGTCTCCAACACCGTAGAGCACGCCAAGTGTTCCGACCACGATCTCCTTGGCTATGAAGCCAAAGAACAGCGCCACCGCTGCCTTCCAGTCCCAGCCCATTGGGCTGAAGAGTGGCTGTAGGGCGTGCCCGAGTGCAGCCACCCAAGACTTTGCGAGCAGTTCTCCGTTCTCAAGGGCCTCCGAGCCAAGGTATCCACTAGGTCCCGTCACTGAGAGCAACCAGACCACGACGACGCCGGCGAAAATAACGGTTCCAGCCTTCCTGAGGAACTTCTCCGTTCTCGTCCAGGTATTTCCAAGAATAGCCCCCCAATTGGGCCTGTTGTAGGGTGGGAGCTCCATTACGAAGTAGGAAGGTTCGCCCTTGAATATGAGCTTCCTGAAGAGCCAGGCCAGGATGAGTGCGAGCGCTATGCCGAGCAGGTACATGCTGGTGATTACGGCTCCTTCCTTCCCGGCGAAGAAGGCCCCGGCGAAGACGGCGTATATCGGCAGTCTCGCGGGGCAGGACATCAGAGGGTTCACGAGTATCGTTAGAATTCTGTCCTTCTCGTCCTCAAGGGTTCTCGTTGCCATTATTGCCGGGACGTTGCATCCAAAGCCCATTATCATAGGAATCACGGACTTCCCGTGGAGGCCAACGTGGTGCATGACCCTGTCCATGACAAAGGCGGCCCTCGCCATGTAGCCGCTGTCCTCCAGCCATGAGAAGGCCAGGAACAGGAACGCTATCGGCGGTAGGAACACCAGAACGCTCCCGAGGCCGCCTATGATGCCGTCCCTGAGGAGTGAAGCCAAAGCGTCGTTCGCAACGTGTGCCCCGACCTCATTCCCGAGCCAGCCAAAGAACCAGTCTATTATATCGCTGAAGGGCGCCGAAACATCGAAGGTGAACTTAAAGACGGCCCACATGAGGCTGATAAATATCGGGATTCCGAGGTACTTGTGGGTGAAGACCTCGTCCAGCATGTCGCTGAAGGTTATCCTCTCCTCCGTCTTCACGATTGCTTTTTTGGCTATCCCCCCTATCAAACTGTAGCGCTCGTCGGCCAGCGCGAGCTCAACGTCCCCATATTTCTTGTGGAGTTCCCCGGAAACCTCTATAAGCTCCCTCAGGATGTCGTCCCTTAACCTGCTCTTCTCGACTATTCCCTTGGCCTCGTCGTCGCCTTCAAGAAGTTTTATGGCGAGCCACCTCGGGTTGTATCTCCTCACCAGCTCGTCGTCCCGCTCGATAACCCTCGTGAGGCGCTCGATATGGGCTTCAAAGTTCGGGTACTCGACCGGGCGCGACTTTCTCTTGAGGGCTTCGACTATTTTTGCCTTAAGCTCCTCGATTCCCTTTCCTTCGGAGGCAACCATTGGGACGACTGGAACTCCAAGGGCCCCTTTAAGCCTCTTGGGGTCTATTTTGTAACCCTTCTCCTCGGCGAGATCCATCTTGTTCAGCGCAACGACGACGTTTGCCCCTATCTCAAGGAGCTGGAGTGTGAGGTAGAGGTTGCGCTCGAGATTGGATGCATCAACGATGTCAACGACCACTCTGGGCTTCTCCTTTACTATGAAGTCCCTCGCTATCTTTTCGTCTATTGAATACGCGGTCAGTCCGTAGACGCCAGGCAGATCGACGACCCTAAACTTTGTCCCTTTGTATTCAAACTCCCCCTCCTTCTTCTCAACGGTAACTCCCGGCCAGTTGCCGACGTGCTGTCTGAGGCCGGTTAGGGCGTTGAAAAGGGTGGTCTTACCCGCGTTTGGGTTCCCTATCAGGGCGATAACTACTTCACTCATCCTTCCACCTCCACCTGGATCTTCATCGCCAGCCCCCTTCCGAGGGCAAGCTGCGTCCCCCTGACTGCTACCATCATAGGGCCGGCCATCTGGTTCCTGACCACGACCACCTCACTGCCGGGAGAGAGCCCGAGTTCAGTCAGCCTTAAAAGCACTCCCCTTCCCCCGGCGATTCCCCTGATGACGGCCCTTCTGCCCTCTTCCACGAAGGCCAGAGGCATCATTCACTCCACCTCTATGTAGTCCGCCTCTTCCTTCCTGAGTGAGAGCTTGTAGCCGCGAACCTCGACCTCTATCGGATCGCCGAGCGGTGCCCTCTTCACGACCTTCACGGTCGCGCCTGGGGTTACGCCCATAGTCAGAAGACGGGCCTTTGGGCCGCCGGTAATACCAACGACCTTCACGGTTCTTCCGGGTTCCACTCCGCTGAGCCTCATACCATCACCTCCATGCACAGTTCTGTGTATTGCCCTTAGGTTTCCCTAACAACTTCAGAGTAGGCTAACCTAACATCCCCTTAAATAACTTTCCGTTTGTAAACAAATACTCTGATGTTTAGAAATCACACAATTAGATTAGGCTAACCTAACTTAAATGTTCCGAAATGGATATCATGGGGCAATTGAAACCAACAAGGTGCGGGTCTGAAAAGGAACTAAATGAGTTTAAAATCACAAACAACGCCACAGATCTGTCCCGTTTTCCTATTTCCGTGCATATGCACGAATTAGAGCTTAAAAAGGTTGCGGATCAGCTTCTACTTAATCATTAGATTGCCAGGAAACTCATCAACAACTTAAAAAACGTTGTCTTCTTTCCCGAAGGGGTTGCGAAATAATAAACGGTGAGTTCTTCCATAATTCGGTCGCAATCTCCTCCATTCAACTTTCTGCAGGCCTCTTCAAAGTTGGAGCTCTCCCCGAGTAGTATAATGGTATCCCATCCGCGGGGTATAAGGTTGTTAAAGTATTCCTTCAACCACTTCTCGTCAATCTTCCTCACGAAGAGCTCGCCCTCCCTTGATAGGCGGTAGTATGTGTGGTGCTTGTGGACCTCGAAGGCCTTCTTGAACCTCGCCTTGCTCCTCTTTATCGCACTACCAGAGTCTCTCTCCACCAGTCCGACTTCCATCAGGTCCCTTACGGCGTCTTCGATGAGGGAGAGGGGTAGTTCACTCATCTTCGCCATCATCTTGGCGTAGTCTACTCCAGCCTTCTTGAGGTGGGCCAAGACGTAGAGATGAACCGGAAGGAGTTCAAGGCCTCGGTAGGAACCTGGGCGTTCTCTCCGCGTATTCTCTCCACTCATCGCCAAACCTCTCCTCAAGGGCTTTCTCCTCCTCTCTTATAAACCCAAGCACGCCTATCCAGTAAACGGTGGGGAGGAACAGCATGAACCCGCCGAAGAGCAGGGAGAAGCCAGGAAGGACAAGGAAGCCCCAGATGGAGTATATTGGGTGCCTCACCTTTGAGTAGCACCCTTTCGTGAGCAGCTTCCCCTCTGAATAGGCCCTAGAAACCTGAATGTAGCAGATAAACCAGAGAACGAGGCCAAGGAAAACCATTGCAAGACTGGGGGCTGAAAACGCGAAAAGGCTAACCTCAAGTTTCTTGTTAAGGTAAAACGCTAGGATTGCATAGATGAAAGAAAAGAGGACAACCTTCGGAAAGATGCCCCAGAACTTCATATTCACTCCTCTATCGGCGGTTTTTCGGCCTTCTTTGCCTGCACCTGCTCCCAGAGGTCGTCGAAGTTCTCAATAAACCTTTGGAGAGCGAGATTCAGGTCCCTCGTCCTCGTGAAGAAGGCCACCTTGTTGGTCTTGTCGCGGATTCTCAGGAAGTTCGGCCCCATTCTAAACGCTGCCAGCACGTCGAGGTCGAGGAGCTGGCTGACAACTGCCTTGAACTTCCTGGGGTCGCCGTGCCCTCCGTCCTCTTCCTCCTCGAAGTCCTTGGCCTTGTTGTGCCTTTTTTCGAGGAGCTTATAGCTTCCGCCCTCACAGATTTCGTAGATCGCAAAGAACTCTGAATCGCCGTAGTGAGCATCTATAAGGTGTTCGTCATCCTCCATTCCAAATCCAACCTTAAGGCACCTCATTGGTATCACCGCGGTTAGGTGCCCCTAACGAGTTATAAGGTTTCCCGTTGAGGGGGCAGATCCTCCGGAGAACTATTATAAGCATATGCACGAAGACCTTAAACCGCCCAATGGACAATTTTGAGTAGAACTAAAGGTTAAAACACCGAAATGTTTTTCGTTCGTTGAAATCCATAGTATTGCGGTGATGAAAAGATGGAAGAAGAGAAAAAGAGGACTTTAAGCGCAGTTCAGACCATAAGAGATAAGATCATGAAGAAAGAATCCAAGTGGAGGTACAAGATAGCAGTCCTCAGCGGTAAAGGCGGCGTTGGAAAGTCCACGATGGCGGTGAACCTGGCGGTGGCACTGGCCAAGAGGGGCTACCGTGTTGGGCTCATGGACGCAGACGTACACGGGCCCGACGTCGCGAAGATGCTTGGAATTGAGAAGGTTGATGTCCTCGCCGAGAGAACCGAGGACGGCCACTTTGAGATGCTACCGCCTGAGGCGGACTTCGGCGGGAAGGTCTCCCCCATAAAAGTGATGACCCTGGGCTTCATAGTGGGGGAAGACCAGCCGGTAATATGGCGCGGGCCGCTCGTCACAAAGGCGATCTGGCAACTCCTCGGGGACACAAAATGGGGCGATCTCGACTTCTTCATCGTCGATTTTCCACCCGGAACCGGCGACGAGATACTGACGGTCGTGCAGAGCATCAGCCTCGATGCCGCCCTTATAGTCACGACTCCCCAGGAGGTAGCCCTCCTAGATACCGGAAAGGCCGTTAACTTCATGAAGAAGATGGAAGTTCCCTACGTTGCCGTCATTGAGAACATGAGCTACCTCATCTGTCCTCATTGTGGCAACAAGATAGACCTCTTCGGGGAAGGCGGCGGAAAGAAGCTTGCGGAGAAGGAGGGAGTTGACTTTCTGGGCAAAATCCCGGTTGATCTCAAGGCCAGGGAAGCGAGCGACGCAGGGATTCCAATAGTCCTGTACGAGGACAGCCTCGCGGCAAAGGCGATAGAAGAGATAGCAGAAAAGCTCGTCCGGATTTTGGGGGAGAGAAAAGCCAGCGCGGATAATGGGGATTAAACCGGCGAAACGTTTAAGGGAACCTCCCCTTAAGATTTTTGTCTAAACCTTTCGGGAGATGCCGAAAATGGTGAAGATAGGCATCATAATTTGCGACCGGTACCGGACGTGTGCCGGAGGCAAGTGCTTTAGAGCCCTGAGGGAGCGCGAAGGGGCGTTCAGCATCTACAAGAGCCAGGATGTTGAGGTCGTTGGCTATACAACGTGTGGTGGCTGTCCTGGCGGCAACATCGAGTACGCACCGGCGGAGATGAAGAAGAACGGAGCCGAGGTCATCCACCTGGCGACGGGCTTTCTCGTCGGCTATCCTCCCTGTCCGTGGATTGACTACTTCAAGCGCTTTATTGAAGAGAAGTACGGCCTCGAGGTCGTCCTCGGAACCCACCCGATCCCGCAGAAATACTACTTAACCCACAAAGCCCTCGGAACGTGGGACTCGCCCGAATGGGAGGAGAGGCTAAAGTACGTCATCTGCGACGAGGAGACGCGGAAGAAGTACGACTGATTTCCTGGGTCTAATCCCCTACCCCTAACTTTTCCTCTTTCTCTATGAACTCCTTCAGGTTTTCTATCAGTGCGTCGTTCTCCTCCTTTTTGCCAACTGTGACCCTGATGTGGCCTTCAAGCCTCCCTGAGAGCTTCAACACCGCTATCCCCCTCTCAAGCAGGAAGTCGTGGGCGTCGAGCCTCATCAGCAGGAAGTTAGCCCTGCTTGGATAGGCGTACTCTTTGAACTCGCGGTAGAGCCTCTCCCTTTCGTCAATGATGTAGCGGATGACGTGATTGACGTAGTCAGTGTGTCCCAGCATGAACTCCGCGGCCCTGAGGGACAATGAACTAACGCTGAACGGGGGAAGGACGCGTCTAAGGTAATCCATCGTCTCCTCGCTCGCAACGGCGTACCCTATCCTCGCCCCGGCCAGACCGAAGGCCTTCGAGAAAGTCCTGAGGACGATTAGGTTGTCGTAGTCCTTAACGAGGTCGGTGTTGCTCTCACCGGCGAACTCGGCGTAGGCTTCGTCGAGGACAACAGGGACACCAGTTTCCAGAACCTCTATTATCCTCTTCCTCGGCTGAACGTTGCCGGTGGGGTTGTTGGGCGAGCAGATGAAGATCACCCTCGCGTTTTCGGAGAAGGCCTCAATATCACCGAGCCGGAAGTCCTCTTCGAGGGGAACATCAACCGTTTCAATCCCCTCGAGTGTGGCGAAGAACCCGTACATCCCGAATGTGGGCGAGCTTATGAGGATGTGATCCCCGTCGAAGACCTTCAGGATGAGGCCGATTAGCTCATCGCTCCCGTTGGCGACCATGACGTTTTCGGGTTCGAGACCGTGGAATTCCGCTATCTTTTCCTCAAGCTCCTTTGGATATGCAGGTGGATAGCGGTTGAGCGGGATTTTCGAGAGCTCTCCCATAAGCTCCTTTTTCAGCCCCGGCGGGAGATCAAAGGGGTTCTCGTTCCGATCGAGCCTTACCCTCGCTGGAACTTTGGGGGAAAAGGAGGGTTTGGGGAGATACCTCACGTTTTTCCTAATCCTCATAGACATCGCCCCGTTCAAGCCTCCTCGGGCAGTACTCCACCTCGCAGAAGGTGCAAACGAGCCTGAGTTTATCCTTCTCCGGGGTTCTCAGGAGGAGCTTTTTGGCACCCGGGACGTCCTTTATCCGGGCTATGGTCTCACTCCGGAGGGGACGGTCGACGACCACCGAGAGCCGCGGCGTTTCCCCGTAGAGGTTCCTGAGATGGGCAGAGATGAGCCTTCCCTTTTCCTTGGAAAGGATTTCGAGGATTCTGGCGGTTGCTTCTTTGTGGGCGTTCTCGTCAAGCTCGACTTCGAGAACCTCCCAGTTCATCATCGGTGCTATCTCCTCGATCCTGAGCTCTGGTTCAAGTTTTTCAAAAAACAGCCTGAGGGCGTTGTGCCTCTCTACCATTTCGACTGTGTGGTAGATTATCTTCCGGTTGACCCCTATAACCCGGGCCAGTTCGCTTATCGGCACCTCAACATTGCCGCAGTACGTCTTCCCGTGCCTGACCCTGATGCCGTAGCGCACTAGGGCCTCGGCCACCTTCTTCCTTGCAGGATAGTGCTTAAAGTACTCCTCCACCAGAAGCATTTTTACATCCCCTTCTTCTCCCTTATTATCCTGGCCGTCCTCTCCGCGACTTCCTTCTTCGTGCTCTGGAAGGCCTCGCGCGGGAACTTGAATGGAACCTCAACCTCCGGCGCTTTCCCCTTGAACTTTTTGGTGAGAATGTGGACATCGTCGCCCCTCTTGATGAACTCCAGGACGTTGTCGGCTTCATCTTCAAGTATCGCGTTTATTCCCTCAAACATCTTGGAATTGACCGCAACGAAGGATACAACCCCTTTCGCTTTCAGTTCGGAGAGCGTTCTCATTAGGGTTTTTCCGAGTTCTTCTTTGTCCTCCGCCCCGACGAGGAGCAGTGTGAAAGACGGTATGATGATTATGGTCTTTTCACCGCCCATTTTCAGGCCCTTTTCAAGCTGGTTCTTATCAGAAAAATTGCCCATGTAATAGTTCCTCTCGATCTCCCTTAGCTCCTCGCAGGATGGCTGGTAGTCGAGGAAGGTTATCTTTCCCCGGTCATCGTTCCTCAACCCGAATATCCTTAAATTTCTCAAGATGCCGCAGATAGGGGAGCTTGTGGCAAAATAGAGAACCCTCCAGTCGGGGTACTTCTTCAGGAATTCAACGATGAACTTCTGGGCGAAGAGGGGCTTTGCCGCCGCCATTGGGCCGGAAAGAATGGAAAAGGCCGGAAGTTCAAACTCAAAGCTGTTGAAGTGAAAACGCATAGCCACCACCTCACAGTCTCTTTATAGCGGGTATGAGGTTCTTCTTGCCCCTTTCCGCTTCCCTTCTGATCTCCTCCAGGATTTCCCGCGAGAGAGGAACCTCCACCTCCTCCTTGCTGAAGGGGGCTCCTTTAATCCTTTCGATCCTCAGGAACAACCTCATCGGCTTTTCACTTCTGCTGAACATTAGGTTGTCGGCGGCCTTTTCGAGCTCCTCGACCATGTCCTTGAAGACATCTGTGTTCACCGCGAAGAAGTAGGTCTTCTTCTTGTCAACCGCGAGGGTTCCCTTGATCTTCTCGTGGATGGCCCTCCCGTAGGTCGGGGAGAAGAAGAGCAGGTTGAGGGCTGCGCCAACCACCATCGTTCCAAGCTCGCTTGGGGTGTTGCTGAGGTAGATGTTGGCCAGCGAGAGCGCTTCATCCCAGACGTCCGGCTTTACAAAGTTTGCCCGTATGTGGTCGTCTTTCACTATCTCGATTCCCTCTATCGTTGGATCCAGCTCTATCGTGAAGACCTTCCCGTAGTAGTCGTCTAAATCTGTTCCAAGGAGTCCCATCGTGTTTGTGAGGTACTCAAGGGTGGTGCTCGTGAGAATGAACGCGACCCTGCCGCCCCTCCTAAGCCACTCCGAGGCGAAGATATAACCAATGAGAGGCTTCCCAGAGCCTCCTGGCCCGCTCACCAGCGTTGATGTGTTCGTCGGAAAGCCCTTGGGGAGTATCCTCTTAAGCCACTCAGCATCAAGCTTCACTATCATCCCCTCACCCCCGTTAGGTTAGTCTAACCTAATTCCCGTTCCTGGGTAGTTTAATACCAACCTTAAACTTTACGGAACAGTTTTGGGTAAAAAGTTAAAGAAAGTGGGCAAAGGTTAATAAGGGGAAAATTAGGATAACCTAACAGGTGGTGGCATGCCAGAGTGGAAACGGCTTCTCATCGAGGACATCCTCAGGCTGGCCAAGGAAAAGGGAGAACCTCCCAAGGTCAGGGATGTCATGGAGGACAGCAAGGTCGGTGAGGAAGACGTTAAGAGTGCAGTTAAGGAGATGGAGGAGCTCGGCCTTGCGAACTTCAGGGACGGGCAGATACTTCTGACAGATAAAGGTGAAAAGACCGCAGAGGTCATATACAACTACCACAAAACCGTCGAGAGGCTCTTTGGGCACGGGACGGCGCACGTCTTTGAGCACATGGGGGACAGGGTGAGCTACCTTCAGAGAGCCGAGAGCGCGAGGCCCCTTGAGGAGCTCCCGGAGGGAGAGGAGCACGTCCTCGTCAGCATGAACGTGGAGAACCCAAAGGTCATAGCTAGACTACTCGGCGTTGGACTCAGCCCTGGGAGCGTTTTCAGAATAATCCGGAAGAGGAAGGACGCTATAATCTTGGAAGTGAACGGTAGACTTGTCATAATAGACGGAGAGCTCTCAAAAAGGCTCTTTGGGGTGAGGAGAGATGAAGGTACTGCTAGTAGGCCAGCCTAACGTGGGAAAGTCGAGCCTGCTCAACGCTCTCACCGGTGCTAAGGTGATAGTCTCAAACTATCCTGGGACGACGGTTGAGGTCAGCTCCGGTAAAGCGGTGATAAACGGCGAGAAGTACGTCTTCCTCGACACGCCTGGCGCTTACAGCCTTTCGCCCTCGAGCGAGGAGGAGAAGGTAACCGACAGAATGGTTCTCGAGGGTGATTACGACTTCGTCATCCAGGTGGTTGATGCAACCTCCCTTGAGAGAAGCCTCATAATGACGCTCCAGCTGGCCGAGCTGGGCGTTCCAATGATTCTGACCCTCAACTTCTGGGAGGAGGCCGAGGCTAGGGGGATCATCATAAACAGTCGCCGTCTCGAGGAAAAGCTTGGCGTTCCAGTCGTCAGAATAAACCCCGTCAAGGGGAAGCTCGACGAGCTCGTGAACCGCCTTGGAGAGGCCAGAAAAGGAAAAGTAAAGGTCACCTACGATGACCACATCGAGGAGGTCATTGGAGAAGTTGAAGCGAGGCTCGGCGATACTGGAAGGCTCTTGAAGCGCGGAGTGGCTGCAAAGCTGGTCGAGAACGACCCCGTTGCCAGGGAGCTCTTTGGGTTTAAGGGCCTCGACGAAATCAGGGAGAGGCACAGGAAGGAGCACCCGAAGGTAGAGACCGACATAATGGTCACCCGCGCGGGTTATGCAAGTTTGATAGCGAGAGGGGTCCAGAGGATAGTCTCCCACGGCTGGCGCCTGAACTGGCTGGACAACCTTATAATAAACAACCCCGTTGGGAGTATAATCTTCACCCTCGCAGTCTTTACTGGCATCTTCGCGGCCCTCCTTTATCTCGGAGGCTGGTTTCAGGACATCCTTGGGGGATGGTTTGATTCAATACTCAACTCGCTCACACCCTGGCTTCAAAGCCAGAACTACCTCGTGAGGCTCCTCGTTGAGAACAGCTTCACGGGGCTCGCCGCGGGGATAAGCGTTGCAGTGCCGTACATATTCATCTTCTACTTCATCCTCGCGTTCCTTGAAGACAGTGGAATATTGTCGAGGTTTATAGTCGTCCTCAACAAGCTCATGGACAAGCTCGGCCTTCCAGGAAAGTCGGTTATACCCATAATGCTCGGATTCGGTTGCACCGTTCCGGCGATACGCGCCACGAGGGTTCTGCCTGAGTTCAGGGATAGGCTCAAGGTTGCAATCATCTACATGACCGTTCCCTGCTCGTCCCGTTCCGGGATTATCTTCGGCGTCGTCGGTCACTACGCAGGGGCGGCCTACGCGATAGGCATCTACGTAGCGTCGTTCATCGTCTTCGTCATAACGGCCAAGCTCCTCAACGTCGTCATACCCCCTGAGAGAATTCCGATGGTGGAAGAGCTACCGCCGTATAGGAGACCTCTACTCAAGAACATCACCTTGAAGGCGTGGATAAGGATGCAGGACTTCGTTTACATAGTCATTCCCCTGCTGATAGCGGGAGGAATGGCCTACGGTGGGCTTCTCTACCTGAACCTCGTCCAGCCCTTAATCGGGCCCTTCAGGCCGCTGACAGAGGGATGGCTCCACATCCCGGCGGAAACGATAGTGCCCCTGATATACGGCTTCCTCCAGAAGGATTTGGTTCCTGCAATGCTCGCCAACGTCCTCGGAACGACGAACTTCTCAGCGGTCATGAGCAACATCCAGCTGTTCACATTTGGCTTGGCATCGACCTTCCAAGTGCCGTGCATAATAGCCTTCTCGATGCTCGCCAGAGAGTTCGGCCTCAAGAGGGCGCTGATAATCGAGGTAACTGCCTTTGCCTACGGGATGATATGGGCTGGGATCATCGGAAGGATAGTTGCTCTGGCCTTGGGAACACCTTTCTGATTTTTTCACAGCTTTCTAAATCTTAAAATATTCCCTTTCTTTTCGAGGAACTCAAAGCCTAATTTTTTTATGAGGGTTTTTATCTTTGAACTGCGAGTCTCATAGGCTAAGATCCCACCGGGCTTCAGAACACGGTGAATCTCGCGAATTATAGACTCAAGACCACCGGCAGCATGCTTCAATCCGAATACAAAAGCTAGGTCGATGCTCTCATCTGGTAGGCCTGTTTTAGCTGCGTTTGCCAATATCGGGATCACGTTCTTAGCACCCGCTCTTTGTGCTTTCTCTCGTACCTTCTCAATAGCCCTGGGATGTATATCAATCGCGTAAACAACGCCGTTTTCTCCAACGAGTTCCGCGGCGGGAATTGTGAAGACACCGGGCCCACAACCCACTTCGAGAACTTTCATACCTTTTTCAAGTCCTGCGTCCTTGAGCATTCGATAAGGGTTCCTCAGTCTTCTCATCAAAGGGTTGTCATGGATGAGTTCTATCATCTTAAATGCCCAATTTGGTTCGGGCTTTGCCTCATTCATCCTTATCTCCTCCGAGTTCATTGAGTATGCTTAGGGCGAGCTTTTTCATAGATTCTGCCTTCACAAGCGCAAGACCCTTTGCTTCGTCCCCAACAACGAGGAGCAAATCGCCCGTTTTTATGTTGAAAACCTCTCTAGCTTCCTTTGGGATGACTACCTGGCCCCTCTGCCCGACCTTGACGGTTCCAAATATGTATTTACCCTTCTGAATCTCAATCATATTAACCCCCCTGATATTTGCCCATCAGTTTATCCGATTCCGTTCAATGCAGTTTTTTGAATACGACTGCATAATGATATTTTCCAACCTCAGCAACTCTCTCCTTTTCAAACCCGTATCTGCTGATAATCCCCTCAACTTCCTCAGGTGTCATTCTAATGGACTTTGGTGGGCCCGGTGGGTCATCAACTTTTTTAAAATCGACTACAGCAAGAATGCCGCTGGGTGCCAGCACTCTAAATACCTCTTTTAATGTGCTCTCAGCCTTTTTGGCTGCAACAAGCCCGTGCAGGATGTTTGCCATCATACACACATCGATACTTCCGTCCTCTATGGGCAGCCTTTTAGTTATATCCCCGGCGAATGCTTCAATATTTTTAATACCCTTCTTCCTGGCCTCTTTTTTGAGGGTATTTATTGCTTCCTCGGAAACATCCACGGCGTATACCTTACCGCTGTCTCCAACAATCTGTGCGGCGGGAATAGAAAAGCTTCCCTCCCCACATCCGGCATCCAGCAGGGTGTCACCTTTTTTGAGCCCAATCTCTCTAAGAGCTTTTTCAGGATCAAGGAGTGTTTTAGTAAAACGCCTAAAATGGTCAAACCCAAAAGTCTTTTCAGAACTCCTCTTCATCCGGTTCACCTCTGGCATGTTTGTTCATACAAATCATATTTTTCTGAAAATTCTGATTATATAAACTTTTTGGTGAGAAAGATGCAGCGGGTCAGCAGCTTAAGGGTCAGAATTAAAAGAGGAACAAACCGAGTCTGCCTTTTCTATCCTTGTCGTTAAATCCAGTGGCCTCGAATAGTAGGGCGCGCTTGTGATGATAACGTCCGCAAGGCGGGCGTATTCCGCTACGTTTTCTTCGTTTATGTCTCCTGCAACGGCTATCTCAAGCTTTGGGTTCAGCTTTCTAAGCCTTGGGACGAGAGCCTCAAGCTCATCGAGCGTGAAGTGGTCGAGAAGGAGAAGGTCTGCAACCGCGGAGTACTTCACGGCCTCCTCCGCGGTTCTCGGCTCGATTTCAATCTTCTTCATGGATTTGAGTTTTCCAAGCGGGCTAACAACTTGAAGATGGTTCTGGGTTATGAGTACCGAGTCGCTGAGCGAGTTCCTGTGGACTTCCCCGCCGCCAATCCTAACGGCCTTAATCTCGAAGTACCGCATCCCAGGGTGGGCTTTCCGCGTCGTGGCTATGATAACGTCCGGGTTCACTTTTCTGGCTTTCTCAACGAGCTTCCTCGTTTCTGTTGCTATTGCGCAGGTTATTGAAAGAAAGGTCTGGGAAACCCGCCAGACCTTGAAGAGTGTCTTCAAGTCACCTTCCGCTTGAAGGAGCGTTGAGCCCGTATCAAATTCGCTTCCACTTGGTAGGAATCGAACGTTCAGGCCGAGGGAAGAGAGAAAGGAGGAGAGCTCCTCCGTGCAGGTGGCTATTCCTTTCTCCCTGGAGATTACCTCCATGGTTCCTTTTCCCTCAATTCCCAGGAGTTCACATGTCTCATCAAAGTAAGGGCAGTCCTCATCAAGGTAGAGTTCAAACAGCCTCGCTGGGTTCATTTTATCACCCTCAGGGCACCCGCTTTGAACATGGCGTAGAACCCCTCACCAGGCTTTATATTGAGGAGCTCGGCCGCGTTCGGCGTTATGACTGCGCGGAGGGATATTTCATCGGAGGAGAGGTCAAGCCAGATGAGGTGACCGCGCCGTTCCATTGATCTAACGAGAACAGGAACGATGTTCCGGGCGGAGCACTCAGCGGGCTCCCTTGCCAGTATTATATCTTCCGGCCTGAGGGAAAGCGTTACTTCCCCCTCTGCATCGTCAATGGTGCGGAGGATGACGTTTCCAACCCTGATTGAAGTAAGTCCGTCCTCCCTTCTAATGGCCTCCCCCCGGAGTAGGTTGGTTCTGACAAAGTCTGCTATGAACTCGCCAGCGGGCCTTGAGAAGACCTCTTCTGGTGTTCCGAACTGGACGATCCTTCCGTCCTTCATGACCGCCACGTGCTTCGCCAGGGCAAAGACGTCCTCGAAGTCATGGGTGACATGGAGAACCGTCGTTCCATACTCTGCTATGACGGCCTTCACAAGGGAGCGGAGCTTCTCACGCGTTTTGGCATCAAGGGCCGAGAACGGCTCGTCCATGAGGAGAACCCTGGGCCTGACGACGAGAGCCCTCGCGAGGGCAGTTCTCTGTTGCTCCCCGCCGCTAAGCGTCCCCGGCTTCCTGTGGAGCAGGTGGTCTATATGGAGCTCCTCAGCTATGTGCCTTACCTCCCTCTCGATTTCCGCGCTGGAGAGTCCCCTCTTCCTGAGGCCAAATGCTATGTTTTCAAACACCGTCATGTGTGGGAATAGGACGTAGTCTTGGTAGACGATGCTCATCCCCCTCTTCTCCGGCGGCTCCCCTGTTATGTCCCTGCCCTTAAGTATAACTCGCCCCTTTGGGAGCGGGTAAAAGCCAGCTATTGCCTCGAGCAGGACGGATTTTCCTGCCCCCGTCGGCCCTATGATGGTCAGGTAGTCGTTATCAGCGACTGAGAGCGAAACGTCCCTGAGGTGAAACTCCCCGAGGTCGATGCTGAGGTTCTCAACCTCTAACAGCGCCATTCTCACCACCCTCCAGCCGCTCGGTGAGGAGTATCGCGATGAATGACACGACGACAAGGACGATTCCGCTTGTTATTGCCATGCCGAGGTTGCCGTAGGAGATGTTCAGGTAGAGCGTGACCGGCAGTATCTCCGTGTTCATGTAGCTCCCGCCCGCGAGGATCAGAACGGCCCCAAAGGCACCCATGGAGCGCGCGAAGGATATAACAGTCGAGGCGAGGAGGCCGTTCTTTGCCATCGGGAGTGTAACTTTCCTGAAGGTCTCAAACTCGGAGTAACCGAGGCTCCTCGCAACGAGCTCGTAGCGCGGGCTTATCCCTTCAAACGCTGTGTAGATGACCCTAACTGCATAGGGCAGGGCCGTGAAGAACTGGGCAACAACTATGCCGAGCTTCGTGAAGACGACCCTCACTCCGACATCGCTTAGGGCCTCTCCAATGGGAGTTCTACCAAAGAGGAGGAGCAGGGCGAGACCGAGGACGAGCTCCGGGAATGCCATCGGAAGGTCAAGGATTGATTTGACGGCGCTCTTTCCTAGAAAGTCGAAACGTGAGAGGGCGTACCCTATCGGTATCCCGATGAGAATAACGAGAGCGGTTGAGAGGGAAGCGGTGATCAGGGACAGTTTGAGCGAGTAGAGCATTTCCTCTGATTTTATGGCCTCAACAACATCCCCGGGTTTTGGTAGGAAGAAGAGCGTCGCTATCGCCAAGAAGAGAAAAAATGTAAAAAAGAATGCCACCGAAATCGTTAGATTTCTAAAGTTCAGCCCTTCCATGGCTTGAACCCCCACTTTTCCCATACCTCCGTGTGGTTTGCTATGAACTCGCTGAAGGCTTTGGCGACCTCAATGTGACCGTCCTTCCTTGCACAGGTGGTTACGGCAGTTGGAATGGTCTTGATGATGTTCTGATCCGGGGGTATCTCAACGACCTCGATCTTGCCTCTAGCCTGCGCCCAAGTCGTCATGTCCTCCCAGATTATAGCCGCGTCGGCCTGGCCCGTAGCTATATAGAGGAGCAACTGGTTTACCGTTGGCGTGAACGTCACAACGTTTGGCTTCACTTTCTCCCACAGGCCGTTCTTTTCGAGGATTTTCTGGGATACTCTTCCTATTGCCGGCCCCTTTGGGTCTCCGAGAACTACCCTGACGCCGGGCTTAGCAAGGTCTTTGAGGGAGTGGATGCCCTTTGGGTTGCCCTTTGGAACGGCTATGACCGGAATGTGGTAGGTGACGTTCTGCACTGTGTCGTTAAGGATGTAGCCCCTCTCAGCGGCCTGCTGGGTGTAGTACCACGCCCCAGGAACGAAGACGTCACATCCACAGGTCGTCTGGAGGATGCCAAAGATTTCACTGCTTCCCCCGTAGTGCACTTCGACTTTAGCGCCAGTCTCGTTCTCAAACATCCCTATCAGCTCGTTCATCGGCTTCATTAGACCTGCCCCAGAACAGACAACGACCGTTTGGCCCGTGAACTGTTTTTCTCCGACTGAATTCTTGGTTGTGTGGTTCCCCGAGCTGATACAGCCTGCAACAAGGAGAGTACCGACTAAAATCCCCACGAGCAACAAGGTTTTAGCATTCCGCATCGAACCACCGAGGATATAGTTTGAAATCAAAATTTAAACATTTTGTGTAAATAAAACAATTAACAGTAAATTAAATTATTTAACCCAAACACTCACATCCCAGCGACCCCCCCTCTTCAGTGGGTTAGGCTCACCGAAAACTTTAAATGGTGTGCATATGCACAAAATAATGAAGAAGAAAATGGAGGTGGTTGGTATGAGGATCGCCGTTCCAACCAATGGAAGAGGCAGGGAGGACACGGTCGCCCCGGTCTTCGCGAGGGCACCGGCATTTTACATAGCGGACGTTGACGAGAACGGAAACGTCGTCAGCGAGAAGGTTATCCAGAACAGTGGAGCAATGGCCGGTGGAGGAGCAGGCCCAATGGCCGTGCAGGCCCTCATCAACGAGGGCGTTGAGGCGATAGTCGCCCCGCAGGTCGGCCCGAACGCCCTCGGCGCTATACAAGCAGCTGGCATAAGGCTCTACCAGGTTGCCCCTGGAACTCCCGTCGAGGAGGCGATAAAGAGCGTTGTGAGCGGTGGAGCGGCTCAGTTCACGGCACCCGTCCCAGGAGCCCCGGTCACCCCGACAACGCCGGCTGCACCAGCAACGCCAGTGACTCCTGTGTACGGCCCAGCCTACCCTGCTTATCCGGCCTACGGCTACGGTTTCGGCCCCGGATACGGATGGGGAAGAGGCTGGGGTCGCGGATGGGGAAGAGGACGCGGCTTCGGCAGAGGAAGAGGCTGGGGAGCAAGGCTCGGTTACTGCCCATGGACAGGCCAGCCCAGCAGGAGAACCTGGCTTTCAAGGTTCTTTGGCTGGTGGTGAACTCTTTCCCATTTTAGCTCTTTGAGGTGCTAAAAATGCCGCGCGGTTTCGGAAGGGGCATGGGTAGGGGTGGACGGTCTGGTGCGTATCCTCCCTATTACGGCAGTTTCTTCAGCCGCTTTGGTCTCTACGGGATAATAGACCTAATCTTCCTGCTCCTGATGTTATACTTACTCTTCAAGTTATTCCTAGTGGCTGCCACTTACGTTATAGCCCTCGTGGTGCTCTACATCCTCTGGAGCTTCATAAGTCCAAGAAGGCGTTATTTCGGGCCACTATGAGCCTGACCACGCCGCTGTAGTGCCTTTCTTCTTTTTCCACATCGAAGTGCCCCCCAAGAGCTTGTGGGTTTCTCTCAGAGGATCGTCGTCGAGGCCGTCAACGGCGTAGAGCTCAACGTTCCTGGGGTAGTACCTGAGCGTCTTTCCCGTGCCAACTCCGATTTCAAGCGTTCTCCCCCTGGCAATGGAAGCAGCCCTCTCCCTCAACGGGTTGAAGAACCTGTCTAAGGGTCTTTCCAGAAGCTCGTAAAAGCCCGCTATCCTGTCGTACTTCTCGCGGTACATAAAAGACACCGGAAGGGGGCTCACATGCCCCCGCTTACGGCAAGCTCGATTATCTTCCTTATCTCGACGAGGAACTCCATCGGAATGTCCTTGAGCATCGGGTCGAGGAAGCCCTTGACTATGAGCTGTGTAGCTTTTTCCTCGTCCAGGCCGCGGCTCATGAGGTAGAACAGCTCCTCCTCCCGTATCTTGCCGATCGCTGCCTCGTGGCTCAGTTCAGCATCATCTACCCTGCTCACAAGTCCCGGATAGGTCTCCATAACCGCTTTATCGCTCATGAGGAGCGCGTCACAGCTTATGTGGCCCTTAGTCTTAGGAGCATCAGCCTCGATGATTCCCCTCGTTATGACCTTGCTCTCGTCCATTATGACGCTCTTGCTGGCGTTGATTCCGCTCGCTCCCGGCCCCTGGAGGAACATCCTGCCGCCGAGGTCAACGTAGAAGTCCTTCTGGCCGAGGATTATACCGTTCAGCTCGACGTGGCCGTTCTCATCGACCCAGTAGTGGGGGTCGCCTATGTTGCTCTTTCCTGAGCCGAGGGTCACCGTCGTGTTGATGAAGCGCGCGTTCTTTCCAACCTTGGCCCTAGTCATGGGCCTCGTGTGGACGTACTCCGGCCAGTTCTGGAGGACTGTGAGCTGCCCCTTGGCTCCCTCGTGGAAGTATGCTTCCGTCATGTCGAGGTGGAGGGAGTGCTTGAGGAGTATCGGGGCCGTACAGCCTTCGATGAGGTGGAACTCGGTGTTCTTATCGGCTATGATGATTATGTGCGGCGCCTGCGCCAGCGCACTCTCCTGGATCAGGAAGAACAGGTGAAGCGGGAATGGGACCTTGAGGCCTTCTTTCACGTAGAGGAAGATTCCACCGTTCCAAACCGCTGTGTGATATGCCGCGAGCTTGCTCTCGTCCCCGCGGAAGAGCTTGAGGAAGTGCTGCTTCACCATGTCCGGGTACTTTCTAACGGCCTCTTCTGTCGGGAGAACTATGAGGCCCTTCTTAGCCCACTCCTGAAGGAACTGGTTGTATATGACGCCCGTGTCGGTCTGAACCGCCAGGCCGGCTATGTACTTCTGCTCCACCTCGCTTATGCCGAGCCTGTCGAGGAGGGCCTTCATCTCAGGGGGCAAATCGTCGAGGCTTTCTATATGGTCGGGTATTCCTGCTATCTCGGGCTTGGCTATGAAGTGGAGGAGCTGCTCCTCGCTTATGATCGGGTCCTTGTGGGGTGCCCTCTCAAAGGCTTCCAGAGCTTTGTACCTTATCCTCGTCATCCATTCCGGCTCTTTGTTCCTCTTTGCCAGCTCCTCGATCTGGTTCTCGATGATGGCCTTGGCATCGGCCATTGTTATTGTTTCGGTCATGCTCCCACCTCCTCGAATATCTTCGCGAACCCTTCACGGTCGATCTGGTCAACTAGCTCGCCAGAGCCAGTCTTAACGATCCTGCCGTCCTTCATGACGTGGACAGTGAGCTTCTCCCTGTCTAAGTGACCGAGTATCCTGCCGTAGTGGGTGATGAGGAGTATTGCCGTCCCGCGCTGGTGGAGCTCCTCTATCTTCCTGCTGATTATGCTGAGGGAGTCAACATCAACGCCGCTGTCCGGTTCGTCGAGGATTAGGAGCTTAGGCTCGATGAGGAGCGCCTGGAGGAGTTCAAGCCTCTTCCTCTCACCGCCGGAGAAGCCGACGTTTACGTAGCGGTGCAGGTCTTCCTCTTTGAACCAGAGCTCCTTGGCCTTCCCAACGACGAGGTCGTAGGCTTCAGCGGGTTCTATTCCCTTCAGCTCCACGAGCACCTGCTGGAGGAACTCGATTGTTTTCACTCCTTCGACTTCGGGCGGAACCTGAAACGCGAGTAGGATTCCCTTCTTTGCCCTCTCGTCCGGGCCGAGTTCGGTAATGTCTTCACCCTCAAAGAATATCTTTCCATCGGTGACCCCGTACTTGGGGTGACCCGCTATCGTGAGACTCAGGGTTGACTTTCCGGAGCCGTTGGGCCCCATGACCACGTGGAACTCCCCACTGCCCACTTCGAGGCCAATTCCCTTGAGAATCTCCTTGTCCTCAACTGAAACGTGAAGGTTATCAACTTTGAGCATTGGCTCACCTCCGTGGGTAACGTTGGTGGGACGTTTTTTAAGCATTTTGGAACATATTTGTGTAATGAGCATATGCACAAGGCTTTTAACTTAGGCCCCCCTAACTCACACGGAGGTGATTTAAGTGAGAGTACTTGCTCCAACCAATAGAGGGGGACTTGACGATGTTATTGCGGGTGCCTTTGCGAGGGCCCCAACCTTCACGATAGTGGAGGTAGACCCAAACGGGAAGATAACTGACGTTCAGGTGGTCCAGAACTCCGCGGGCCAGGCTGCCAGGGGTGCCGGCATTCAGGCGGCTCAGTTTATAATAAACACAGGCGTGGACACCGTGGTAGCACTCCAGTTCGGCCCAAACTCATTGGGTGGTCTCCAGGCAGCTGGAATACGGACCTTCACCGTTCCCGGGTCAATGACGGTTAAGGAGGCTATAAACGCCCTCCTGCGCGGTGAGCTCCCACCTGCCGCCGGAGCCGGCGGCGGTATGGGTCCCGGCATGGGGCCAGGTATGGGAGGAGGATACGGCAGAGGCATGGGAAGAGGAATGGGCCGTGGCAGAGGCGGTGGAATGGGAAGAGGCCGCGGAATGGGAAGCGGCAGAGGCGGATGGGGCGGTTACTGATGACCGCCATTACCATTCTTTTTGAAAACCATGCCGGCTGGAGGAAGGGTCTAATTGGTTATCACGGCTTCTCCGCCCTTATTGAGCACAATGGCTACAGGGTTCTCGTCGATACGGGCACGGACGGGAAGGTCCTCCTCAACAACATGCAAGAACTCGGAGTTAACCCCGACTCAATCGACGCACTGTTCCTCACACACGGCCACTACGATCACACGGGAGGAATGGCAGAGCTTCTCAAAGCACGGAGCGAACCGCTCGACGTCTATGCCCATCCTGAAATCTTCGCGAGGAGGATAGCCCTCACTCCAAAGAGGAGGGAGATAGGAATCCCATTTACGAGAGAAGAACTTGAAAGCCTCGGGGCGGTCTTCCACTTGAGCGAGAGGCCCCAAGAGTTCCTTCCAGGTTTCATTTCCTCCGGAGAGGTAGAGAGAAAAACCTGGGACAGGGCCGTTGGATACCTCGTTAAAAACGGAAGGGAGGTTAGGGACCCCGTTAAGGATGACATTGCTCTCATCCTCGATCTTGGGGAGGAGATAGCAGTAATCACAGGCTGCGGCCACAGCGGAATCCTCAACATCGCTGGACATGCAGTGAGGTTAACTGGAAAGCCGATAAGGGCGCTGATCGGGGGCTTCCACCTCAGGGGTGCCAACGAGGGCCTCCTCAGAGACGCCGTTGAAGGACTGAAAAAACTGAACGTGAAAGCCCTCTACGCAGGTCACTGCACGGGAATCGATGAGTACGCATACCTAAAAGCAAATCTGGAAAATGTTGAGCCCCTGTTCGTGGGAAGGGTGATAAAGGTTTAAAACCTCAGACTCCCCCGCCTTTGCCTCCCCCAGTGACGATTATTACTGTGAACTCTGTCTTCAGCTTATCCGTGAGAACGGAACCTGGCTGGAGGGGCCACACGATGGTGAAGCTTTTCTTCCAGGGCCTCCCCCTTTCGTCTGCATGGTACACGTCTACCCTCGCGGCAGGAACCACGATCAGTGGCCGCACTATCGCCACGTAGTCCATGGTTTTTGGCATGAGGGTTTCGGTGTCCGTTCCCTTGTCCCTGACCATGTAAACTTCCATCGGGCCCAACCTGGGCAAGCCGAGCTTCTCCAGCTCGGTCGTGTTTATGTGATACTGGGATAGAGAACGAGCGGAGAGGACGCAGGAGGAAGTGTAGCACGTTGTTCCTCCAGTGGGGGAGTGAATGTTGAAGTAGATACCCGCTACTTTGTAGGCCGAGAACGACGTCACGAAAACGGCTATTAATAGGTAGGCCGCAAGCTTTTTCAGCCGAAAGTTCCTCTTCTTGATGTACGCGTGGTATCTTCCGTACCACATGATGAGGGCGAAGGGTATTGAAAAGTAATAGAGGACAAGCAGGCCGCCGAATATCACGGGAGTTGTCGCGTGGCTGTAGTAAACCATATTATCCCCCGTTGGGATTTAATCCAAGCACTTAAAAGATTTTCTTAGATTTTCCCTCTGGCAGTTTTCCGAACTCCACGTTGATTGTCTCCGGCGTGCGGTAGATGAAGGCTCCCTCCTCTTTCAGGATGTGCCTGCGCATGTCACCGGGCGGGACGCCATTGGCATCGTAGACCACCGCCTGGGTATCCGGGTCGTGATAGAGGACGAGCGTTGGCCCTGCAAGGTTCATTACCGAGTCAACCGCGTAGGCCGTCCCCAGAATCGCCGCACGGGCTCTCATCGGTCGGGTTATTATCGGTATCGCCGCGCTTCCGGAGGAACCGTAGGCAAGGACTGCTGCATCGTCCACCACAACGACGGTCTTCCTTCTCTTCTCAATCGCCGCCGCAACGACGAGAAAAGCGTTTCCCGCTGTTGTCAGGCTGTGCGTGTTCCCGAGGTTCACAAGGGCGTTACCCTTTATTTCTGGGGGTTCTCCGCTGTGGAGCGCGGCATCAAGCGGTGTGTAGCTCTCGGCTATAACCTCAGCGTACTTTGCCTTGGATTTCAGCGCATCATCCATGCTCTTCACCTTACCCTCGAGAATATCCGCGTAGAGTCTGTCCGTGAGTGTTGTGTCGAGGCCGTAGGCGGTTTCCACTATCGTTGCTGCGCTGTAAGAGTCAAAGGCCCCTTTCACCGCCATCTTTATTGGGTCGAGGCCCATGGGCTTTCCGTCCTCAACGTCGAGAACCGTATCAAAGCCATTCCGAGGGTAGTTCCCCCCACTGTCGAAGACAACGAGGGAGTAACCCTTCTCCTTGTATTGCTCCATGAGGGGTAGTATAACCCTTTCAGTCCAGCCGTCCATTCCGAAGACCTTGAGGGTTCTCCCGTGGTAGGCCGGGTCGTAGAAAACGTCCTCTCCTTCTTCACCTTCAAGTATCTTGACGGCCATTCCGCTGTACCGCATTGAGCTCACCAACCTTCTTAGGGGGAAGGGGTATAAATGGATTCCGCTAGAGCACCTTAACCATCTTCTCCATCCAGGGGCTAACGCGGACGCGGATGTACCCCCTGAGCTTCTCATCCACCTCCCTGTCTCCAGTGTAAACCCTTATGGTACCCTTCTCGACCTTGGATGGGGCCGCCACGACGATGATGTTCTCCTTTGGAATCCTACGCAGAACCTCCGCGGAGAACTGCTGGTTTCCCCTGCCGAAGAGGAAGTTGAGACCCCCTATCACGGTGACCACTATCTTCGGGTTCCTGCCAACGAGGCGGAGGAGATCCTTTTCCGCCGCGTCCCTCACAAGGAGCCTTGCTTCACCGTCTTTGACCTCGACGACATCCACACCCAGAAGGGTCCCGTTTATACCGAGGCGGTCCTTTATCCTCTTTACCGTCGAGCCTGCACCCAGGAAGTATATTCCGTCCTCTTCAAGTATCTCCTCCGTAACGGCGTCCGCTATGGCCTCAAGGATCTCGCCCTCGTCCACCCTCTGAGCCTCTTTGGCGCCCTGAATGAGAAGTTCCACCACAGGGGTGAGGGCCTTGCCGTAGTGCTTTGGCCTTACCTCGTCCCTCCTGAAGGCTTCCTCGTCGAGGTCCATCACGTCCCTTTCCTCAATCTTTGCCCTCCCACGGGCGAACTCAACGAGGAGCAAGGCGGCGCTCTCAGGGGACGCGGCAAACACTCCGGAGAACATTTTAACGCCAGTGGGGACTCCGAGGATCGGGATTCTCTTATCAACGACCGAATAAACGTCCCTGGCCGTTCCGTCTCCCCCCGCGAAGACCAGAATGTCAACCTCTCCCGTTATCTTGCTTGCGAGCTCCTTCGTGTCCTCCGAGGTTGTGTCAGGTATCTTAACCCCCGCTACCTCTCTGTAACTGATTTCTCTGTGTTTGATGACCTCAAAGGGGAAACCAAACTCCTGGAGATAGTCCTCCCCCAGTGGGCCCGGACCGGTGAGGAACTCCATGCCCTTCGATTCGTCGAAGTGACTCAGCTCGTTCAGGAACAGGCGGGCCACATCCGGGGCAACGGGCCTTGCGCCCCTCTTTATGGCCTTCTCAACGACTCCGTCCGTTCCTTTGAGGGCCACCTTGCCCCCCATTCCAGCTATTGGGTTGACTATAAAGCCTACTCTTACCTTTCCCATTTTTATCCCCGAAGAATGTTTGGAGGAGATGGCTTAAACCTTCCCCTCATCTCATGTACTTCCTGGCGAAAACCGTGAGGAACACCGCCCACATGAACGTTCCAAAGAGGGCCTCAAGAGAGGCTATGCTCCTTCCTACACCAGTGGGATGGTAGTCCCCGTAACCGAGGGTAGTCGCGGTGACGATGCTGAAGTACTCGTAGTCCATGAAGCTCATGTTCCCTGATAGTCCAACGATGCTTCCTGTGGCCCAGAACAGGAGAGGGAAGATAATGTTCACCGCCGCCAGCCATAGTATGATTGGCCTTTTCCAATCCGTGCCGTACCTGCACGTCACATCCGCAAAGAGCCACTCGAAGGCAACTTCCAAGTGATCAAAGAGCCTTTTCATCCCCTTTCTCCGCGAATGGGGCCGGGCCCGTCTCCTCGCCAGCATCTCAAGGTAGTAGTACTCGTCCGCCCTCTCAAAGTCCCCGCTCTTTTCCCAGCTCGTCCTAGCCAGGCGGTAAAACAGCTCCTCCGCGTTTGGATTGTTGAACCTGCAGTTTTCGACGACCATGAAGCCACCAACTGCTACCTCCAGCGGAAGGCTGGGGAGAACCGTCATCGCCCACGTTGAGTCGACGGTTATGTGAGAGCCCCTCAGAACCAGGTTCCCCTGGGTAACAACGTGGATAAACTCCGGGGAGCGGAGGTGGCTCTTCACTATCTCAACGTGGCCAAACACGTCCAGGTCCTCAAGGACCAGCCTGCCGGAGAAACCGCCCACTGTGAGCCTGACGTGCCGTTTGAAGCGCGGGGAAACATTAAAGGAAACCCCCCTAATCACGAGCTCCCTGCCCTTAACGGCCCTACGCCCCTCCTTGGAGACGTTTACCCCGTGCTCTTCGAGAATTCTCCTCAGGAGAGGATAGCGAGTGTTGAGCCCTATCCTCCTCACGTCCCGGAGGTTTGATATGAGTATAAGCCCAGTGACACTCCTCTCGCCGTAGGAGCTTTCCTCGCCCTCTTCCGTCCCCTTGAACTGGGTTGAGTTCACCATTAGGTATTTCACACTGGAGTCCCTAATTGATATGTGCCCCGAAAAATCCACACGCAGAACGTTCAAGCCAAAGACGTTTGAGTCCTTGACCAGAAGCACCTCCAGCGTTGTCCCGTAGACGATGAGTCTCTCAACGGTGGAACCAATGAGTATAAGTCCCTTAACTTCAGAACCGTCTAAAACAAGACTCTTTAAAGTCGAATCCTTAAAGACCAGCATTTTCTTGCTTTTATATCCTCTGATTACAGCATCGTAGAGGTAGACACCCTCGAAGTAGCTCTGCCCCACCTTCAATCTCCTCTGGAAGTTTTTCTCCTTAACTTCCCGAAGCTTATCACTAAGGAGCTCCTCCCCTTCTTCAAACGGGATGTGGAGGGGGCAGTATTTCGAGCCTTCAATGGGTTTAAGCCGGCATTTTCGGCCGTTTTTGTAGACGTACTCACACAACACCCTCACCGTCCCTGAAGCGCTCGTAGATCAGGACGTCAACGAACCCTTCTCCGGGAACGTAGTGGTGCCTCCTCAGCCTTCCAGCCCTGAGGAAGCCGTTGCTCTCAAGGATCGCTATGGAGGGCCTGTTGGTCTCGTAGACACTGGCGTAAACCTTGCGCAGGTTGAGCCACTCGAAGGCATAGCTCAGGGCCAGGGCAACGGCCTCCGTTCCATAACCCTTCCTCCAGTGTTCAGGGCCCAAGAAATAGCCTATCTCTGCATTCCTGCTCTGAGAGTCGATGTTGTGCAGTCCAACGAGACCGACCAGACGGCGCTGTTCCCGCGTGACTATTGCGAACACCTTCTCGCGTGCCTTGTTTCTGCGAATGGTCTCGTACCATTCGAGTTCGTCCTCGTAGAAGAAAACCTCGTGGGGCTTGAGCAGGTACCTTCTAACCTTCCTGTCGTTGTACCACTTCCATAGCGTCGGAATGTCGTCCCTCATGAGAACAGACAGGGCAACTTTGGTACCTTCCAACACGACGGGCCTCATTCCATGCACCTTAAGTTTAAAAGTTCCTTTTCATATTTAACCTTGATGGAGAGGGAAAGACTGGTCAGGGCCGTATCCAATATATTCCAGAAGGTGGGATTTAGAGTTGCCCTCGTAGAGCTGAGGGGCGGTTGCTTCGATATCGTGGCCAGCGGACGCTTTCTTCTCCTCTTCGTCAAGGTGTCCCTAAACATCGACACCGTAAACGAGGAGCAGGCGAACGACCTGAAGCGCCTCTCCCGCGTCTTCAACGCCTCACCCCTTATCGTGGGCCTCAGGACGAAAAACGGGGAGCTTGAGGATGGGGTTGTTTACGAGCGCTTTGGAATCTACGCCCTCAATCCAGCGACCCTCTACAGCATTCTCCAGGAAGGAGAGCTCCCCGCGATATTCGCCGAGAGGGGGGGCTTCTACGTTAGGGTTGATGGCGAGCTTCTAAGAGAGCTCCGCGAGAGGAACGGCTACTCCATCGGCGAGCTTGCGGCCATACTAGGGGTCTCTAGGAAGAGCATCCTAAACTACGAGCGCGGAGAACAGGCGGTCTCAATAGACGTCGCCATCAGAATGGAGGAGCTGTTCAACGAACCCCTTGCCCGCCCGATAGACGTCCTCCAGGCTAATGTGGAGGCGGAACTGAGCTCAAAACCGGAGACGCCACTGGAAAAGGAGGTCTTCGAGAAACTTGAGCGACTTGGAATGGGCGTCGTCAAGGTCAAGAAGGCCCCATTCAACGCGCTTTCAAAGGAGAATGAGTTCACAATCCTAACGGGAATAGACGAGAAGAAGACGCGCTCAACGGTTAAGAGGGCCGAGATGGTGGCAGAGGTCGGGAGGATAATAAACACAGATGGCCTCTTCGTGCTCGAAAGGACCAAGACGGAGGTAATCTCGGAAGTCCCACTCATCCCAAAGGAAAGCCTCAGGGAAATCCGAGACGCGGACGAGCTCGTTGAGATGATTGAGGAACTGAAAAAGAGAGTTAAAGAGAGAAAGTCGAATCTAGGCCTTTTTTCATCCGAATAAAACCTTCCTCCACGCTTTTCTAACATCCTCGACGTACTGCGCCGGAGAGGCTATGAGGACGGCCCACCTCGGCGTCTGCCTCCTCTTGAGGGCGTTGGCAAGCGGTGTTACCCTCGTCAGCGGCTGCACCTCGCCGTTTTCCAGGAGAACGCCTATATCCGTCGACTTCAATCTGGGTTCGCTCAGCATCAGGTCCGCTATGCTGAACTCAAGGATTACTTCCCCTTCCTTTGCTCCAACGGCATCGGCCAGCGCCCTCTCAATCTCCTGCCTCCTTTTGACGTTCCGATATGCTGTCAGAAGCTCCCTCTTCTCCTCCTGGGAGAGCTCATCGGCCCCGGCAAGAACCGCCGCCTTGTACAGGTCGCGGTACTTTATTCTCCTTACCATCTCCGCCGGATAGCCCTCAAGGTCCTCCAGCTCGACGAGAACCCTGCAGTCTATCATCTTCCAGAAGTCCCACAGGTGGTCCTGCTCAAGGGCCGATTCAAGGGCCCTGGTGAGCATTCCCTCCGCTATCTTAACCGTGTGGTGGAAGTAAACGCGGGAGTACATGAGGGAGCGCGCCACCATCATACCCTCAACAGCCTCTATCCCCTTTTCCTCCACCATGAGCTCCCCGTCGTGTATCGTGAGCACCTTGAGGAGCCTCTCAAGGTCGATTATGCCGTGGGCGACCCCGGTGTAGTGCGCGTCCCTTATGAGGTAATCAATTTGGTCAACGTCCACATCGCCGTGGAGGGCCTGTCCGACGTATTTCTTCCTGTGCCTCCCGAAGACTAGCTCCGCAACCTCCTCCGGCGATACGCCGTATTCGTTCAGGATGTCGGGTATCCTGCCACCGCCGTTGCCGTCGGTTATGTCTATCCGCCCCAGGATTATGTCCCGCCCAAGGCGCATATGATCGTGTTCCTTTGTGTAGTTCTTGTAGATACTCTCGAAGGTGTGGCTGAACGGCCCGTGGCCGATATCGTGGAGCAGGGCCGCTATCTCAAGAACCATGGCGTCCTCTTCCTCAAGCTCAAGCTCCCCTGAGAGTCTCCTCGCAACGTTCCACGCGCCGAGCGAGTGCTCAAAGCGGGTGTGGTTGGCGCCGGGGTAGACAAGATAAGCCAGGCCCAGCTGTCTTATGTTTCTCAGCCTCTGAAACTCCGGTGTTTTAACGAGGTTAAGAATAACACCGTCGATTTTCATACTGCCGTGTATCCCATCGTGGATTATCTTTCCGGACATCTCTCTCACCGGCGAGTTTTTTACGGCCATGTATAAATTCTTTTCCGTTGAAGCTCTCTCAAAACTTACAGTAGCCTCAATAATAGTGTGCAAAACAGAAAAACACAAAAATAGGTCAAAAGATGTTACTTGTATTTTCCTTCGAGCTGGAGCTGCTTTATCTTCGCAGTCAGCCCTTTGACCGGCGCCGTGTCCTCGCTGAGTATCTTGCCAGTGCGCGTGTCTATTCTTGCGTAGTAGAGTCTGTCGCTTCCTGAGACCTTTATGTGGACGTATCCCTCCTCCTTATAGTGCGTCAGCCTCTCCGTCCGCGGTGACTCTTCCCCGTACTCCTCCCCTAAGTGGCGGTGGTACACCTCCTCTAGGGCCCTCTCAGTCATCCTCACGTCCTTGTCGATGACTTCACCCGTTGCCCTGTCCAGAACCAGCCTGCCCACGCGGGCTACCCCGCTGAACTCGACGGTCCAGTTATTGCGCAGCTCCACCGACTCGACGCGCGCCTCGGGATCTATCTCCTTTGCCTTCTCCTCGGCCAGTCTCTCCGCCAAGGAGCGCCTCAGGGCCCTGTCCACTTCCTCCAGGAGTTTTCCATCCTTGCTCAGGCGCACTTTAACGCTGTGGGTCTCGTCCTCAGCTTCGACTGCGTATTCATCCTCGTTTCCCATCACGGAAGTTATCTTGAACCCGGGGTACTTCTCAAGGACGAGCTCTCCAGCCCTCTTTTCCGAGATTTCCACGTAGTAATCCAGGATGTCGCCAGTGGCCCCGTCGATCTTCACGGTGGCCCTTCCGTCTTTCCCCTGGAGCTCAATCTTCAGGTACTTGTGCTCCACTACACGGTACGAGTGCATTGAGAGCTCCGAAACCGGGAAGTTGGCCTCTATCATGGTCTTGGCCTTTAAGGACGCTGCCTCAGGAGATGGGAGCTTTTTTACCTCATTCGCCTTTCCATTCCTCAGGTCAACCTAAACGACGACCATCGCACCGGAGGCGAGTATGTCGACAACGGCCACCTTCTTGCCCTTCTCCAGGTTCAGAACTTCCCCTCCCTGATAAAGCTCGCTGAGGAGCTCTTCCAGAGCCTTATCACTCATGAGGGTCTCGACCCGTATGAGCCTGCCGGTGTAGGGGTTAAAGACCACCTCAAAGGAGAACCTCTCCGTGTTCCCGTGAATTTTCAGCTTCTTCCCCTTCTCAAGCTCTATACCCTTTGGTTTCTCGCCGGTCTCTTCCTCCAATACTTCGCGCGTCTTCGTTATGAAGTACTCCTCCGGGAGGGGTTCTATCCTGAAGTCTACTTTCCCTTCAACCAGGTCTACTGATGCCTCTGCGCTGTTCTCGCCCACCTGGAGCTCAAGCTCTGCTCTGAACGGCACGTAGACCTTCTGCCGCTCTTGGATGCTCACTTTGTTTTCGTGGACCCCGATTTCACTGGCCGCGGCGGCTTTGAGGACGAGAACGGCTTCTCCGGGGGTGAGCGGTGTTTCTATCTTCCTCTCCGTGGCTTTTATCCTCGCTGGACCATTTAGGAGGGCCTTTTTTTATAGGAACGGCGAACTTCTCGTCGCTCGACGCCCTCAGAACTACCTCATCCTTTGAGAACACCAGCGCCCTGTCCTTCTCCTCCCCCGCGCTCCATGAGATTATGTAGGCGGTTCTCAGGTCAACGGTGAGGGACTTGAGCTCTATCTCACCGGGTTCGATGGGGTAGCTTGACGCCGCGAAGGCAGCCACCTTCTCGTACTCGCGGAAGCTCATTCTCTTCAGGAGCTCCGTTATCCTCTCTATGAGTGCGCGTCTTTGGGGGTGAGGGATACCAGTTCCACAGCCCATGTCATCGTTATCACCACGTAGTAATAACTCAGGTGCCATATTATAAATTCCTTTCCATCTACCTGGTTATCACCGGCGGTGTTTAGAATACTTTTTAACACCTGTGGGTTTACTATGCAGCGAGAGGTTATGGCCGGTGGTAGCATGTTCAGGCTCACGGATTTCACCTATGAAGGCAAAACCGTGTTTCTGAGGGCAGACCTCAACTCCCCCGTCGAGAACGGAAGGATAACGAGCGACGCACGCTTTCGAGCGGTTCTCCCAACTATTCGGCACCTCCTTGAGGATGGGGCGAAGGTCGTGGTGGCGACCCACCAGAGCAGGCCCTACAAGGGCGACTACATAACTACGGAGGAGCACGCGGAAATCCTAAGCAGGCTCCTCAACCAGGAGGTCGAATACGTTGAGGATATCTTTGGAAAAAACGCCCGCGAGAGAATAGGCGCCCTGAAACCTGGAGAAGTCATAATGCTCGAAAACCTCCGCTTCTCTGCCGAAGAAGTCTTCTATAAACCCATTGAGGAGTGCGAGAAGACCTTCTTCGTGCGGAAGCTCACCCCGCTCATCGATTACGTTGTGAACGACGCCTTTGCGGCAGCCCACAGGAGCCAGCCTTCTCTGGTGGGCTTTGCCCGACTGAAGCCGATGATAATGGGGGAGTTACTGGAGGCCGAGGTCGATGCACTGAGCAGAGCCTACGAAAGCGACGATAGGCCGAGAGTCTACATCCTGGGCGGTGCAAAGGTCGATGATTCACTCCGCGTTGCAGAGAACGTCCTGAGGAATGGAAAAGCCGACCTCATACTCACTGGTGGCCTCGTTGGACAGATCTTCACGCTGGCCAAGGGCTTTGACCTTGGAGATGCCAACGTAGGGTTCCTTCACAGGAAGGGTCTCCTTGAACTTGTGGACTGGGCTGAACGGATACTGGACGAGTTCTACCCCTACGTCAGAACTCCGGTCGATTTTGCCGTAGATTACCATGAAGAACGCCTTGAGGTTGACCTTCTGGGTGGAGATAAGAGGCTCTTTGACGAGTATCCAATCCTCGACATAGGTTCTCGCACAGTGGAGAAGTACCGTGAAATCCTTGATAGTGCAAAGATAATCGTCGCAAACGGCCCGATGGGCGTCTTCGAGAGGGAGGGGTTCGCCCACGGAACCGTTGGAGTTTTCAGGGCCATTGGCGAAAGCCCGGCATTCTCCATTGTCGGCGGGGGTCACTCCATAGCGAGCGTCTACAGGTACAACATCACCGGGATAAGCCACGTCTCAACGGGCGGCGGGGCAATGCTGAGCTTTTTCGCGGGGGAGGAACTTCCTGTTCTCAAGGCTCTGGAGATAAGCTATGAAAGGTTCAGGGAAGGAACAGATAAACCCAAAACGGAACTTTCACTTCTTTTTCACCAGTAGTCGTGAGAACTGAAGGAAGGCCTCATACCACCCCGTACCTCTCGGGCCAGTTGTTGCGCTTGAACTTCTCGCCGTGCTCCTTTCTGAAGACGAACTTTAGGCCGTACCTCTTCTTGAACGGCAACCGGAGGGCGTTGTACAGCAGAACAAGGGCTGGACGTTTGATCTCTTCTTCAGCGGGCCTCAGCGCCCCTGTTGGACACGCCTGGACGCAGAGGTAGCATTTCTTACACGCCTCGGGGTTCGCCATGAAGGGCCTCAGGCGAACTTTGTGCCTTACGCCGAAGAGACTCACCTCCATCGGGACGACTTCCCATATCGAGTCTGCATAGGGGCAGACGAAGATGCACTCCTCCCCTCCACCGCAGATGGGGTAGTAAATCTTCAGTGGAGCGTTTTTCTCCATTTCCTTATAGTAGGCAGTCCAGTGAAGGGCCTCGCTCATGCTCTCTCCTCCGGCATCTCTCCGAGGAGAATCAGTCTCACCCTCTTGGTGAACTCAGCAAACTCCCTCGCGAGAGCTCTCTTCTGTTCCTCGCTCAGCTCGTTAACGGAGTTGAAGGCCTCCTTGAGCACTTCCGCCAGCTCCCTGCCGCCGAGGCGGGCGAACTCTCTGAATCGCTCTGCAGTCTCAAGGACCTCCTTTACCTCGTAATCATGCTCCCGTAGATACTCCTTCCCTTTCTCTGTTATCTGGTAGAGCTTTTTCTCCCGCCTGCCCCCACCGGCGACCTCGATCAGGCCGGCCCTCTTCAGAGAGGCAAGTATCGGATATATCGTCCCAGGGCTTGGGTGGGGTATACCGTATCTTTTCTCAAGTTCCACCATTATGCCGTAACCGTGCAGTGGGCCCTCCTCAAGGAGCTTGAGAACGAGGATTTTGAGGTGTCCTTTAAACTTCGGCTTCTCCATTTTCTTCACCGATATATCGATTGATATGTCTACTTTATAAAATTTTCCTCGGAACGCTTATTACTCTCGATTCTTACTTCAGTTAGGTGGTGTTCATGAAGATTACACTCAAACCCCTCTTCGATGTTGAGCTCCCGGCCGGCTTTGAAGAAATCATCCGTTCTAAATTGATAGGCAGGGAGGTAAAAACAGGCGAGACCGTCGAGATAGACCTCCTCGGGAAGCCCCTAGCCTTTAAGGCCATCCTTACAGACCCGAGTCCAATGAAGGTCTCCCAAAACACCAGAATAGAGATAACAAGGAGTGAAGTGAAGGAGATAACCCTTGAATTCAGTGGAGAGGTTCGGGAGGTGCTCTCCTTCTCGAAGGGCCTCGTCGTTGTCCTCGAAAACGAGGTTCGAATATACAACTGGAACGGGCAAAAGCTTTATAGCAGGGAGTTCGAGGAACTGAAAGAAGTTAGGGTGGCAGAAGGAAAGGTGGTGGTAGTTTATGGGGACAAGGTCACTGTCATTGAGCCTTGAGGGCTTCACCTTCGAGGAGAGCTGGGAGGAGAAGAAAAAGAGGGCCGAGAAGATAGTTGAAATCCTGATGAAGACCCATCCAAGGGAGAAGCTCCTCATCGGCGACCCCTATCGAACGCTCGTTCACTGCATAATCTCCCAGAGGATGCGCGATGAGGTTACCTACCGCGTCTGGGAGGAGCTGTTTAAGAAGTACAGGGACATCGAGACGATAGCCAATACGCCCGTCGAGGAGATGAAGGAGTTCCTGAGGAAGCAGGGGGTCGGCCTCTGGAAGACCAAGGGTGAGTGGATAGTCAAGGCCTCTCAGATAATCCTTGAGAAGTACGGCGGAAAAGTTCCTGATGACATCCACGAGCTTATGAAGCTCCCTGGAATAGGGAGGAAGTGCGCCAACATAGTCCTGGCCTACGGCTTTGGAAGACAGGCGATTCCCGTTGATACCCACGTTAACAGAATAAGCAAAAGACTCGGCTTGGCCCCACCGCGCGTTGCCCCTGAAAAGGTCGAGGAGTATCTCACGGAGTTGATTCCAAAGGAGAAGTGGATCTATGTCAACCACGCGATGGTCGACCACGGGAGGAGCATCTGCAGGCCAATAAACCCCAAGTGCGAAGAATGCCCGCTTAGAGAGCTCTGCCCCTACGCTAAGGGGATTGTAAGAGATGAAGACATAAAAGGGAGCGGAAAGAAAAAGAAAGCTTCTCAGCCTTGAGTCTCTTCCATTTTGATGTCCGTTATCTTTGTGTGGAGGTAAAGGGAGCCCCTTGGCGACGAGCGTGTAGCCGTTGGCCGGAAGCGCACCCATAAAGCTCCCGCTCCAAGTGATGTTGTAGAGTTTGAAGTCCATTCCAGCCAGATTGACAGTGCCGTCGGCAGAGACCGTGTAGCCGTTCCCGTTCGAGGAGAGGTCGCCGACGTTCACGACATCCCCGTAGATTCCCCCTGCAAAGCCGTTGAAGATGTCCCACAGCTGGTCGAAGGGGTTCTGGGTTATCACCGCCCCGCAGTTCATGTCGCCGTTCATATTCCCACTTCCGTTGTAGATGTAGGCGCAGTTTGGCCCATGAACGGTAAAGCTATCGCTTCCAGAACCGCTCTCTACCAGTTCGAAGGCGGAGGGAACCCAGAGAACCCAGCCAGTGTACTCCTCTATGTTGTTCGTGTAGACTTTGAAGGTGTAAGTAGAGCTGTCGTCCATCCTGACCACTGCGTAGGTAATGTAGCTCCCGTTAGTTTTGTTGTATAGCCGTGCTCCATCGTGTAGTGGACTTCTCCTGGTTGTCTTGTAGGTGATGGCGTAAGATACCCCCGTTATGCTGTAGCTCCAGCCTTCAATCGCTATCATCCCCAAGGCGTCCCATGTTCTCTTCCAGTTCTCGGTTTCGGCCTGTGTTTGGGTGGTCGTTGTCTCCTGAGTGGTTGTATAAGAGACCGTCGAGGAGGTGGTTGACGGGCTCTCCGTCGTGGTTGTGTGGAAGGTTGTGCTTCCAGGGGAGCTTGCGGTTGAAGAACCACCGGAACCGCCCATACAGCCGCTTGTGATGACTAACCCCGAAATCAGAAAGACAAGAATAAGCAGTGAAACTTTTCTCATGTTTATCCTTCCATGACCCCAGAAGAATTAAAGGGGCTTTTCATCTGTTATACTACGTTCTTCATCTTATTAAAGATTTCCCAAAACTTCAAAAGAAGTTGTAGTCTTTCGAAAGCCGTCTAACCGATGAGAAGCCGGTGAACTTCTATTCTTTCCTGAGGATTTCATCAAGGGAGGCGGGCGGGTAATTTCTTCCAGCATACGCCGCCAGGTCAAAAACTCTCTCAACGGCCCCGATTATAGCAGTATCCGCGGTTGCAACGTTCTCAAAAGACTTGAGCTCAAAATCAGGGCTTTTAACGAGCCGGACTTCACCGGTGGCTCCAAATTTTTTGATGGCACTCTCGGTAAGTTTCTTTATTTCTCCGCTCTTCGGGACGTTCTTGCCGTAGAAGAAGACTGCCTTCCCAACCCCCAGCTCAGAGAGGGACTTAACCACTTTTTCAATCACCATAGGGGTTCTCTCGTTGAGTCGGTACCTCCCCTGGTACTTTAAGTCCCTCACCAGACCGTCCTCGCAAAGTATTGCCTCACCGTCCATTAGGGATTCTAGGGTTATGAGGACGTTGAAGCCGTCTATGGCAAGGCTTTTCCCGGTGAGCTCCTCCGGCTTCAGGAGCTTTTCCCTTACCTCTGCAATCCAAGCGTCGGAGAAGACGCACCTCGCCAGGAGATAGCGGTGGGGGGCTGGCAGGCGGTAGTGGTTGGCCACGAAGTCAAGGGCTACCTTCTTACGGTAGCCCCTGTTCATGAGGTACTTCAAATCCTCGCGGGCCCTCATGAGGTTCATGGAGAAGAATCGCCGGAAGGACTTAAAAAGGCGTCGTCCCCTTCGCAGGGGTCAAACCTCTAACGAGTCGATGGCCACGCGTATCCACCGGAGGTACGAGTTGATGGTCCCCCTGAGTGCCGAGCTGTCCCTCGCGAGGAAGCGGATGATCACTTTTCTCCCGTTGAGAAGGAACTCTATCCTGCTTCTCCGGTATGGTACTGTCCTGTGCTCGTGGAGGACGCTCTCGTAGACAACCCGCGCCGTCTCCTCGTCCGGGAAGGAGAGCTCGATGAATCCCTCTATGGGCCATTCGTCCGTCACTTCCATCATCCCCATCCCGTACTTCATGAGTAGGTTAACAGAGCCGCATCAAGACCCCGCTGGTGAACCGCCGGATGGCTATACCTGCAGAACATTGCACTTGGGGCAAAACTACTAAGACTGTATTATTCCTCCCGATTTTCACCGCGGAGTGAGAGGGCCTCCTTATAGTCCCATCTTCTCCCGTCCTCCATTATCCAGATCTTAACACTCACGAGAGGCCCCACGGGGCTCTCCTTCGTGACGTCGAGGCGGTAAAAGTTAACGGCCATTCCACGCGGATGTCGCTCAACCACGCCCAGAACGTCGGTGTTGTATTTATCAGCTATCCCAAGGAGGGAGCGCTCCCTTCTGCGGACGAACGTTCCACCCGTAAGCTCCGCGAACGCCTGGGCGAAAGCCGCGTGATCGGGGCCAGTTCTCTTCGCAGTGGTTATCACCAGGGGCATCTCTTCGCGGAGCGGTCTCACATCCCTAAAGCCCATCTCGCGCTGGAGTTTTATTCCGTGGAGATAAAGGTAGCCCATGTAGCCCCAGTCCTCCGGGTCGACCCGGATGAACGTCATCTTGAGTGGGTTGCCTTTCCAGACGTTTATTATCAAAAGCCTCTCGTAGTTCCTATCATACGCCTCCATCAGGAGGTCTTTGAGAGTCTTCTTTCCCCTGGTTATGTAGAGAGAATTGGGGAAGACCTTCTCAAGGTCGTGACCGAAGCTCCTCGTCCTCCTCGTCGGTCGGTGTGATGTGGTTATGAGCATCATGGCATTCTCTAGCTCTGAGAGGCAGTTAAAAAGCTTTTCTTTTGGTTCTCCTTTGGATTTCCCGAGACACGTTAATATTTAACCAGGGCCTTTAGAAACCGTATCACGTCCTCAAACCTGAAGTGGCCGGTCTCAACGCCGTATACCTTACTAACAGGGACCTCTGATATCCGAGCTCCCATTTTAGCGGCCTTCAGGAGGGTCTCGGTCTCAACTTCATAGCGATCGCTCTCTATCTCCGGCAGGAATTCCCACCTATACGCTCTAAACCCGCTCTGAGTGTCGTAAACGTAGGTGCCGAGCTTCCACCTTATGAGCCTCGTCGTTATTAGATTACTCAGCCTCCTCTGGAGCGGCCTCTTCCCCTGCACCTCAACCTTCCTCGCCCCGATGACAAGGTCAGCCTTTCCCTCGACTATGGGCCTCACGAGCTTCTCAATCTCCTCCGGAAGGTGCTGGCCGTCGGCGTCCATGAAGACCACGACGTCCCCGGTGGCGTGCTTGACCCCTTCCCTCATTGCACAGCCCTTGCCGCAGTTCTTCTCCAACCTAAAAGCCTCAACCCTTGGGTCTTTCTCGGAAAAGGAGAAGGCCGAGGAGTAAGTCCCGTCGGACGAACCGTCATCAACAACGGTAACCTTGTCAACGAAGGCTGGAATCCTCTGGAGAACTTTCGGGAGTCTCTTTTCCTCGTTGTATGCGGGGATTACTACGCTTATTCTCATGCTGCCGAGCATCACTCGTCCTCCAGCCTTTCAAGGGCCTTTCTCTTCTTTCTCTCGAAGTCGTCCTTGTCGAGGAACTCCCAGTAGTGCTCTTTGGCCGGGAACTTTTCCCCCTTGACTTCCTCGCGGTAGTTCTCAAGGGCGAGCTCAATGACGCTCCCCAAACCGGCGTACTTCTTGACGAAGGGTGGAACGTTCTCGTAGATGCCCAGGAGGTCGTGCCAGACGAGAACCTGGCCGTCGACCCACGGACCGGAGCCTATGCCAATTGTGGGGATTGAAACTTTCTCCGTGACGAGCTTCGCAACATCCGCCAGAGTAAACTCAAGGACGACGGCGAAGGCACCGGCCTTTTCAAGGGCCTTTGCATCGCGCAGGATTTCCTCGATTTCTTCCTCGGTTTCACCCATCAACCTGTAGCCGCCGAGGCGGAGGTAGCGCTGGGGGGTTAGTCCAGTGTGTCCCATTACTGGTATACCCATCCTCACGAGCTTTTTAACGAGCTCCTTGTGGTCGTAGCCGCCCTCTATCTTTACTGCGTCCGCTCCCGCCTGGATAAGCCTAACCGCGTTCTTTACACCCTGCTCGACGCTGACCTCATAGCTACCGAAGGGCATATCAGCCAGAACAAGCGCCCTCTTTACCGCCTTCGCAACGGCCCTCGTGTGAAATACCATCTGCTCCATAGAGACGTTGAGGGTGTTGGGCTCGCCGTAGACGACCATCCCCAATGAGTCCCCAATGAATATAATGTCCATTCCAGCCTTGTCAGCAAGAAGCGCAGAGGGATAATCGTAAGCGGTTACCATCGCTATCTTTTCCTTCCCTTTCATCTCGATAATCCTTTTCGGCGTTATCTCCCTCAATGTCACCACCCCTTCCATTTCGACGGCGGTCTAATTAACGGTTTCGATTGGTGGGGTTTATAAAAACTCCCACCCAATTCTCTTCAGGTGAAAGCGTGAAAGAGGAATGGGAGGTCCTCAAGCCCCTGGATGTTCCGAGGGAAGATAGCGGAAAGCTCGTGCGGGAAATGCGAGATGACCGGGAGAGAAGATTAATGGGTGGGGGAGGTGTAAGTATGCGAAAATGGGAGCACTACGAGCACACGGCGGATATAGGCGTCAGGGGATTCGGCTCAACGCTGGAGGAGGCCTTTGAGGCCGTTGCCCTCGGTCTCTTCGACGTCATGGTGGACGTTGGAAAGGTGGAGCCGAGGGAGTGCAGGGGAGTTGAGGCCGAGGAGGAAGACCTTGAGGCGCTCCTCTACAGCTTCCTTGAGGAGCTTTTGGTTCTCCACGACATGGAGGGGCTGGTTTTCGGGGACGTTAAGGTCAGCATCGAGAAAACCAAAGATGGCTACAAACTCAAGGCTAAGGCCTGTGGTGAGCCGCTCAATCTGGAGAAGCACAATCCCAAAGAGGAAGTTAAAGCCATAACCTACCATGAGATGGAGATTAAAAGGCTTCCTGACGGGAGATGGATGGCACAGTTCGTTCCTGACCTGTGAGGTGTTGAAATGAGCGCGAGGGACGTTGTTAAAGAGGCGAATCCAGCTTTCTATGAAAGGTATTCCCAGCTTGAGGACACTGACGAGTTCTGGGAGTTCATAGTCAAGCCCCTCAGGCAGAGCATAAGGGTGAACACACTCAAAGCGCCGCTCGAAGTGGTCGTTGGGAGGCTTAATGAGGAGTTCGAGCTTGAGCGGATTCCTTGGGTTAGGGAGAGCTTCTTCATAAACGTGGACAACCTTGCGAGGGTTCCGGAGCACGGGCTGGGTGTCGTCTTCGGCCAGGAGGCCAGCTCGATGATACCACCAGTAGTGCTTGACCCGAAGCCGGGGGAGCTGGTTCTCGACATGGCTGCAGCTCCCGGCTCAAAGACCGGACAGATAGCGCAATACATGGAGAATGAGGGGTGTGTAATAGCCAACGATCCCCAAATAAGCAGGGCCAACGTCCTCATGGCGAACCTCAACAGGATGGGGGTTCTAATAGCTAGGGTAATGATGAGAGATGGTGCCAGCTTCGCCCGCTTTGAGAATACATTCGATAGGGTTCTTCTGGATGCTCCGTGCTCCTCTGTGGGAATGATACGAAAGAAATGGAAGTTCCTGAGTGAGTGGAGGATGAAGGCCGTCATCAGGTACATGAACATTCAGAAGAGGCTCATCCTGGCGGGCTACAGAGCCCTGAAGCCCGGAGGAGTAATGGTGTACTCTACCTGCACGATAGACCCGCTTGAAAACGAGGAGGTCGTTGATTACCTCCTCCGGAAGACGAACGCGAGGCTTGAGAGGATAGACCTCCCCATCAAGACCAGTGAGCCCGTCCTCGAATGGGAAGGGAAGGAGTACTCGGAGGAGCTGAAGAAGGCCCTCAGAATCCACCCGAACGACAACGATACCGAGGCGTTCTTCATTGCCAAAATCGTCAAGCCAGGTGAGGTAGATGAGTGAGGCGAGGAAGAAGTCCGCAAATCCCCGGGAAGAAATAGGGAAAACACCTGACACCAAACTCGTCAAAAGGTTGCTCATTGAGAACTACGGTTATGCTCCCGACCTGATGTATCAAATAAAGGGCAACCACCAGAAGGTCTACGTCAGAAAACCATGCTACCTTAAAATAAAAAGCGACGGCTGGCTCTACTTCGGAAGGGTTGAGAGTGACGGCATAAGGCTGAGCATCGAGGGGAGCTTTCTGGTGGGGCCAAGGGCGACGAAGAGCGTGGTTGAGCTGGACGACGAAAGGGCTAGGAGGTACTTAGCTGGAGAGAGCGTAGAAATTGATGACAAAGAACTCCACGGCTGGGTGATAGTGAAGTGGCGCACCTACTTCCTCGGCTCGGCGAAGGCGAAGGAAGGAAGGCTGATAAACTACGTGCCTAAGGAGAGGAGGCTGAGAGCCTGAAACCCTCCACGTTTATCACTTTGAACCTGTAGAGAAGGTACATCGTGACGAAATACAGGTTGTCGGCCCAGAAGGGGGAGACGAACTTTTCTAAGAAAAGGGTTGCCACGGCTGTCAGAGCCCATGCGGCTGTACCGATTAAAAGTCCCCCCGCGAGCTCTAATGGGGGGGTTACAAGGGGTATCACGTCCCTGAGGTAGTAAACGTTCATCGCCAAAAAGATGACCTGGCTTATCACTGTCCCATAGACTGCCCCCATAATGCCAAAAACCGGGATGAAAGCGAGGTTGAGGGTAAAGTTCGCCACGTTGCCAACTATAAGGGTATTGACGGCTTTCTTCTCCCTTTCAATCGCCATCAGCACATTCTGGTACACAAAGGCTGGGAAGTAAAAGAGAACTATCAGGGACATCGGCCCTACGAGGCCCATAGCCGGTCTATATTTATCGCCGAATAACAGGGGGATGTAGTAGGGCAGGCTCGTCAGTGAATAGAAGACTATGCCTATGGCCATCAGGAGAAGGTTCTTTGTAGACTCGAGGATCGGCCCCTTGAGCACTTCGAGCTTCCCCCGACTGTGGGCCTCGCTTATCCTCGGGAAGAGAACCGAGGTGAATGACTGGGGGATGAAGTAGATGGTCTTAAAGACCGTTGCCCCAATGTTATAGAAGCCGGTCAAAACGGGCCCGAGGAGCTTTGATACCATCATTATGTCAACGTTCCAGAAGAAGATCCCGCTCAGGGTCTGTATCGAGAAGGACAGGCTCTTCCTGAGAACCCCAAGGAGGGAAACACTATCCCCCTTTGGCAACCGTGCAACGACCCTCCTGTACTCAACGTAAAGGAGGAGAAGCACGGCCGAATCTGCTATTATGTAGGAGATTATTATCCAGATAAGACCCCTGTGGGCGGTGAAGAAGGTTATAAGGAGAAGAAGCAGCCTCTTTCCCGACTCGGCTAAGGCAACCGGAGCCGTTATGTTCTCCACGTAGAAAATGGAGTAGAGAGAATCAAGGAGGAAGCAAAGTAAGGGATCGAAGGCTAAAAGTAAGGTTAGCCAGACGACCTCATCCGGATAGTTGAGGGCTTTGAGGAGAGAGTAGAGGAGAACCTCAGAGAAGGCAAACAGAAGAAAGCGAGCCTTTGTAACGGCCTTAAGCATCGGGAGGAAGACCCGCCTGTCCCTGCTCGCTTCCCTGGTCAGATACGTGTCCAGGCCGAAGTTCACAAAGGCAGTTGTTATGGAGGAGAAGGCGATAACCGTTGAATAAACCCCAAAGTCGTGGACGCTGATGATCCTGATTATGTAGATCGTGAAGATGACCATTACGGTGCTCCTGATCATGCTTCCGGCCATCAAATGACCGATGTTCCTGAGTAGGGTTTTTCCGCCAAACATTTTCCTTGACAGTAAAAGCGTTGGGTTTAAAATCATTGAGGAGCATCAAGTTAGGGGTGAGAGGATGGTACCGCTGAAGAGGATGGACAAGATCCGCTGGGAAATTCCAAAGTTCGACAGGAGGATGCGCGTTCCAGGGAGGGTCTACGCCGACGACGCTCTAATCGAGAAGATGAAGAACGACAGGACGCTTGAACAGGCAGCGAACGTCGCCATGCTCCCTGGCATCTACAAGTACTCCATCGTAATGCCGGACGGACATCAGGGCTACGGCTTTCCAATCGGTGGAGTGGCCGCCTTTGACGCAAAAGAGGGTGTAATAAGTCCTGGAGGGATCGGCTACGACATTAACTGCGGCGTCAGACTCATCAGAACCAATCTGACCAAGGATGAAGTTAGGCCAAAGATCAAAGAGCTCGTTGATACCCTCTTCAAGAACGTTCCCTCTGGACTAGGAAGCAAGGGGCGGGTAAGGCTCCACTGGACACAGATCGATGATGTTCTCGCCGACGGTGCCAAGTGGGCAGTCGACAACGGCTACGGCTGGGAGAAGGATTTAGAGCACCACGAGGAGTACGGAAGGATGCAGGGAGCCAATCCAGATGCAGTCAGCCAGAAGGCAAAGCAGCGCGGTGCTCCCCAGTTGGGCTCTCTCGGCTCGGGGAACCACTTCCTTGAGGTTCAGTACGTTGACAAGATATACAACGAGGAGATAGCGAAGGCCTACGGCCTCTTCGAGGGACAGGTCGTCGTGATGGTTCACACAGGTTCGAGGGGGCTCGGCCACCAGGTCGCGAGCGACTACCTTAGGATTATGGAGAAGGCGAACAGGAAGTACGGAATTCCGTGGCCCGACAGGGAGCTTGTGAGCGTCCCGTTCCAGAGCGAAGAGGGACAGAGATACTTCAGCGCTATGAAGGCCGCCGCCAACTTTGCCTGGGCCAACAGGCAGATGATAACCCACTGGGTCAGGGAGAGCTTTGAAGAGGTCTTCAAGAGGAAAGCGGAAGATATGGAGATGGAGCTCGTTTACGACGTTGCCCACAACATCGGGAAGGTGGAGGAACACGAGGTAGACGGAAGGAAGGTGAAGGTAATAGTCCACAGAAAGGGTGCGACGAGGGCCTTCCCGGCCGGCCACCCGGACGTGCCGAGGGCTTATAGAGAGGTTGGCCAGCCCGTCCTCATCCCAGGTTCGATGGGTACCGCCAGCTACGTCCTCGCTGGAGCTGAGGGTTCAATGAAGGAAACCTTTGGAAGCTCCTGTCACGGCGCTGGAAGGTTATTGAGCAGGAAGGCAGCAACCAGACAGTACCGTGGCGACAGGCTCAGGAACGAGCTGGCGCAGAGGGGAATCTACGTGAGGGCCGCCTCCCTCCGTGTTGTTGCCGAGGAGGCTCCCGGTGCCTACAAGAGCGTGGATAACGTCGTCAACACCGTCCACGAGGCAGGAATAGCGAACCTCGTGGCGAGGATGAGACCGATGGGAGTCGCCAAGGGCTGACGCCCTTTTTGAGCTTTTTTGATTTTTCTCTGGATAAACGAGCAGAGGATTGATAAAAGGGAAAGAATAGAGCCAATGGGGACAGTTCTGAGTCCCTCACCTTATCCTTGAGCCGAGCTTTATCTCTTTGTCCGGCATGAGCAGGGCGACGTTCTCGCCGTCGTCCGCTGCCAGGAGCATTCCCTGGCTCTCAACTCCCCTAAGCTTCTTGGGCTCCAGGTTCGCTATGATGACAACGTAGTGGTTGAGCAGCTCTTCGGGCTTGTAGTACTTCTTGAGCCCGGCAACGAGCTGCCTGACCTCGTCGCCAAGGTCAACCTTTACCACGTAGAGCCTGTCCGCGTTGGGGTGGTCTTTAACCTCGATTATCTTTCCGACCCTTAAATCGAGCTTGGCGAACTCATCAAAGCTAACATAACCCATCTTTTTACCCCCCTTGACTTTTTCCTTCTTCTGAGGAGCTTTAGCTTTTTCAGCCTTCTCGGCCTTTGAAGGGGCCTCGCCATATATGCTCTTGAGGAGCGCGAGGGCCTCTTCCTCCCTCTTCTCCCCGAAGTGCTCAAGAATCACCTTAAAGACGTCGTCCCTCTCGTAGTACTTGTCGAGGAGGATTCTCGCGCTGTCGGGGTTGCCCCTGCCAATGTAGTTCACGATGAAGTAGATTATCTCCTCGTCGGTGACCTTCCTGAACATAGGGCTGGCCTTTCTCACGCGGTGTCCTGCTGGAAGCTCCTCAAAGCTCCACCTCTTGAGCTCCTCAAGGTTGAGGAGGTGCCATATCTTCTCGCTGGCATCGGGAAGGAACGGCTCGAGGAGTATTCCGAGGGCCTTGACGATCTGGAGCGAGACGTTTACCGTTGTTGCCGTCCTCTCGCGGTCGGTCTTTGCAGTCTTCCAGGGCTTCTGGTGGTCGAAGTAGCGGTTTCCGAAGATGGCCAGCTCCATGACGCGCTTGAGCGCATCTTTGAAGTGGTAGCGGGCTATAAGCTCCCCGGTCTCTTCGAAGGCCCTCTCTATCTCCTCGAAGGCCTGTTTATCCAGCTCGTTCAGTTCGCCCCTCTCCGGAACTTTACCATCAAAGTAGCGGTTCACGAAGGTGAGGGCGCGGTGCACGAAGTTTCCGAGGTTGTTAACAAGCTCCTCGTTTATCTTACTCTTGAAGTCGGCGAAGTTGAAGTCCGAATCGCGAGTCTCGGGCATTATGGCGGTGAGGTAATACCTGAGGTAGTCGGCCGGGAACGCATCTAGGAACTCGTGAACCCATATCGCCCAGTTCCTGCTCGTTGAGAACTTCTTGCCCTCGAGGTTGAGGTATTCGTTCGCGGGGATGTCATAGGGCAAGTTCCACTCGGCCTCGACTTCCCCATCCCTATACTTGCCGTAGGCCATCAGGAAGGCCGGCCAGAATATCGCGTGGAAGGGAACGTTGTCCTTTCCAATGAAGTGGATGACCTTGGTCTGGCCGTCGAGGTTGAGCCAGAACTCCTTCCACTCGTTCTCCCTGCCTTCCCTCTTCAGGTACTCGATGGTGATGCTTATGTAGCCGATGGGAGCCTCGAACCAGACGTAGAGGACTTTTCCCTTCACGTCCTCGTCGTCGAGGGGGACCGGAATACCCCAGTCGAGGTCGCGCGTCATTGCCCTCTCTTCCAGTCCCTCGTTTATCCAGCCGAGGACGGTGTTGCGCACGTTCGGCTTCCAGTGCTCCTGGCTCTCAACCCACTTCTTGAGCCTCTCCTGGAAGTCCCCCATCTTCAGGTAGTAGTGGGCGGAGTCCTTGAAGGTTATGGGGTTTCCGCAGATGCTGCAGCGCGGGTTAATGAGTATCTCTGGTGTAAGCGGGTGCCCGCAGACCTCACACTGGTCTCCCCTCTGGTTCTCGGCGCCACAGTAGGGGCAGGTGCCGATAACGTATCTGTCCGGAAGGAACATCTTGTCGTGCTCACAGTAGGCCTGCTTGCTGACTTTCTTAACGAGATGGCCGTTCTCAAGGGCCTTGAGGAAGAACTCCTGGCTTATGCGGTAGTGAACTGGAAGCTCAGTCCTCCCAAAGTAGTCGAAGCTTATCTTAGCCCTCTCAAAGGTGGTCTTTATGTGCTCGTGAAACTCGTCGACGATCTCCCTAGGGCTTCTGCCTTCTTTGAGTGCTCGGAAGGTTATCGGCGTCCCATGTTCGTCCGTTCCGCAGACGAAGAGCACTTCCTCCCCCTTGAGCCGTAGGTAACGCACGAAGATGTCTGCTGGCAGATAAGCTCCCGCCAGATGCCCCGCGTGAATCGGCCCGTTAGCGTAAGGTAAAGCTGATGTGACCATATACCTGACCATTTTAATCACCGTCCGGCAATGGCTCTGCCCCCTTATAAGGACTTCGCGTTAAAAGAATTACGGTGGGTTATTAAGTTGGGAGAAAAATATGTGGGGTTAGATATAAAAGCTCACCTCCCCAGCGAGGGCTCCTTCGCCTTCACGACTATCGCCGTCTCCGGCAGCTCGACCTTGTCGCGCGTTATTATCAGCGCCCCGTCGTAGGTTGTCATGCTCATCTTCACCTTCTTGAAGCTTCCCGTTTAGCCGACTATTACTAGTGGTTTCTCCTTGAGCTCGAGGAACTTCTTGAAGGTTTCCGGCTCGACGAAGACCAAAACACCACCAGCTATAACGCGGTTGGCATCGACGGCCATGCCACAGCCCATGAGGATCACCATAAAAGTTTAAGATGTTGGGGACTGATTTGGTTTTCGGTGGGAAAGTTTATTTGTTCTCATTTGAATTTACAATGGGTGAAGCAAGTGGAAAAAACAGGGTATGTAGCCCTCAACAGGGAGTGGCGGGCCAAGATGGACGAACTCCGAGCAAAGGCGAGGGCAAACCTTGACGATGTCCTCAACCGTGCTTTTGGGTCAATAAAGTCCAAGAAGTCCTGGCGTGAGCTGGAGGCTGAGCTCTATGAGGAGTTTTCTAGTGGACAGTAATGTTTTTGTAGAGGCTCTTAAAGGCGATACTAACGCAGAAAACCTCCTCTCAAAGCTGTTTCACTCAAACTGGAGGGTTTTCATAAACGATGTTGTTTTCAGTGAGGTTTTTTACCATTATCTCCGCATCAAGGTTGGTACTTACTGGAAGGCCAAGAAGAAACCTGAACTCGTTAGATCTGCCGTGCAGGAGTTCGAGGACGTTGTCCTGCCCCTCCTTGCAATTCCTGACTTTCTTGAAGTTAACTATGATGTGGCCACTGTGGCCGTTAGACTTTCTTCTGAGTACGGGCTGTTACCTAACGATGCTCTTCTACTTGCCACTGCGGAATACTATGGGGTGGAAGCTCTGGTATCCCTTGATTCAGACTTCTCGAATGCATGTAAACGGGAGGGAATATCTCTAATATCCTCTCCCGATGAACTGGAGGTGTGATCATGAAATCCCGCGTCGTTGAGCGCTTCAAGTTCGAGGCGGCCCACGCGGTCATCATAAACGGGCAGGCTGAAGAGATACACGGGCACACCTTCCGCGTTGAGATTGCAGTGGAAGGCCCGCTTAAGAACGGCTATGTCATCGACTTCCTGGAGCTCCGGGCGATTGTGGATAGGATAATCGAGAAACTCGACCACAGGAACCTCAACTCGCTCTTCGAGAACCCCACAACCGAAAACGTCGCCCTCTGGATAGCTGAGGAGGTCAAGAAGAGATTGCCAGAGGATGTTAGGCTCAAGCGCATCGTCCTCTGGGAAGGAGATGAAAACGGCGTAGAGTTTGAGTTTTAGGTCTTTTCGGTGTGTATCTCTTTTATACTCTCAACCATGGTGATGCTGTTTTTGGAACCGTTTAGATCAATCTTGCCTGGAAGCAAGGACTTAACTGGGACTGTCCGGCTTTTCTCTTCCGTGGGTGCCCAGTTTATCAAATCCCCTTCATCAACTTCAAGCGTCTTTATCAGTCCAACGGGACCCTCGATGATGTACTTGGCGGCTTTTTTAGGAGTGTACAGTCGCCATTTCCTGGCAGTCTTGAAGTCAACGACGCGCCTCGTGGAGTCAAGCCAGATTACATCAATGTTGCTCAGCATGAAGAACATGTGAATTGAAGCGTTTGCCCTTGTTTCAGCCGGTAGAACGAAAACAAGGGCTTGACTAACGTTCTTTGTGAGCATTAACCCCCTAAAGCGTTTAAAGAACGTGTCCGCCATCCTGACTGTCCCGTGCCAGACTCGGTCTTTTGTTTCATTCCTCAGCATATCCCTCAGGGAAGAGTCACTGCGGGGACTAAAAGTGTTTTGGAAATCTAAAAACAATGAAGAAAGTGGGAGGCATCAGAGAGTGCTTTTCCCGGCTCTCTCTCCCAGCTCAAAGCCCTTTCTAAGGGCCCTGAGGTTTATCTCTTCGGTTCCATGTGGCACGGCATCCTGAACGGCCTTTTCTATTGCTTCCTTGCTAACAATACTGGTCCACGCCGTTAGGAGGCCGAGGGTTAGTATGTTCATTGTAAGGCTCAACCCGGTTGTGTTCTCCGCTATTTCAGTCAGCGGAAGGGCCACAACGTCGAGCTTCTTCTCGAACTCGAAATCCCTGTGGGGAACAAGGTCTTTCTCGACTATGACTTTAGCGCCCTCCTTCACCGTGTGGAGGTACTTGGTATAAGCCTCCTGCGAGAAGAAGACCGCGTAGTCAGGCTGGAGGGTTTTGGGATAGTCTATGGATTCATCGCTGATGACAACCTCAGCCTTGCTCGCTCCACCCCTTGACTCCGGACCGTAGGCCTGCGTCTGAACTGCGTAGAGTCCCTCATAGACGGCCGCCGCCCGTCCGAGGATGACACCGGCAAGTATGACGCCCTGACCTCCGAAACCGCTGAACAGGACTTCTTTCCTCATTCTTCCCACCCCATCATCTTCTTGGCACGCTCTCTGTATTCCATGTAAGACCTCACCAGACCAGGTCTGTCCCTGTCCGCGAACTCACCTATCACGACCTTCCCCTCAAGCTCTTCTGGGGACATCTTCTTGGCTTTGTTCAGCGGGACGGTTATCTTCTGGTACCAGCGCAGCAGCTCAGGTGCGGTCTTCATCCTGTTCCTCCGTCCAAAGCTGACCGGGCACGGGGAGAGGAACTCGACAAGGGAGAAGCCTTCCTTCTGAAGGGCCTTCTTTATGCTGTTGATGCCCTGGAGGTAGTTGAAGACGCTCCACCTGGCAACGTAGTTTGCCCCCGCCGAGACGGCCAGGCCCGCTATGTCGAAGGGGTTCTCAAACTGACCGTAGGGAGCTGTGGTGCCCTTGAGGCCCTTGAGCGTCGTCGGGGCCACCTGGCCGCCGGTCATTCCGTAGGTGAAGTTGTTGATGAGAATCACAGTTACGTCGAGGTTCCTCCTTATCGCATGGATGAAGTGGTTCCCACCTATGGCAGAGGTGTCTCCATCGCCCATGAAGGCGATTATCTTGAGGTCGGGGTTTGCAAGCTTTATGCCCGTTGCAAACGCTAAAGCCCTTCCATGGGTGGTGTGAAGGCCATCGAAATTGACGTAACCCGGCACACGGGAGGAGCAGCCGATTCCACTGACCCACACTATCTCGTCCTGGCTGTAACCAAGGTCGTCTATTGCCCTTAGGGTGAACTGCAGGGCGGAACCTATACCGCAGCCAGGGCAGAATATTGTAGGGAGCATCTCCTTCCTGAGGTACTTGTCCCTAACATCATAAGCGTCCTTGAGGTACATCATCCCACCACCTTTTCCGCAATCTCCATCGGGGTGTGAACTTCGCCGCCTACCTTAGGTATCAGTTCAACCTCGGCCTTCCCGTTGGCACCCTCTTTCACGAGATGGTAGAGCTGCCCCATGTTCATCTCTGGCACGAGGATTTTCTTCACCCCTTCCGCGAGCTCCTCTATCATGTCAAAGTCAAAGGGCCACACTGTGTGGAGCTTCAGGAGACCTGCTTTAACACCCCTCTCGCGGAGCATCTTAACTGCCCTTATGGCGGAGCGTGAGACTATTCCTGTGGAGACTATGGCAACATCCGCATCGTCCAGCCCGAACTTCTCGTAGCTGATTATGTCGTCTTTGTGATCCAGGATTTTTCTATAAATCCTCCCGATGAGCCTCTCCTGAACTTCGGGCTCCACCGTCCTCGGATGACCGTTCTCGTCGTGCGTTAGGCCGGTAACGTACGTGCGGTAGCCCTTTCCGAAGATTGGCATTGGTGGAACGCCGTCACCGTGTGGGTCTCCGAAGGGAAGCCTCGCCTCCTCCTCGTTAGCCGGAAGCTTCCTGTTGATGACCTCTATCTCATCGGGCGTCGGAATGTAGACGCGCTCACGCATGTGGGCCAGCTCTGCATCTCCAAGGAGAACAACCGGTGTTCTGTACTTCTCGGCCAAGTTGAACGCCCTAATGGTCAGGTCAAAGGCTTCCTGGACGGTGGATGGGCTGAGGACGATTAGCATGTGATCCCCATGTGTACCCCAGATGGCCTGCATTATGTCTCCCTGGGATGGGAACGTCGGCTGCCCAGTGCTAGGGCCACCGCGCATCATGTTGACGACCACTATCGGCGTCTCAGTCATGACGGCATAACCCAGGTTCTCCTGCATGAGACTGAACCCAGGCCCGCTGGTTGCGGTCATGGCCTTCGCCCCGGCCCAGGATGCGCCTATTATCGCGGCTATGCTTCCAAGTTCGTCCTCCATCTGTATGCTCACGCCATCAACTAACGGCATGTATAGCGCCATTGCTTCGAATATCTCGCTCGCAGGCGTAATTGGGTAGCCTGCGTAGAAGCGGCAGCCCGCTAGGATAGCCGCCCTCGCTATGGCTTCATCGCCGGGTATAAAATCGGCTTTTCCGACTGGAAATGGATATCTCATTTTGATCCCTCCTCAAAACCTACCCTAAAGGCACGGAGGTTTATCTCCTCAGTCCCCTTGGGAACGTGCCTTCTAATGGCTTCCTCAACATTCTCCTTCTTTACAACGCCTGTCTTTGCCACGAGGTAACCGAGGGCCACCATGTTCACGGTTAGTGCAAGACCAGTACTCTCCTCGGCGAGCCTCGTGAAGGGAGCGCCTATGTAGTCCCTATCGGGCTTGACAAGGTCCGTCTCTATGATAAGAAGTCCATCCTTCCTTAGCGAATCCTTGACAGTGTCGTAGCCGAGCTGGGCCAACGCTACCAGGACGTCCGCCTTCGTGACTATCACATCGTAGATGGGTTCCTTCGATATTATCACGTCCGCTATCGAGTGGCCGCCCCTGCTGGCCGAGCTGTAGTCCTGGGTCTGGACCACGTTGAGGCCCTCGATGGCAGCGGCCTCACCGAGTATGACCCCGGCCAGGACGACGCCCTGACCGCCTATGCCAGCGAATCTAATCTGCATCGTTCTTACCCTCCAGATAAGATTTTGTGAAAGTCAAAAACTCCTCAGCATACTCCAAAATCTCCCTCGCATCCCTTCCGGTATACTCAACGAAAGCGTCGTAATCGGCCGTGTGACGCATGTTGAGGGCTTTGGAGTAGCCCGTGTAGAGTCTCGCGGGCATTTCGCCAGTTTTCACGCACTCCTTTCCAAGCTGGGCGTGAACCCCCGCATGGCTCTTCGGTGTTATGCCCTTTGAGATGAGAAGTGCCCTTGCACAGTAGAACATTGCGTAGTATGCGCTTGAGATGGCGAATGCATAGTGCCCGCTCTCAAAGAGTTCCTTTGAAGCGGCGAGCCTCTCTTCGGCTTTTCTGAGCAGTGCTTTCACTTCTTCCGCGTTCATACTGCCACACCCTCCGTCTTCGCAGTGGTGTAGAGGCTGTCCTCTCTGGATGTGTGGGGTACTATCATGACCGAAACACCGAGCTCAAGGGTAAGCTCAGCGCTGAGCTTCCCTATGGCGCCCCAGTCTTCTGGCCTTATTCCGTCTCGAAGGATAAGGAGGACGTCAAGGTCGCTGTCCTCTCTGTAGTCTCCCCTAACTCTCGAACCGAAGATGATAACCTCGTCTACCCTGTCTCCAAATGCCTCCCGTATTCTCCTGCCTACGAGCTCGAACTCCATCTCATTCACCCTTAAGCCCGAAGTGCTCCTGAACCTCGTCTATGAGCTTGTTGAGCTCGGTAACGAACTCGGGTCTCTCCCTGTTCACAAACTCGCCGATGACGAACTTACCCTCAAGCTCCTCCGGCTTCATCTTCTTCGCCTTGTTTATTGGAACCGAGTTCTTGAGGAACCAGCGGAGCATCTCTGCAGGTTCTTTCATCCTGTTCCTCCTTCCGAACTGAACTGGACACTGGGAGACGACTTCAACGAGCGAGAAGCCCTTCACCTGGAGGGCCTTCTTTATGCTCTCAATGAGCTGGTAGACATGTGCCGTAGTCCATCTCGCTACGTAGGAGGCACCAGCAGCAGCAACCGTCTCAGAAATCTGGAGCGGATGCTCGATGTTCCTGTATGGGCTTGTAGTAGTCTTTGCTCCGAACGGCGTTGTGGGAGCAACCTGACCGCCAGTCATTCCGTATATCATATTATTAACAAGGATGACGGTTATGTCGATGTTCCTTCTGGCTGCGTGGAGAAGGTGGTTCCCGCCTATACTGGCCAGATCACCGTCCCCGCTTATGACGACGACCTTCTTGTCGGGAAGGCCGACCTTAACGCCGGTGGCAAAGGCTATCGCCCTCCCGTGGGTCGTGTGGAGCGTGTCGGCAAGGAAGTATGGTGAGGCTATCCATGCGGAACAGCCTATACCGCTGACGACAACCAGGTCTTTTGGGTCTATCTTAAGCCCGTCAACAGCGTTGGCAAAGGCGTTGAGAACCGTTCCGCCGCCGCAGCCGGGACAGAGGGCAGTAGGAAGGGCCTCCTTCCTGAGGTACTTAATCATCGGATAAGTGGAGTAGATTTCCTTCGCCATCAGGCAACACCCCTTATCTCGCGCAGGATTTTCCCAACGGTGAGCGGAACGCCGCCTATCCTGTTCACTCCCCTGAGCAGAACGTCGTCGTTGAGGTAGCGCTCGACCTCGATTATCATCTGTCCGAGGTTCATCTCAGCTACAAGAACCGCTCTGACATTCTTTCCGAGCTCCCTCATCCTCTCGCCGGGGAACGGGTGAACTGTCTTCGGCACGAAGAGACCTGCCTTTATTCCCTCTTCCCTCGCCTTGAGGACCGCTCCAAGGGCTGGACGAGCAGTTACGCCCCAGCTCACCACGAGGATTTCAGCATCCTCGGTGAAGTGCTCCTCGTACTTCTCGTAAATGTGCCTGTTCTGTTCTATCTTCCTGTGAAGTCTCCTCACGAGTCTGTCGTGAACCTCAGGGGTGTAAACATCGCGGAGACCGTTCTCCTTGTGTGTCGAGCCAGTAACGTGTGTGAAGTAACCGTGGCCGAAGAGCGGCATTGGTGGAACGCCGTCACCGTGTGGGTCTCCAAAGGGAAGCCTCGCCTCCTCCTCGTTAGCCGGAAGCTTGCGGTAGGCTATCTCCACCTCCTCAACGTTGGGAATCCTTATCTGCTCCCTCGTGTGCGCCAGAACCCCATCGAAGAGGAAGACAACCGGGTTCCTGAGCTTCTCCGCTATGTTGAACGCCCTTATTACCTCCCAGAAGGCGTCCTGACCGCTCGTCGGTGAAACCGCTATTATTGGATGGTCGCCGTGGGTGCCCCAGCGGGCCTGGAAGAAGTCTCCCTGAGCCCCCTTGGTAGCCTGGCCGGTTGATGGACCGCTCCTCTGCACATCGACGAGAACAAGGGGCGTTTCAGTCATTGCCGCATAGCCGAGGTTCTCCTGCATGAGGCTAAACCCAGGGCCGGAGGTTGCAGTCATGACCTTGAAGCCGGTCCATGAGGCGCCGACCATCGCCGCTATGCTGCCTATCTCGTCCTCCATCTGGAGGTAGTAGCCGCCGAGCTTGGGAAGCTCCCTCGCCATCGTCTCGGCTATTTCACTTGAGGGGGTTATTGGATAGCCAGCATAGAAACGGCAGCCAGCGAAGAGCGCACCGTAGGATAAAGCCTCATTTCCCTGCATGAAGTAGTTGCCGGGCTTGTAGAGTTTTTTGAGGAGAGCAACTTGCTCCGGCTCGTCGCCGCGGATTATCATGCGTCACCACCTTACCGAGATGGCAAAGTCTGGGCAGAGCAGCTCACAGAGCTTGCACTTAACACACTTCTCCGCGTGGACAGGGACGGGGTAGTGGACACCCTTTTCGCTGAGCTCTTCGCTCCATTCAAAGACCTTCCTTGGGCACATTTCAACGCAGATTCCGCACCCCTTGCAGAGAAAAGTGTCGATATCGATCTCAACTATTCCCTCTGCCTTGCCGATAACGAGGTATTCTTCCTTCTCAACGGTGGTCTTGCTTTCGACGTCTGCCATAATCATCACCCGCGATTTGCTAAGCCTTTTTACGTTTGTCAACATTTAAAGCTTTCGTGGGTGGACATTAATGTCCATTAAAGAAGTGGTGATTGGGTTTATACACCCTGTGAAAAAGATGGAAGAAATGGGCCAGAATTCAATTCTCCCAACAAAAAGATCCAACCCACGTTTAACATCCCGCTAGCCCTCCCATATTCTAGGTCGTGGAGCATCACGGATGGTTACTAAGTTCATGAAAATAGAAAATTTTATAAGCATTTACGCTTTATTACTTAAGGTGATTTATAGTGACACGATTAAGAAACTACGTAGGGTTGTTTATTATAGTTTTAATTTTAAGTGGGCTCGTGGGAGTTACCAATACAACCTATGCAAAAAGTGAAGCCAGTTTTGTAACTCCCAATGAGGCAATGCTCGTGGCTCAAAAGCACTTACAATGGGCGTATGCAAACATACCGGATTTCAGGGACTGGAAAGATGCAAAGCTTTCCCAGCCTGTGATGTACTACTTCCCAAACGGGACAAGGAGCGCCTATGAATTTACTGTGCTTGTGAAGGGAAAACCTGATGGCTTTATACTCGTAGCGGCACAGAGGTACATGCCTCCCGTTCTTGAGTTTGGGAAGGGAGAAGCGCCAAGCAAAAGACTGGGAAGACTCGGTTCAGCCAGAATTCAAGGATTTTCAACAAAACAGCACAGGTTGCTGTATTATGGTGGATTAAGCTACAGCGTGGAACTTGGAAACGGAAAAACTCTAAATATTCATGGTAGATCAATTTCAGTTCCAAAAGCCGTCAAATTAGAGTTTTGGCACAAACCGTACATCTCATCTGCAGAGACAAAAGGTGATATACACCCCATGTATACTTATGTAGAGAAACATATTCCAAATGTACCAACTTGGACTACAACAGATCCAGGAAGCTACCCAACTGTATATCCCTACAACGTAGGTCCCAACGGGGATCCTTGGTCTTGGTGGGATGGATGTGCACCGATAGCTGCTTCAATGGTGATAGCTTACTATGAGCCCCAGCTCCAGGATCCCTGGAACAGAGAGGCCTTGATTGATATTATTCACCATACTATGAAAACAGATGAAAATGGAGGCACTCAGATTTTCAATGTAGCCCCTGGTATAGAAGATCTCTATGAAGAGTACCAGCATGTTTCAAACTTGATAGCACTCAACAACTTCGTCAGAAATGACTATAATGCTTGGCTGGAAAGTCGTTCAATTGGATTCTATGATGCAATATCTGATATTAACAATGACTATCCCCTTTTACTATTGATGATTAATGGTAGCTCTGCATTAGATCGCTCCCAAGATTATGGGAATCATGCAGTTACTGTAGTTGGTTATGTTGGATATGCTGGTGCATTTTACTGGGAAATTCATGACACCTGGGACAGTGAAGATCACTACATAGCAGATAAAAATTGGGAGGAAGCATGGTTTGTCTTTATACGTGAGAAGTAATACGGGGGGATAATACAATGACTAGAAAGAGTTATCATTTTTCCCTTTTAATTCTTTTCTTGATCTTGATCGGTGGTATCATCGCGGCTGAGATAGGTAGTAGAAACGATGAATGCTTCTCCAAGGTGCCCGTGAATGCGAGCGGTGTTAAACCTCCGCTCGTAATTGGACCCGGCTATCCTCCCAAGGCCCGGTTTGAGGGAGTAGCCATTGATGAAGTTGTAAACGGCAGTCCAGAGCATATATTAGCTGGCTTCTTCAACTTCAGGCCCTTAAACTGGACTGAAAAAAGGCCGAAGTGCTACTTCAGGGCACTGGAGGGCTTTTCAGAGAACTGGACAGGTTTTGTTCTGCCGGGAACTTCCCCTTCGAACGTAACCCTTTCGGGGAGGGTTTACCTGGCACTCTACGTATATCCCAAGGAGACATCCATTATAATCTCAAGAGTTGAGTATGGGAAAACCCCTGAAGAGTCCAAAATAGCCGAGGCCTTTCACCTTAAGTATCCGAAAAGCCCGGAGAAATACCTGAAGGAATACTCGGACTCTCTTAAGGAAGCGGGGTACACCCAGGTTAGGAAGCTCCAGGAGGGGGCCATCTTTGAAGGGGATAAGAATGCCCTGCTTGTACTAGGACTTGAGGACGAGGGTAACATCTATCTCCTGCTGGCAAAGGGAAGCAGAGAGGACATTTCAAAAATGATAAACGCTTTTGGAGGTTAATAGAAGGTGAGCCGGATGAAACTTCAAAGAATCATCATTCCTATTTTTGCTTTTGTGTGGGAATTAATACCCCTCTTTAAAAATCATGGAGGATACTACATTAAAGGCAGAATAGTTCATTTTGAGAACTGGACTGGCGGCCCCGCCGGAAGGCCCTACGTCTGCTGGAGGGAGTATTTGCCCTCTCCAATTTTTGTTCTTCTGGTTCTTCTTCCCGCGCTCGTACTCTTAGCTTTGTATATTTTTCACCGGGATTTATCCCTTAGAAATCTTGGCCTTTCCATGTTGTTTTCACTATTGAGCGTGATCATAGCACCGGTTTTTATTTCCGATTTCTCCATTAATCTCATTCTCCTCATGCTTGTGTCCTTGAGTAGTGGGATCGCCCTTGGAAAGAATATGGGGGAGAAGACAAGCCTCGCCTTTGGGGGATTTCTACCGGGACTGGTGGTGATATGGGTAGTATATGCTCAATTATTCCACGGTGCGTGTTAGATGTGCCAACTGGAGCGTCTTCTCTCCAATCTGTTCTAGTTTTATGACTGACTACTGCTTGGGAAGGGACTCATGTTGCGTACTGATGCGCCTTAAAGGCGTTTGGTTATAAAGAGCAGCTCGCAAACTTTGCCCTTGAAAAGAGTACTCAAAGAAATAGCGAAAAATCTGTGAAAAAATTCACCACGTAATCAGCTGCCAGTCAAGAAGGCCGTTTTCTACTATGTAGCTCCAGCGTTCGCGACACTCAGGTTTTAGGTTCTCCAGGTGACTTAAGTCCTGCGTCGCTGAAAACTTCTTTATTGCCCTTCCAATGGACCTGTCGTAGTCGGTGAGGCAGTTGTGAGGGCCCCTCCTCGAACCAGCGCCGACGGGATCGCTCAGGATTCTCTTGTGGGGGAACTTCCTCTTCGCCCAGATGAGGACTTCAACCGCACTCCAGAGCCACGGCGGCCGGTATTCCCTCTTTTCCCAGAGCCTCTCGTAGAGTGTCCCCTTCTGGATGTCGGTTATGTTGATTGAGAACGTATCTGTGTACGGTTCAGCCTTGATTATGCTATCCTCGGCGTCCTCAATGCCATCGCGTTCGCTCAAGAAAATCGGCTTGAGGAGGAGGTAAGTCTTGACCTTGGCGCCCACTTTGTGGGTTATTTCTGCAGCCCTCACAAATTCAGAGAAGGTGTTCCCTTTGTTTATAGAGACGTCGGCTATATCATCGCTCGCCGTCTCAAGGCCGATGGCCACCTCAAAGTGCTTGTCAGGGACTATCTCGGCGAGCTCTTTAACCGCTTCATATCTCACCAGCTCGCTCCTGCTCTCTATTACTATCTCCTCAACTTCATCCAGCTCCGCGAGGAGTCCGAAGATTTTCCTCCTTGTTTCAGGTTTGAGCTCGCCGTTGTCGAGGAATGAGCCCGAGGTGAACATCCTCACCGCGAAGGGACCCTTCTTACCTTCGATTTTCTTGAGGGCATCCCTCACGTAGTCCACTATCGCCTCCTGGCTCCACTTCACCTTCGGCGCGGCTGTTGGATAGGCGCACATGTAGCACGGCTCACCGACGCGGAAACGGTAGCAGCCTATCGTGGGCAGGATTATGAAAAGGGCCGTTCCGGTTTTTCCGGCAACGTTGTCCTCGCTCGTCCAGTATGTCATTTTCTCACCTGAAGCCCGCTGGGGGTTAGGGTTTTTAAAGGTGAGCTATGGCGGAACCTATTTATATATGGTGAACCAACGGAAAAATGGTGAGAACATGGAAGTTCTGGTGAAGCGGCTGGATTCTCAGGGGAGGCTTCTCCTCCCAAAGGAACTGAGAGAGAAGATGGGGGAGGAGGTAATCATAGTTGACCTTGGGGACCGGATTGAACTCCTGCCGAGGAAAAAGGTTAATCTCACTAAGTTCTTTGACAGCATCGATGTCGAAGAGCTGGATGAGTGGGAGGAACTTAAGAGGGAGCTGTGGTCGAAGTGAGGTTCATAGACGCCAACGTTTTCATATACGCGTTCCTCCGGCCCAGAAAGGAACCATCGGAGAACGTCAGGGCCATCAAAGAGAGTGCAAAGGGGATACTCGGGAGAATCAGCGAAGGAGAAAAGGTCGTTACCACGGTCGTTCACCTCAGTGAGGTGGCCAACGTAATCGAGAGCATGGCCGGAAAGAAAAAAGCAGTTGAGATACTGATGGGCATACTGACTGCGGAGAACATCAAAGTACTGAACGTGTCGACCTCTGATTATCTGAAAGCAACCCTTGTGGCAGAGGAAAAGAGTCTCGGAATAAACGACGCCCTGGCTTATGTGAAGATGAAGGAAGCTGGTATCTACGAGGTTTATACCTTTGACGGAGACTTTGAGAAGCTTGAAGTCAGGGTTGTGAGGGATTAAAAATGAGAATACTCCTCACCAACGATGACGGGATTTACTCCAACGGGATTAGAGCGGCGGTTAAAGCGCTTAGTAAGCCCGGGGAAGTCTACGTCGTTGCTCCACTCTTTCAGAGGAGCGCGAGCGGGAGGGCCATGACGCTCCACAGGCCGATAAGGGCCAAGCGCGTTGATGTGCCGGAGGCAAGGGTTGCCTACGGGATAGACGGCACCCCGACGGACTGCGTCATCTTCGCTATAGCGCGCTTTGGGAAGTTTGATTTGGCTGTTAGTGGGATAAACCTCGGTGAGAACCTCAGCACCGAGATAACCGTTTCAGGGACTGCCTCTGCCGCAATAGAGGCAGCCACCCATGGGATTCCCAGCATCGCGATGAGCCTTGAAGTCGAGTGGAAGAAGACCCTCGGGGACGGCTCGGGCGTGGATTTTGGGGTTTCTTCCATCTTCCTGCGGAGGATTGCGGAGGCCGTCCTTAGAAAAGGCCTTCCGGAGGGGGTGGACATGCTCAACGTGAACGTGCCGAGCGATGCAACGCCCCAAACGCCCATCGCTATAACGAGGCTCGCCAGAAAGCGCTACAACCCCACCGTCGAGGAGAGGATAGACCCCAAGGGCAATCCCTACTACTGGATTGTGGGGAGGCTCGTGGAGAAGTTTGAGCCGGGAACCGACGCTCACGCCCTCAAAGTGGAGAGAAAAGTTAGCGTAACGCCGATAAACATCGACATGACGTCGAGGGTGGATTTTGAAAAAATCCGAGGCATTCTTTTGTAGCGCGCAGGTAGGTTCTTCCCGAACCCCAAATATTCCATAAGGCCAAGAGTAAGCCGTATTTTCCCATATTTTATCGAAGGGGAATCCTTAGATGGCCTTTTCGATTTAGACATGGAGGCTTCACAAGATATTTATAACCTTAGGGAGATACTTCCTCCCGGTGATACCATGAAGAGGATTGCAGCAGTAATCACCCTGTTTGTTTTGTTTGGAGTTTTTGGATTCGCCATGGCCAGCGCAACTACTGTGGCAGTAGATATAACCCACGGTGAGAACGCCAAGTATTTAATCGACCCCTCGACACTTACGGTGAACAACACGACTAAAATTCTCGCCCCTCCCATAGTCCAGGGAGTTGGGGACATGAAGTGGGCATACTTCGGCACCGACAGCAGCCTCGTTAATGAAAGCAACGGCAGCATCGAGTACCTCGGCGACACCATAACAGCAGACGCTCTTAAAAACGTGGACATCCTCATCCTGGGACAGCCAAACAGTTCATTCAGCCCGGACGAACTCCAGGCTATCGCAAACTGGTTCGCTCAAGGCGACAAAGTTCTCTGGGTTGCAGCCGGCAGTGACTACGGAAGCGGGGTCCAGGCCCAAGACGTTGCTGACAGTGTTCTCGACCATCTCGGTTATGGAAACCTCAGGATTGACCCCTGTTCAGTTGAAGACCCGAGCAGCAACGCCGGAGCCGGCTATCGTGTTGTTGGCCACGTCAACCCCGACCCTAACACGCCCTTTGCAGGAGTTATAATCCAAGACTTCCAGAACGGCGGAAAGGTTCTCTACTATCGTCCTGGCGTTGTCGCCTGGGTGGATGACAAAGGTAACTGGCACGCTCTCAACGCGACCTCAAAACCCCCGCTCACTTACAGGATCGTTGTTACCAGCGAGAACGGTACTATCGTCGAGAACAACGATTCACCTGCCAACGCTTATCTCGCCGGTGACACTGGAGTATTCACCCTCCTCGCAGCCCAGATAATCCCGCTTGGCAATGGTAAGCAGAGTGTTCTCATTGTGAGTGGTGGGAGCCCCTACGGTGACTACGAGCCGACTTGGAGCCCGCTCTACCACGGTGTTAAGCTCGACGGTCCACAGTTTGTTAACAATATTCTCCACTGGGCCGCGATGGTTGCTCAGTACGGTGTCCCCAAGGAGATAGCTCACATCAGCGACCCAGTTGGTGACGATCACGGGCCAGGAACTTACACTTACCCAACCAACCCAGTATTTAACCAGACCGGCCTCTTCGACCTCACCGGCGTCAACATCAGCAAGGCAAATGGGGTCTATATATTCAGCTTCCACTTTAAGAACCTTGGTGGCAACCCGTGGAACGCTCCAAACGGTTTCAGCCTTCAGATCATAGAAGCGTACCTCGACTTCAAGAAGGGCGGGAACACTTCTGCCATCAAGCTCGCCGCTAACGGTCCGGGAAGCAACGTCCAGCTTGACCCGAACCACCCATGGAACCTTGCCTTCAGAGTCTTCGGCTGGGGCAAGTACCTCGTCCTCCCAAACGGCACAGTCCTTGACGACCTCAACGTTTTCACTGCTAACAATACCATAAACGTCATCGTTCCGGCCAAGTACATCGGCGACCTCAACGTTAACACCACCAGGATAGCAGTTCTTGTTGGTTCACAGGATGGGTACGGTGTTGATCAGTGGAGGGCTGTTGGTGTTAACGCGTCACAGTGGGTTATTGGTGGTGCTGATCCCAACGCGGTTATCGCTGGAGTCGCCCCGCGCGTCATGGATCTCCTCGTTCCGACCTGGTTCAAGCCGACTCAGGAGGAACAGCTCAAGAGCTACGATGCCAACAACGACAAGCTCGCCACCGTCCGCATGATCCCGCTCACCAAGCCGGAGACAACTACTTCTTCGAGTTCCCCTACAACGACCACAACCACGACTACTACCAGCTCCTCAAGCAGCTCAACCACTACTACAACCACTAGCTCTTCAAGCAGTTCAATAACTACCAGCAACAGTATGACTACTACTTCACAGCCGACTACCAGCTCACAGTCGAGTACTACTCCGTCTTCAAGCAGCAGGAAGGGAACGAGCATTTGCGGTCCGGCGGCCATCGTCGGCCTCGCCATCATACCCCTCCTCCTAAGAAAGAAGAAGTGAATTATTTCTCTTTCTTTACTTTTGACTTGACTTAAAATTTCAGAGCCATCAGAAAGCTTTTATTCTAAGCCCTCTACATCCCTCCGGTGGAAAACGTGATGGGCGCTAAAACCGGCATTTTCATCGTGGCCTTAGTTCTCATGGCTCAGTTTGTTTCCGCATCAGGTATAGTTATTGAGGAGATCAAACAAAATGGCATGACCTCGCTGATGAGCGTTGACTCTGGAGACTTCATCGTCGCAGGCGGAATCTCAAACGGGACGGGTCTTGGTGACTTTGATGCCGTGGTTTACAGGTTTAATAGTTCAGGTTCCCTAGTGTGGGCTAAGGCCTACGGGAGTCAGGGAAGGGATCTTTTAACAACTGTGAAGGTGATAAATGGAAATCGGATACTAGCCGCAGGGGGAAGCTCCTACTTCGGAGGGGGCTGGATATTCGAGCTGGACGGAGACGGAAACGTCCTATGGAGTCGTTCTTACAACACGGAAATAATCACCTCTGTTATCCCATACGGCGACGGTTTTCTGGCGGCCTCTTCAAAGTTAGGGCATGGAATAATCCTCAAGCTCTCTAGCAATGGGAGCCCCCTCTCTGGCTACATGTTTGACTTCAATTACAGTGTGGTGCCGGTTAAGCTGGAGGCACTTCCAGATGGCTCAATCTTCGTCGCAGGCATGATCCATTCCCCCGCCACTAACTCACAGGACATGTGGCTCGCGGAGATATCCAACAACGGAACCGTCATCTGGCAGCGCTCTTTTGGAGGAAACGGGACAGAACAGCTCTACGATATGGAAGTAGATGGAAAGGGAATAACCCTCGTTGGATACACGACTTCCCCCTCTCTAGGTGTGAAGAACAACGTTGACCTCCTTGTAATTAGAACGGACCTCCAGGGGAACCTCTTATGGGCAAAGAGGGTTGGGAGTCCCCAGAACGACTGGGCCAACGCGGTAACGCTCCTTCCTACTGGAGAGCTCCTCGTGGGAGGGATAACCTACGCTATTCCATCCCTAAGCGCTCAGGCGTGGTTGCTCGTCCTAGACTCCGCTGGAAACGTTGAGAGATGGATAACCTTCGGAGGAAAGGGCTCCGACTGGATAAGAGGGATGGTTACACTTCCAGACGGCAGAGTCATCCTTGTCGGCGGAACCAACGGAAAGACAAACGGTCTTGGGCAGCTGTTAAGCTCCAACCCGCTGTTCATTATGCTCAATGGCACAACGTTCCACTTTGAAGGATGCAACCTAAACGTAAAGAGGCCGCTGTTCACCGTGAGCTCGGTCTCTCCTGTGGTGTGGACCGGCCCTGCAGGGCCTCTAATGAAAGTTAGAATAGCCTCGGCGCCCGTGGAACCAGAGGTTAAGGCCCTCAGCCCATCGGTAAGTGTGTTGTGTCCTCAGAGGTCTTCATCATCTCCCATCACGTCCCCTACAACGCATACCCCTACGACTCCCTCCACAACCTCCAGCTTAAAGCCCAGTGAAGGAACCCAGAGCTCAACTTCAAACTCAGCTTCCCCCTCATCCTCCAAGGGTGTATCCTCCTCCGGACATGAGGGAAGCCACGGGATCTGCGGGCCGGCTTTTCTCCTCCTTCCGACGTTGATTGCAGCCATGCTTATGGCAAAAAAAGGGAAGTGAACACAAACATATACCCCGTTACTTTTCCTATTTTTGTAATGCAACCACTTAAAGAACTGATTCCAGTTCTCAAATTCTAGCTCTCAGAGATCTTCCAATCCGAGGGCCAGTTTCACGGCTTTCTCCGCTATCACATTCATCGGGTCAATGAGGGGAACGCTCAAATCTTCCTGCTTTAGCGCCACGCTGACCTCAGTGCAGCCGGTTATTATTCCATCTGATCGCATTTCAAGCTTCTTTGCAACTTTTAGCAGAAGTTCCCTCCCCATTTCAAGATTACCGGCCTTTATCCCTTCGTATATTGCCCGCATCACCTGCGCCTGATCGTTTTTACCGGGCACTGCTATCTGAACGCCGTGTTTCAGGAGTGCCCTGTGGTAGACGAGCCCCTTTATGGTTCCGTTAGTGGCGAGGAGGCCTACCTTTCTGAGCCCCGTTTCTCTAACAACCTCTGCTGTCTCCTCTATCATGCTGACGAGTGGAACCCTTATCGCTTTCTGAATGGTCTCGGCGAAGAAGTGGGCCGTGTTGCAGGGCATTATTATGAAGTCCACTCCCCATCTTTCGAGTTTTTTCGCACTGGCCACAAGTTCGGGCCTTGGGTCTGGACCGTTTCCGAGTATGAAGGCAGTCCTGTCCGGTATCTTCGGGTTGTTGTAGATTATTATCCTCGGATGATCCTGGTCACGCTTTGCGGGGGTTTTCTCGACTATCCGCCTGAAGAGCTCCGCCGTCGCCAGCGGCCCCATTCCCCCGAGGATGCCAATGACGCGCTCTGACATTTTACCCCTCTTTTTCATTCTTGCACGAAAAACTTTTTAAGGTTTTCGTTATGACTGAAAACATAATGTCGTTATTCGACATGTTGAGGTGAGGAATGTGCTGAACTACAAGAGGGTAACGCCGAGGAAAGTTCCGGATATAGAGGAAAGGAAGGTCTACCTCGTCGGCGGTGGTATAGCCTCACTGGCTGCGGCGGTTTTCCTCATAAGGGACGCCAGAATGCCCGGAGAGAACATCAACATCATAGAGAAGACTCCGGTCAACGGCGGCTGTCTCGACGGCTCCGGAGACCCCCAGAAGGGCTATTTGCTAAGAGGCGGCAGGATGTTCGAGGAGCACTACGAGGCAACCTGGGACCTGCTTGGGAGCATCCCCAGCCTCGATGACCCGGAGAAGACGATACTCGACGAGGTTGTTGAGTTCAACAAAGAGTACGTTGGCTCCTCCAAGTGCCGCCTCGTCGGCACCCCGGGCAAGAAGGTCGACTTCAGCAGGTACGAGCTCAGCGTGAGGCACCTGAACGAGCTCAACGAGCTCATTCTCACCCCGGAGGAAAAGCTTGGAGGGGTTACGATAGAGGGGTGGTTCTCGAAGGACTTCTTCCAGACCAACTTCTGGTACTTCTGGGCTACGATGTTCGCCTTCCAGCCCTGGCACAGCGTCGCCGAGATGAGGCGCTACATGCTCCGCTTCATGCATCTCGTCAAGGGCCTCAACAGGATAGAAGGGGTTAAGAGGACTCCCTACAACCAGTACGACTCGATAATCCTCCCGATACAGAATTGGCTCAAGGAGCGCGGTGTTAACTTCATCATGGACACCACCGTCGTCGATGTCGAGATTGAGGAGAGGGACGGAAGGAAGTACGTCACCAAGCTCTACACGAGGGGGCAACAGGAGGGCGCAATCGAGGTCGGCGAGAAGGACCTCGTCTTCATAACCCTCGGCTCGATGGTGGACAACTCCACCTACGGCGACTTCGAGCACCCGCCGGTTCTCAACAGGGGAGAAGGCGACAGCTGGAGGCTCTGGAAGAAGTTGGTGGAGAAGGACCCGTCCCTCGGAAACCCCGACGTCTTCGCCGGCGACATCGACAAGACCAAGTGGGAGTCCTTCACGATAACCTTTAAGGGAGACAAATTCCTCAGGATGCTGGAGGAGTTCACGGGCAACAGGACCGGAACCGGCGGACTGGTCACGTTCAAGGACTCCTCGTGGCTGATGTCCATCGTTGCCTTCAGGCAACCGCACTTCAGGAACCAGCCCGAGGACGTAACCGTTCTCTGGGGCTACGGTCTCTTCGTGGACAAGGAGGGCGACTACATCAAGAAGCCGATGAGCCAGGCCACCGGAAAGGAAATATTCCTCGAACTTCTCTACCACCTCGGCTGGCTCGATAAGAAGGACGAGCTCCTTGAGAGCGTCATAAACGTCAGGACTGCCATGATGCCCTACATCACCGCCCACTTCATGCCTAGGAAACCCGGTGACAGGCCGCCGGTTGTCCCTGAGAACTACGCCAACCTCGCCCTGATGGGGCAGTACGTCGAGATACCTGGAGAGTGCGTCTTCACCGTTGAGTACTCGGTCAAGTCGGCCATGATAGGAGTTTACACTCTCCTCGACCTCGGCAGGGAGGTTCCACCGGCCCACACACCCTACCACGAGGTTCCTGTCATCATCAGCGCCGTTGAGACCCTCCTCGACAACGACAAGAAGGAAGCCCTGAAGCACAGCCTCGGCCTCTACCTGGCCGGAAGGCTGTGAATCCCTTTTCCTTTTTGTCCCAATGAAAACCGGTAAGAATAGAAATACCGGGTTACTCCTCGAGCCAGACGGAGTCATCACCGTAGTAGTTCAGTTTAATGACGAACAGCCTGAAAGGCTCGTCCTTCTCGTTAACCACCCAGTGGACGGTCTTCGGCTTGACGAGGAAGATGTCTCCGGGCTTTGCCAGGTATTCAGTCTCCCCTATCCCCAGCTTTGCCTCACCGCCCATTATGTAGAACAGCTCGTACTGGCGCTCGTGATAGTGTTTTCTGACGGTCTGGCCCGGCTTGACCTCGACAATCTGGGCGTAGCTCCCCTCAGGCAGTTCACCCTCAAAGAGCGGGAGCTTTCGGTAAGTCCCGCGGTCAATGAGGTTTTTGATTTCGGCTTTCATAGTGAATATTCCGAACATGCAGATAAAAACGTTGCGAGGTTAGAGCCCAGAGAGTATCTCACGCTCCCATCACAGCGAAAAGATTATAATATACGGTATGTCCTTATATATGATTGGAGGTGGTAACATGTCGCATCAATGGAAGAGTGCACTTTTAGTCATAATAACCGCGGTTCTGGTGGTTTCGGTGCCAGCGGGGGCATCCCCCGTGAAATCTGAACCCCCTATCCAAACATGGTACGTTAGAAACGTTGTCTGGGCAGGACAGCTGGATAACCACCCGGTTATAGTCGCGGTAAACGGGTTGAAAGAAGCCATTGTTTTGACCCTCAACGAGAGTGGAGGAATCCGCACCATTTTCAGGTACCCCTTTGAGGCTGAGAGGGTCGTGCCCTGGGGGAAAACCCTTCTCCTACTTGGAGAAGACGGTACTGTGATGGACATAAACCCCTTCACGGGGAAGGTAAAGTGGTCTATCAAGTACTCGGGAGGAAGTATCCGGGACGTTTATCCAAGCGGTGACGATCTATACATAGCCGAGAGTTCCGCCAACTCCATAATCCTCCTCCTAGTCAACGGCACGGGCTCCATATTAAAGTCCGATGAATACATCCTTCCAGTTAACGTTTCGATAGCCAGCACCAGGGTTCTGGTGTCCCCTTCGCTGAAGGTCTACCTTCTGATTGGAACAGTAAACCACGGCAGTATGAGTACCTTCCTAGTTGAGACTGCAATCAACGGAAGTCCCATTCACACTGTGGAATATCCCCACTTCATTGTGACAGCGGCTGCATGGAATGGAAGGAGCATAGCCATGGTGGGATTGAGCGATGAAGTGAGCATAAAGTATGACATGGGAAGTACAACCGTCCCAGCCCTCCTCATTGTGGGTCCAGATGGTTCTGTTGATATGGGGAGGGAGTACAACATAATAACTGCGATTGAAGGATCAGCGGCAGAACTGGCGGAGAAAAGCGACCTGGCGATGGTATTCAAATCGCTCTTCAATTCCTCGACGTATGGGATGGACTACACGGGGAACCCCCTCATTTCACAACAGCTCCTAGGGGGAGCCTCCAGTGGCAATGAAACGATAAGGCTGGCTCTGAACCCGCTGGTTTTACCTGCTTACATCAAGAAAGACGGAGACGGATACACGGTTGGGGCAGTTCTCGTTGGCAGGGACACCATTTGGGAAACGCCCAAGGTCATTCATTTTAGGATTTCCCCAGATGGAAAGTTCGATAACGGCATCTACATAGAGCCTAAAATGGACGCGAGTAAGGTTACCTCTGCGTATCCAGGTTCATACAATGGAAAACCCTTCCCCGTTTTTTCAGCAGGGGGCAGCATCCTCACCCATATTGGGGAATCAACAGGGGACTTAATTTATCTCCCCAATGTGGAGGAGTTATACACACTCAACGGGACCGACGGGAAGCCGCTGCAGGTGGCCAAATTAAGCACCCCCTGTTCAGGGGATTATCTCATAATAGCAGAGAACAATGGTAGTTCATGGAAGCTGTTTAAGGGCAAACTTCCCTGGGACGGTGATATAACCGACATCCGGACCTCCGAAAAACTGATGTACGTCGAAATTGGGGATATGTCTTCAGGCCATTACGCTCTAATCAACGGAAATCGGGTTGTGTGGACAGGCACCACTTCCGGAAGGACAATTATGTACTTCGGCGAACACGGACTAGTAACCGCGCCTGCCGGCGACATGTCTCTGCTGCGGGAGATCGAGTACGTCAACGCTAACGGTAGTACGTTCAGAATCCTCCTGAACAAGAGCCACCTGTTACCGCGGGAGGCTTCCGATGCGGTCATTTCGGGGGCTGCTCTCGCTGACAATTCACTGATATTGGGCGTCAAAGGTTATGGTGTAGCCGCTTTAAACCTCAAGGGAAGTCCCTCAATAACATGGACCAAATCCATCGGTGGAGAAGAAATAACGGACGTTGCATCATCCGAGGGAAGAATACTCGTCCTTACTCCGTCTCATCTGGTGGCTCTGAACCCCGATGGGGTGGCAACTTGGGCACTGGAGCTTAAAAAGCCCTTTGACGCCATCAAAACAACGAAGGATGGGAGGATTCTCCTCCTCCGGAAAGGAACTCCCTCAAATGAATACATCGGTGTGACGTTCCTCCTGTTGGACAAGGACGGCAGACTGCTCAAAGGGGGATACCTGACTTCGATTCTCTCATTCACCATGTCAAAGTACCAGCTTAAAGAGAAGTTCAGCGTGAACGGCACCTATCTAACATTCAACACAGAGAAAATTAATCTGAAGGGCTTTACGGCAAACTCGTACGGTCTCCTGGGTCCAAAAGTCAAGGTGGACATTTCCAACTCTGAATCCCTTGAGAAGATCCTGAACATCATCCGCGAGAAAGCAAAAGAACCGGCACTTTCTCTGAACGAGACAACACTGGGGGACATCTACGCTGAGAGGTGCCCAGAGAACATGCTCCAGAACGGCCCCATCAAAAGCGTCTCCGACATGACGAAGATACATTATGACAACTCCACCTGCGAGTACACTACCACGTTTTATGAAAGTCCTATCTCAAGAAGCGTAAAGACTACCAAGCCTAAAATCTTCGCGGCTTCGCTGGACATAGCACCGGATTACACTTACATCTCTCCCAAAACGACAGAAACCGAGAGTCACAAGGGTATCTGCGGGCCTGCAGCGATCCTGGTTATGACGCTGGCAGTGGCCGCAGTCTGGAACCGGAGGAGAGGAATTAGATGACTCACAGCATCCCGAGTTTTGTCTCCTTTATTTCTCCTCTTAATTCTCCGGTTTCACCTCAATTCGAAGCTTTCAATGGAATTTTGAAGCGGGGAGACAAAAAGATCGCTAAGAGTGCTGTATGAGCTGGAGGACGTCCAAAAAAGCCACCACGAGACCGGGAAGGAGGTATTGCCCAGGGGCTGATGTTCCATCCGATGACCACCATGGCCAGTCCAAGGAGGATATATGTTGTGATGGCTATCAGCCCTGCTTTAGGTGTACTTATCTGTGTTTTAAAATAGAAATAGATGAGAAAGGAAATGCCCAGGACTATAATTACTCCAGCCCACGTGTTCATTTTTATCACCCTCACGGGCCAGGAGTCCATCCACTGCAATATGAACCCCAGCTACATGCACTGTAATCCACCTGCCATGGCTTAGACAGCTTCCAGAAGTCTTTTGTGGCCACAAGTTTAAAGAAGGTATGAAGCTCTGACCAGTTTTTCCTGAACTCTGCCCACTGACTTTGTAACTGCAAAAGGATTCACACAGCCCTTGACCTCGGGATACCTAGGGTAGCTGATCACGTAGGCACCATACGCTCCCACCATAGGGAGGGCTACAAATACGGCCAGCAGTGCACGCTTCCTCATTGACCCCCCCAACAGGGTTTTTGCATTATACTATTCTCGCTCATCATATGTAACATTTTTGCTTGAAATAAAGTGGGAATGATAAAGTTTTAATTAGATTATACACAATTCTAGTAATAGGAAGCTCGATCTTCTTTCGACCTTCATCGAAATGTTCAATTTGTCTCAAAAGACTTTTATATCCCAGGGGGAACATATCCTGGACAAATGTCAACGGTGATGGCCATGGAAGAACTTGAAAGGGCCCTTCGGTGGGCTGAGAAAAACCTCAAGGCGGACTACATAGAGCTCCGCTATGAAGACTTGAAGAAGACAACGCTCGGCCTTAAGGACGGCGTTTTTACGAGCTTTACCGGCAAGCTCCAGGGAGGCGTTGCCATAAGGGTTCTGGCGGACGGAGCATGGGGATTTGCCTCGACCAGCGATCTCACAAACCTTGAGAGGAAGATCGAGGAGGCCTACAAGCTGGCAAAGGCAGCGGCACAGACCAAGAAGGAGAAGATAGAGCTGACCGAGATAAAGCCGGTGGAAGACTTCGTCAAGAGCAAGATGAAGGTCAAACCGAGGGAAGTTGACATCGAGGAGAAAGTGAACCACCTCCGCGAGCTGGAGAAGCTCCTCAAGGAAGACGAGGCCGTAAAGAGCGTCCAGGTACGCTACGAGGACGGCGGTGGTAAAAAGCTCCTCCTCACCAACGAGGGGACCAGAATAGAGTGGGACTACAACTACCTCTATCAAGGGACATATGTGACGGGCAAGGCCGACGGCAAGCTCGCCATGGCTAGGGACAGCATTGGAGCAGTGGACTACGGCTGGGAGCTGATGACCGAGAGGGAGCCAAACGAGAAGGTCGCCGAGAGGCTGAAAAGGAAGATGTGGAGCCAGCTCAAAGGTGTGGCTCCAAAGCGCGGCGAGTTCCCCATCGTCGCTGGCCCGATAGTGGTCGGGATTATAGCGCACGAGGCCTTGGGGCACCTCGCTGAGGCGGACCTCACGATAAACTCACCCTTCAAGGACTTAATCGGCAAGCAGATAGCCCCAGAGTATGTCACAATGAGCGAGAGGTACGTTGACGGCGGCTTTGGAAACGATCGCTATGATGACGAGGGCGTCCCCGTCAAAGATATCCACATCATCGAGAACGGGATTCTCAGGCAGATAATGCTAAACCGCGAGTACGCGGCCAGGTGGGATATAGAACCAAACGGACACGCCAGAGCGGAAAGCTACCGCTATCCTCCGATAATCAGAATGAGAAACACGCTCTTCGAGCCAGGTGACCACTCATTTGAAGAGCTGATTGAGGATGTCAAGTTCGGCTACTACGTCGTTGACTTCAGAGGAGGACAGGCACAGCTTAACAGCGCCTTCCAGGTCGGAGTGCAGGAGGGCTACGTCATCAGGGACGGTGAGATCGCCGAGCCGATAAGGGACACCTCAATTACTGGAGTCGCCATCGAGGCCCTCAAGAAGATTTCAGCGGTCGGCAAGGACTTCGGCCTTGAGGTCGGCTTCTGCGGCAAGGGACAGACGGCCTTCGTAAGCTCCGGCGGCCCGCACATGCGCTTCGACGGAGGAATAATCATCGGGTGAGGTGGTGGAGATGGAGAACCTCATACGCTTCGGCGAGAAGTTTTTCGACGAGCTTGAGATAGCGGTCTACCGCTCAAGGGACGTTTCGGCGAGCGTCGAGCTCAACGAGATTTCTATAGCATCAACGAGGAGCGGCGCAGTAACGGTAATCCGCGGGATTAAGGACAGGCGCCTTGGGTTGGCTATTGTCGACAGTGACGAGCCGGAGAAGGTGAAAGGGGCCATAGAACAGGCGGCAAAGATGGCGAAGCTCAACTCACCCGACGAGAAGTGGGTCTCCCTCCCAGAACCGGGCAAGTACAGAGAAAAACCAAAGCCGAACTACGAGCTCAGGGAAGCCTCACCGAATGCCCTCGTCGAGATGCTTGTCCGCGGCATGAAGCTCGCCCGCGAGAAGGACGAGAACCTCGTCGTTGCAGGTGGAGAAGGCGGTGTAAGCTGGGAGGAGAGGAGGATTCTCAACTCCCACGGAATAGACGTTTTTCAGGAGGGCGGGGCGGCGTTCTTCTTCCTGGAATTCGTTGGCAGGAAGGGAGGCGTCGTCACCCCGGGAATCTTCGACTTCGACGCGCGCAGAGACCTAAACCTCGACGTTGAAGGAGTCGTCGAGAGGGCCTCCCAGAGGGTCCAGTGGGCCTACAACGTCGTGCCGAGTAAGAACGAGGAAGTACCGCTAATCTTCGGCCCCTGGGCCATAGCTGGCCTCTTCAGCTATGCTCTCCTTCCAGCCTTCAGCGGAGAAAGGCTAGTTAAGGAGACGACGCCCCTGGCAGGGAAGATCGGAGAGAAGATAGCGAGCGACGTCATAACGCTCTACGACGACCCGTTCCACCCACTGGCCCTCGAACCAGTGGTAGCGGACGGTGAGGGCGTTCCCACCAGAAAGAACGTCCTCATCGATGCTGGAACCTTCAAGGGCTTCGTATGGGACAACTACTGGGCGAAGGTTCACGGTACCGAGAGCACCGGAAACGGTAAGAGGGACGTAAGGAGCGGCGGAATCAGCATAGGCTTCCACAGCACAGTGATAGAGAAGGGGAAGCGCCCACTGGAAGACATTATATCAGAGATAGACAGGGGCTACCTCGTGGATGGCCTCCAGGGTGCACACTCAAGCAACCAGGACAACGGAAACTTCGCGGTAACCGCTAACCCCGCGTTCCTCATAGAGGACGGTGAAGTTAAGGGGTCGAGCGTCTTCCTCATAGCCGGCAACGTCTACGAACTTCTCCAGCAGGCGAGCGAGGTCTCAAAGGAGCAGACTGTAATGCCCTTCATGAACACGATAATAACACCGCACATAAAGTTTGAGAACGTGAAGATAGCGGGGAAGTGATGCCTTTCCTTTTCTAACATTTTTGGTGTCTTATTGGGAAAACGCCTGCGCTATAACCTTGTTTTCCACACAAAACAAACCTTTCACTTCCAAACCCTAAAATCTATCGCGATGTTGAACTGCCTCGGCGCGTAGGGGCGGACCTTCCTCTCGTCGAGGAACTCCACTTTAAAGCCCAGCTCCCTCGCGAAGGCCTTTATCTTCGCCTCGTGCTCCGAGAACAGGTCTTCCTCCGGGCCGAAGCCGTAGTAGTGGATTGTTCCGCCGGACTTAACACTCACCATGGCCTCCCTCAAAAACTTACCCGCGAACTTGGGGAGGTTCATTATCACTCTATCAGCCTCGACCTGGCCCACTATCTTCCGCACATCGCCGAGGATGGGGATGACGTTGAAAGCTTTGTTGAGCCTCCTGTTCTCCTCAAGGTACTTTATCGCCCAGGGGTTTATGTCGCAGGCAAAGACGAGCTTTGCCTTTTTGGCAAGGAGGATTGAGTAGGGGCCGACTCCCGCGAACATGTCAAAGACTACCTCTCCCGGCCGGGTCTTCTCGAAGACCCTCATCCTCTCAGTGGCGAGCCTCGGCGTGTAGTAAACCCTTGCGACGTCGAGCCTCAGCCTTATCCCGTTCTCGCGGTGGAGTGTTTCCGTTCTCCTCTCACCAGTCAGATGGATCAGCTCCCTCACCCGATATTCCCCGGAGACACTGCTCCCCTTTGCGAAGACCGCCTTTATGTGGCGGTGGACTTTGAGGATAGCCTCCCCGATGGCGTTTCCATACTCCATGAGCTCTTCGGGGAGTTCGATTATTGCGATGTCGCCGATGATGTCAAATGAACTCGGGAGAAGCGGCCTCAGCTCATCTGGAACTTTCACGACCTCGCGGTAGCTGTGGGGCCTTATCCCAGTCTCCTTGAACTCGGCCTCGACGAGTTCGAACCCCTCTACTGGCCCTGTGACGGGGAAGAATACAAAATCGCCTTCGCGTTTTGGAGAGTACCCTTTAGCCAGGACGCCGAGTTCGAGGAGCTTTCTTCTCATCCTCTCTGCTTCACGCTTGGGGACTTTTACGGCGAGCATCGAATGGAGTTGGATGGATGGTTAAAAAGATTTTTCAGCTAGGCAGTTTGCAGTTTGCTTCACCGCCTTGAACACACTAAGAGGAGCAGGCACTCATGAAACCGCAATTTATAGAGTAGAACCCTGATAAAAGGCACCATCACCTACTCCTGCCCTCCGTTAAGATGCTCGAACAATAGCGAACGCTGATTTTTGCTGTTAATACTATAAAAATGGGGCGAATCCAAATGGATATTCAATTTGAAAATAAGCCAGTTTGAACAGTTAATCACATTCCGCCAGCGCTTTCGTCAGAAAGGGCTGTTTGGTGCCCCGGCCGGGATTTGAACCCGGGGCGCGGGCTCGAAAGCTACAGTCCTCCCCCCAAATGCCGTTAAATGCGTTTTGGTCTCAACATAAAGAGGCATATAAAAAATGGCTCTCCCTCAGAGTTGCCACAGAGGAAACGAAGCGCCGTTACCCCGCCACCCTTGAGAAGTTTTTCAAGGCATATATGATTCAGAGTTATGAGGACCTCCAAGAAGCACTAATATCAATAGAATATAAGAGGCACATCACAAAGGCTCTCAGGAGTTTTGTGAACTTTCTCAAAAGCAGGGGACTGATAACACGCGAGCAGCATCTTGATCTAAAAGAGATCATCTGGACGAAGCCAGTCAAGCCACGGAAGGTAAATGTTTCAAATGAGCAAATAAGGGCCGCTTTAGAGTATTACGAGCAGAAAGATCCTGTTCTGGCAACAATCTACAAAGCTCTGGTTTTCTCTGGTCTAAGATTAAAAGCAGTGGTCGAGCTCTTCAATGAGTTTGACCGGGAGAAGCTGATCCTTCCAGAAGAGCACCCAAACATCGCGAAATACCCCTTACACCGCCAGAAGGGCCAAAAGAAAGCCTTCTACGCATACCTGCCGCGCGACTTTGCCCTTTCTGAGCTTGAACAACTTCCTCTTGACTATGAGCATGTAAAGAACAGGCTCCGGGTCAAACTTCGCTCAATTAGGGAAACAGAGAAGAGCGTCAAGTTCTCGGCTGCAGCAGTAAGGGAATGGTTCGCGACGTTCCTGGCAAGACAAGGCTGCCCGTTTGAAGTCATCAACTTCATCCAGGGCAGGGCTGAGCGCGGAGTTCTGGAAAAACATTACCTCAATCTGGAGATTCTGGCCGATGAGTGGTATTCTGCGGTTGTTGACGACCTGAAGAAGGTTTTGGAGGGTGAGGGATGAACCCAATTCAGCTTATCTGGCTTGCTTTTGGTGGAGTATTCGTGGTAGTGCTCTCTGCGCTGGCGTATGACATGTTTGCCACATGGTGGGAGGCTCGAAAGTGGGCCTCGAAATATGAAAAAGTCCTGAAAAGATGAAGGAGGTGAATGGAGGATGGCCCGGGGGAAACTAAATGAAACTGGCTCGTACGTGTGGGGTTTCTCAATTGATGATGAGACGCACAGGATGATTGAGGAGCTCTCCGCGTCATTGGGGTTGAAAAACAAGTCGGCAGTTGTTAGACTTGCAATCAGAAAACTCTATCGGGACACTAAAATCTGACCTTTGCGAATTTTTCTCATCTGCTTCTACGCTCTTTCTCATTTCAGTTTCGAGGATTCTTATATATCAGAAGCATACTCTCATTTTTAGGCCCTCCGGGCCCTCCTCCACTCTAATCAGGCTTTTTCAATCGGCAAAGTCCTCTGGAGGCGGTAGTATGGACGCTCTTGAGAAGCTTGAGCGGGAAGTTGAGTTCTGGAAGCGGTACAACTCGCAACTCTCTGAAATGCTGAGCGGACTACAGAAGGAGAAGGCGAAGACGGTACGGATTCTGCAGCAGAAGCAGGCCGAGCTCGCACGTTTGAAGCAGGTTCGCATGACAAAAGCGCGAAGGGTGACGGCGACATGAAGTCGAAGAGTGCTCTGCAGCTGGCCCTCTTTCTGCTGATCGCGGCTTTCTGGTTCAAGATCGCGTGGCCAGTGATGACGAAGGAAGCATTAGCTATCGGAGCGGTCGGCGGTGTGATAATGCATTGGGCAGTCACGAACAAGGGGAACAGGGCGCTGGTCATTATCGAGCCCTTCACGAGCGGCTGGCGCGTGCTACTCTACGACATGATGCTCCTGGCCTTCTTGGCGGCGCTCTATCAGGCGAACGGCACGGCTCTTCTCAACGCGCTCAAGAACTCTGTTCAGAACCTCGCGCTTCTGCTGGCTCTGATCGGTGGAATTGGGGTTGACTATGGAGTTAGGGGGTGAGAACTTGAGAAAGCTAGGCGTTTTGCTGGCGTTGATAGTGCTCGGCTCGCTCTTGACGGTAGGGACGGGCTCGGTTAGGGCAGATACTAGTTCGGGGTATCAGTTCATAGTGAGGGAATACTATTTGGATACGGTGAATATCTCGGCGACGTCGGTTCAGGATAGCAACATCTGGTTACCTTCTGGTTCGACGCTATCGGTTCAGGTTGAGCCTGGTCAGGATTATATCGACTATGTGTTTAGTGTATCGACACTTTCAGACCTTTACGCACTATTTGTTTACGACAGGACAAATAAAATGCAGTTCGAGAAAGCAATAAATGACGTTAAGACGCAGCTGAACATTACTTATACGCTTTCGTCAACAGAGTATTACATAAACGGCTTAAGTGGTGTTACAAAAATATACGCTTATGGTGTTGTGAAGGGTGCGAACTGGATTGGGTCTAATACTTTCATCGGGGAGGTTCAGCTTTCTAATGCTACGACTGTCGCCTTTGCGGGCTTTGATTTGAGATCAGATAGTTCTGACGAGGCTGTTGGCGTCTATGGAATTCCTGACATGGGTGTCTATAACTTCTCTGATGCTTCGACGTGGTTCGGTGTTGCGGCTGTCCATTCGAAAGCGACGTCAAATCTCGGTGTTTCAGAGGATAAAGGACTACAAACGAGGACGGGGGTTCATGTTGGTATTGCTTTGAAGATTTATGATTACTGGAACTCTAAATATACTGGAGGGGCAGCAACAATAGTTATTTTTGGAAATGGGGATACGGTAGTATCAAAATCTGGTTTCACAGTAACTAATCAGCTGGACGTTATCCCTTATACTGATAACGTTCAGTTCTCGCTTAAGGACGCTCTAAGCGGTCAGAGCCTTTCGGGTGTAACGGTGAAGGACACGGATGGCACGGTTTTGGGCACGGTGGACGATGGGGGAACTTTGGAGCTCACAAAGGGCACGCATACGCTCACTTTTGAGAAAAACGGTTACTGGAGCGTTACTAAGACGATTGACGTTCAGGGGGACACTTCTCTTTCTGTTCAGATGTATCCCTCCAGCGCGGCTTTCACGCTTGAAAACTTCCCTACAAACATCAGCATTCCTGAGAACACCATCTATACGCTCACTTTTACTCTCTCACCAATCACTACCGACGCGACCCACAACACTTACCTGAGCATTTCAGGTCTCCAGAACCTTGTATCAGTTGAAAAAGACGGCTCCGTAGTCTCTCCAGAATCGGGGAAATACTACCTCGGCGACATCAGCGGCCCGACGCAGGTTTCTATTAAGTTTAAGGCAGGAGCAGTTGGCCAGCACGGGTTCACGATTGCAGTAGAAAGCCACGATGCTATTCAGAGCAAGACTTACACGACGACGAAGAGCGTCGCCTACCAGGTTGAGCCGCTCCCGTTCTCGGTGCAGATGCCTTCAGAATGGCAGGTTGGACAGAACGAACTGATTGTTAGTGAGAGTAGTGGTCAAAGCTACCTCATTACTGCAATTCTGAAGGATAGTCAGGGCAATGAAGTTTGGAGTGATTCATACGCATTTAGTCCATATGAGGCGCACACTTTCAAGCCAAAAATCCCGAAGGAAGGCTCCTACACGCTCGATCTGCAGTGGAACGGCCAGACTGCAGAATATTCCATCCAAGTGAATCCAGCCATCACCCTCAAGACGAAGACCCTCACCGTGCAGAAGGGTAGCGAGGGCGCGATCGTCATTCACTTCAAGAACCCAAGTTCCGACGTGCAGTACTACACGATCGTGGTCTCCGGCGGCTTCCTATCCAACCCAATTAACCAGAGCATTTCAGTTGCCCCGCTCACTGAAAAGAATGTTTCAATAGCGTTTGCGGTTCCGGATCATCTCGAGTACGATGCATACGAGCTGAATGTTGTGGTTGATCAGGGGAATGCGCAGGTCTTTCAGGACAAGGTAGCAGTCAGCATTAGCGGTTCGAGTGGGTTCCACCTATTGGGGGGTGGAAACAGCCACGGTAGAGTCTTCATCTACCTTCTTGCAGGGCTACTTGTGGCCGGCCTCGCGGTGGTAATGGTTAGGCGGAGGTGAGCAGATGAAGCTCTTCTTTTCACTTTTTTCGAAAAGCAATGATGAAGAAGATGACAAAGAAAAGGCGAAGAAACAGCGGCCTCGGAATGCAAGGAGGGTTGTGGCAGGAACTGCGATCATGTTGCTCATGGTAATGAGTATCTACGCACAGCCTGCGGCAGCGTTCGGATTCAGTAGCATTACCCACATGGTGTCAGGCACTGTGAATAAGGTCAAGAAGACTGTTGAGGGCATGGGGGCTGGTGCTGTAGTTGGGGCAGCGATAGGTGCAGTGGTTGGTTCGATTGTTCCGGGAGCGGGTACTGTTGTAGGTGCAGAGGTCGGGGCAGCGCTCGGTGCTGCGATTGGTGGCTATCTTGGGTATCGCTCAAGTTCGAGTTCATCCTCGTCAGGTAAGGACGATGATTCTGTTATAATTTACAACCAGCAGAACGCTACCACGGAGGATGTTCTTAATGATAAGGATGTTGTGTCAGGTACTGCAAAGGTGCTAGATGACACGCAGCAGGCTGCGTACAAGCAGATAGCTGAGTTGAACGCTGTTCTTCGTTCGGACCTTACTGAATACGATATTTCTGAGACCGGAGCAACGGGGGATCTTTGGGCTAAGATTTACGCTCCTCAGAAAGTCTATGGCTTTAGTGCGTTTCCAGTTCAGGTCGAAGTATTCACGAAAAAGAGCAATATTCCGTTCAGTTATGTTCACCTGCGCTCTGTCAAGGTTTATATCAAGGAGCAAAACTCAAGCATTCCTCTGTGGACAAGGACATGGGATTATGGAGATGGTAGTGAGGGGCTCAATGGACAGAATGTCGTTTACTCGACAGTTCTCAAGGTGCCAGACCCGTATCAGTATTCAGTCAAGCAGATGATAGATACTGGACAGGTTAACAAGGACCTCATTATGGAGCTCTTCAACAATGCAACTACAAAGCATTGGGAGATTTTCGTTGACATTGATGCGTATCGTGAGGAGTGGCAGAATGATCCACAGTACACGGATCAAAGCTCGTGTGAGGCGCAGCCCAACCATAAGTGGGATGCAAACACTTCGACATGCTATGCGAAGATCATGGATAAGGATATCGATTACCACATAGAAACCACGTCTGCATGGATGCACGTTACAATGGCTAGAGACATTGGGCTGTTGACTCAGGGAATGTACGCGAGTCTGCCGATTAGGTTTGCAAAGACAAATCTGGCTTCGAAGTGGACTCTTTACCAGGAGAAGTTCGTTGGGTCAGTTAGCAACTTTATCACATTGACATATGCCGCTCCAGTACATGTCATGGGTTCAACCGCTGATTACAAGTTCTACATTGCCCCGAATCCTGGTTACTTTAAACCGCTGAACATCACGATGACTGACGATTTCAGGTTCTTCACGGTTCGCGTTAGAGATGGTGGTTCATGGGAGCTTGCGGATTCAGTCTTCGGACATCTTGGGGATCTTACGGAGACTGGAGTGCCGAAAGACCTCAACGCGCATTATACAACTGGAACAGACGTCCTAACGTATGAGGTATTTGGTATTGCTTACTTCACTATTACTCGGAAAGACGGCCAGCAGATCCCAATTTGGGAAATAGTCTGGCCAAAGGTTTCAGTTGAACCAAATGAGCGCCAAGTACTAGATGATCCACAGGTTCAGCAGCTGGTGACGATAGTCAATCAGAGCACTCTCACCGCTGATGATCTTGCGCAGTTGAAAGCAAGTGTCAATGCTCTCATTAACGGTCTAAACGAGAAGCTTCAGACGGCAAAAGCACTAGAAGAACAGGCTCATGGTGTGGGGAACTCGGATGCAGAGAGTTATGCGAAGAAAGCAGAATCCGCATATCAGGCTGCTATTGATGCTTTGAACCATGCTGCGAGCTCAAAAGACAAGCAGCAGATTCTAAATTATCTCAATGCTGCCAAGAAGTATGAGCAGGCCGGTGACTTCTACATATCTGCTTCAAAGAAGGCCATGTACGGTGCTCCAGAACAGGCAAAGCTCGACGCAAAGATGGGCGATCATATATCCAATATTGCGGAGCAGTACCAGCCCCATATCAGTGTATTTGGCACAGCAAAGAACGCTTTGAGCAAGAAGATCCTCGGAATTCCACTGTGGATGATTCTCGTGATTCTCTTTGCCCTAGCTGGAGCTTTCGTGATTTGGAAGAAACTGCTCTGAGGTGGTGAAAAGATGGGTGACGGAAAAGGCGGCGGGGGCGCTGGCCCTCGCTTTTCAAAATGGAGTTTTAGGGTAGTGGTGACGGCAATACTGGCCCTGATGGCCTGGTACGCGGGACAGCACAACGTTACAGCACAGCAGTTTAACGAGGCCTTCGCCAGAATCCCGTTTACCGCCATACTCCTCGCCATGTTCTTTGACTACGGCCTGGACAGCGGCAAACTCTACGACAAGATGGTCAAGAAGCCGAGCAACAGGATGGTGGGGCTTATCTATGCCCTAATTGCCACAGGAGTGTTCTTCTTTGCCTTCCTGTGGCTGATAGCGGGCAGTATTCAGGCGGCCAGTGCTGCGGCAGTAATAGCATCCGGCGCAGTGGCCCTACTGGTCCTCATGCCGAACACCGGAACAAGCGAGTGGGTCCTGTGGATGTGGGTGGCTGAGACGCTCGTGACGGCCGGAAAGTTCCTGACAATCCTGCCGGGGGTGCACTGAAGTGGGAAACAATTTTCAGGTCCCAAAGCACGGGCTGATACTGCTTAGAGGCATCCTCGCGGGCTTAATGTTTGCCGGGTTGTTCTGGTACGGTGACTCACATGAGGCCACAGTTTCAGATCTCGTCAAAGTCATTGCAGGGACAAGCTTCTGGCTAATCCTCGGCGCAGAGCTCCTCGACAAAATAGCGGGAAGAGAAGACTACGCGAAGATGTACGCCTGGATGGGCGGCAAACTTGGAAGGGGCGGGAGTACTGGTGGCCTTTTCGCGGTAATTATCATGAGCTCGATAATCTTCGCGGCGGCCCTCTACTTCGTGGCCGGTTCAATTACGTTCAACCTCAATAGTTACTCTCCAGCGACGCTTCTGTGGGCCGGCCTGGTGGCCACGTACATCACCCTCCCTGAAACAGGGGATAATGAGCTCCTGCTCTGGATCTGGCTCGGCGCTACAATTGCAACAAAAGGGCAGTACATACACCAGGCCCTGCTCCTCCCTGGAGTGTTCCATTTGACCAAACTCCTCCTTGCGAGGCTCTGAGGTGATTAGCAATGCTCGGCAGGATTGCAGCAGCCATCATCGTTTACATCCTCTGCGTCTTTCATTTCCAGCACAGCATGGTTACAGTGGGCCAGCTCTTTGGCCTCAGTGGATTTTGGGCGCTCTACATCCCCTCGGCCCTTGTAGGGCTTTCAGTTTACAGGATTGCGGATCTGGAGAGTTGGGGTATTTGGGACGCGGCCAGCTTCCTCATCATCGGGAGCATCATCATGCTTGCAATGACCTCGAACCCTGAAGCTACCGCCTACGAGCTCGTTAAGGGCGTCGTGAGCTTCAGCGTTGCCGCCATCCTCGGCGCTCTCGCATTCAGAGGGGGTGCGAACTATGGACGTTAACAGCGTGATCAGTCAGTTTCAGAGCATAGCGCAGGCGCACCCGTACCTTGCCCTTGCAGTCATCCTCTTCCTGCTTTCAATGTTCTCAAAGAACAAGCTCTTAGATTACTTGCTTTGGTTCCTCGCAGCGATAGCCTTGCTCAAGGCATTTGGCTTATCAGATACTTTCTTTTCTTTCCTGAAGTCAGTTCCTAGTACGGTAAAGGAAATGATAAGCATGTTTGGAGGTGCTTGAGAAATGAGGAAGAATGAGAGACAGATGTTGACTCTTGCCCTGCTGGTCCTGTTTGGGGCTATTGCCTGGTGGGCGTACCACGGTGGAGGCGGCGGTTTCGTGGACATAACCAACACCCTGAGTGGGAATACTACCAACACGACCGAGACCTATCAGCTTGCGGTTTCGGACCTTGCCGCGACCGTTGATCAGTCCACTGGCCACGTGGCGGTTTCGTTCAACCTGACGAATGAGGAACACTTCAACATTTCCAGCGTTCAGGTCCTCTACGCGCTCAACGTCGCAGACCCGAACAACGCAACTTATACGGCTGCCAACGCGACCGAGGTAAACGGCACGTACAAAGTCGAGATCCCGAGCAAGTTCGGTGACGTGGTTTATTACAAGGTCAAGGTGGCTTATAACGCCGGAAAGACTCTTGAGAGCGATGTCAAGAGCATTACCGTCAAGGATACGACCGCTCCGACTCTGAGCTCTGTTAGCCTCGACTACAACAGCACAGCTGGAACCTTCAGCATTAACTTCAACGCGACCGACAACGACCAGATAGCGGCCTATCATGTGTATTGGGCCGACCTCGGCACTAACAACACCGTGAGCAATACGACAGTCTTCACCGAGGTCAACGCGACTACCCTGCCGGTCGTTCTGAGCAACATCACTGCAAACAACTACTATGCATTCTACTTCAGTGTCGAGGACCTGAGCGGCAACAAGGCCATGCTCTTCAACGAGAGCAGCCCGTACATCATTCAGGCCAACTCGACCACAACCTGGCCGGTTGTCGTGAAGCAGAACTCTAGCTGAGGTGGGCTGATATGTACGCCCACCGTTCCTCCCCTTCTTTTTCCCGTGTGATACTCCGGCTGTTCCTGTTGATTTCGGTTATTTTGGGGAGTTATTATGCGTATTCGGCCTTTCATCAGGTTGACCCTCTCCAGGCGCGGCTTCATGCGCTTGGTTATCCTGAGAAGGGCTTTATCATGACTGGAAACATCATCCGGTGGGCAGATGGGCATCTAACAGTCATGCAGGGGGATTATGTCGAGAACTATCCGATCACGGCAGCGGCAGCGTACTCTGCAGCTGAGAACTATCTAGCTCCTTACAATCTAAAGCTCAAGGCGCACGGGTATGCTCTCAAGGTCAAGGAAAGCAGCCTAACGGAGATGGAGAAGGACGGTCAGAAGTACTTTGTTTTTGAGGTTCAGCTGGATACGGGCCGCAACAGCCTGTTTGCGGGCATGGTTTGGGTCAACCGGAAGACTGGAACGGTTAGCTTGAAGGGCCTTTTGGGGTGAGAACAATGAACTTTCGAGGTATGAAAACACTTATTCTTATATTAGTATATATGATATTGTGCTTTGGGAGCGCGTCAGCATACACATGGACCGGAGAGGTCGGGGCAGGGCAAACCCTATATCTCTCTGATGGTCAGCTCAACACGACTGTCCAGGTGCTCCCTGATCCGGTAGCCCTGCTTGAGATTGGCAGTACTCCATACTTCCTCTTGAATGGGACGGTTCTGCTCGGCAGAATGAACCTGACGGTCGTTCCTGTCAACTACACCACGATGAGGATAACCGTTAGCTCTGAGAAGCCCTTCTCGGCCACGTTCTGGCCGATCACAATAACAAAGGTCGTGAACAGGACAATAATCGTGAACCAGACGAACGAGACGCGGGTGAAAGAGCTTGAGGCCACTATTCATGAGCTGAATACCACCATTCAGAACCTGACTACGCAGATAAAGCAGCTCCAGGACGAGAAGGCTAACCTTGAGACCCTCATTAGCCAACTCAACTCTACAAATACTGCTCTCGTTGCCAGCCTTCAGAACATGAGCCTAAGAATTCAATCCCTCCAGGTGGAAAAAGCCGAGCTGGAGAAGACAAAAGCAGCGCTCGAACAGGAGAAAGAGGCCCTACTAAGTCAGCTGGCTGAGGCGAATCAGACGATCGCAAACATGAGTTCTGAATTAGGAGAGTTGAATGCTACGAAACTTGAGCTTCAGAAGTTGAATGAGACCCTCAGGGAGAAGGACCGGAGGATACAGAACCTTACTGCGATTAATTCAAGACTTCAGTCTGAGAAGAAACAGCTTGCCGGCCAGGTTGCAGCTCTTCAGAACCGTACGAAGGAGTTTCCAAAGCTCCAGGCTCAATTGTTAAACCTCACAAAGGAGAACCGGCAGCTCAAGGAGCAGCTGGCGAACCTCACGAACAGGTACAACCAGCTGAAGGCGAAGGCTGATTTTCTTGAGCAGCAGAATGGAGAGTACAAGCAGATCATAGATCAGGCGATGAAGTCGACAAGCGAGAAGAACAAAGATCAGTATATCGAGCAGGCGAAGAAAGAGAGAACATGGGGGTCAATTCTTTGGAAAACGCTGCTTATCAGCGGCATAATTGTTGGGCTCATTGGATATGGACTCTATCGGAAGAAAAGGTCGTGGGAGCTTGGCCGCCTCTAAAAAGGGTGTGTGGGAGAGTTACATAGTTTTATTTTCAAAGCACAAGAGGAAAAGGCTGGAATTAAGAAAAAGAAAGAGGAAAACGCCTAATCTCTATAATTAATGACGATTGGCGCCGTATTTGGCAATCATAGAAAGCACCTGGAGGTGTGGGTTAGATGGGGGTATCGATATATATCGGAAAGAACACGGACAAAGAGAAACGGTACGTAGAGCTCAAGGAGACTGAAGCAAATCACATCACTTTCCTTGGGCCGAGCGGTAGCGGGAAGACCACGGTCATGAGGGCCCTCGCAGAGGAAATCTTCGACAAAGTTCCAGGAGCCCTGGTGGTAGTCATCGAGCAGAAATACGATAAAAACAAGGCAAAAGACCTCATGGACTTCCTAGCATTCGCGGCAAAGAAAAAGGGAAAGGACTTCGTTAAAGAGAACTTTCAGGGCATTCTCCAGTATTACAACCTCCTTTCCAATGATGGAGTGACGTACGGGAAGCCTGGCGATTTTGCCTTTGGCTGGCCCAACTGGCCCTTTACGACAATTCCTCCGTTCCCTGGAGATAAACACTCCATCCTTAGCTGGCACGGGTTGAAGCCAAAAGCGTTCCCTGTTAAGAGGATAGTTTTCCGGCCCACGCGAGACCTCGGAGTCATTGAAAGAGACAACAACTGCTCGGCCATCTCGGGAACAGTACGGTATAAAGACGTGGATTTTGAGTTCATCTCCCGGCTCGGGCAGATAAACAGGAACACAATCTATGGAAGGGTTATCAGGCAGGCGTGGGACCTCGAGAGGAAAAGGGATCCTGATGAGCTCGAGCGCTTTGGGTATGAGTGGGAAAAGAAATACAAGCCCAACTCCGCTGTCCCAAGTCAAACCCTCCTCAGCATCCTCGAGGTCTGCGCGCTCCTCAGGAGTGACACAATCTTCTCAAAGCACAAAGATTTTACCTCCGAACTTTCGACCGACACAATCAACGTCATAGATTTCTCTGCCAACTCCGAGCTGACGCCCGCTGAGGAGGCCTGGATATTCAAGCATCTGGTTATGTACATCGTGACCAAGTTCGTCCGGTTCAGAAATACTCCAGTATTCTTTATCATCGACGAGATCCAGAATCTCCTCCAGCATCCTGACGGCAGAAAAGCCTTAGACAAGCTGAACAGGGAGGGCCGTTCTAATTGGGTGAACATTATTAGCGGAACTCAATACATGTACGGCCTGCCTGCCTTCCTCATATACGGCGCAGCTCATCTCGGCATAATTGGAAGAATAGCCAGTGCTGACGATGAGCTTCTTCTTAGAAAAGTCATCAGGGACTTTAACCGCATCAAAAACCCCAAAGTGAAGAGCTTTCGGGAGTATAAGAACGTGAAGCCCTGGTTAAAGGGCCGTGGCTGGTTCTCCTTTGATAAAATGTACACGGAGCGGATTTACTTCCGCCCGCCACAAAGTTTGTGAGGTGATCGAGATGGTCTGGCCGTTTGGAAAGAAAAAGAAGGAAAAGGATCTTGAGACGTCTGCGCAGGTCCTTGAGGAAAGCGGAGGCATTACCATAATACCTGAAAGCAAGATAAAAGAGCACGCTGAAAAGCTCCGCGAGCTGAATTATAAGTTCGCCCAAGTTTACGAGCCAAAACAGAACATCATCATCTGGTTCAACGGGAAAGAAAGCCGCGTTATCGGGTACCCGGTGGGGCTGCGGGAGGACCTAAACGACTACGTGATACTTTATCAGGTTCGCCCGCCGAGCTGGCTTGACAGCGTTGTTTACAGCCTTCTCCGCGTTGTTGGCAAGAGGCCGCCCACGGCCCTCCTCCGAGCCCCAAAGAAAATAACGTACTTCGGAGATGAGACCATTACGATCCTCGCCAGCGCTTTCATCCTGAACGAACACTACGAACATGAAGCCGTGCCCCTGACTGCGGACCTCGTTGATGCCAAACTCTACCTCGCCCTCAAGCAGGAGAACGATATGCTTTGGGACCTCATTACCATCCTCCGCTACCGCGTGCCCGAAGTCGTAGAGGATGCCATGAAGATGAACCCGAGGATTAAGACGTACATGAGCACAAAGAACCAGGACCAGGACGAAGGGAAGAAAACAGAGAAGTTCGGTGGGGTAGAAGTGGCCTTTGACGACAACCCCTTCAAGCGCTGGAGGGTGTAACATGATTGAAGACGCTTACCAGGTCGTTCCTCACGGTCTCGATGACATCCTGAGTGATGATGAAAAGCCAGAGGAGAAGAAACAGAAAAAGAGTGGGGATAGCCGGCCCGGAAAACTGCCAAAGGCGGCTCTGAACAAAAAACTCATCACGGCTATCGTGAGGAGGCTCCGCGTCCTCTACCTCGACGTCCCAAAGAAAGAGGACAGGATACTTATCAATGAGATCCTTGATGATCTTGAGCAGCTGATGATACTGAACGGGATTGCCACGGACCTATTAGATGAAAAGTACAAAGAGGATTAGGAGCGTCCCCTTTTCATCTTCATCGCCCATGGTCGCTCATCGCCCGCGGAGCTCTCCGGGACGCTGATCCTTCTCACGGTGCATCCCTGGCTTCATGAAGATCCACTAGGGCCAACCTCTCAAAGGATCAAGTATCTAAACGCAGAAAGCTATATATTAAACTTTCGCCACAGCGCATTGGAAACCTTAAGAGAGCGATACTGTACTACTGCACAGTAGACCCCCCTAGGAGAAATCTTTAAGTTATTATACATCATTATCTTACTGAAGGTGAGAACTATGGAAGCAATATCCTCACGGACGAGCACATGGGATAATATCATCGCAGATAGATTCGTCAATGAGCTATTTGATAGTATTCTTGGCTCGTTGGATCCCCGATTTCATTCTGATTATGCAATTAGGCGGAAACATCTTTCTAAAGTTTTCAATGAATTGCTACAACTAAAAACGCTTCCAATCGAGAGAAAAGAGAAAATAATAAACAGACTTGTCCAGGCCTTACCGGAATACCCTCATAAAGTTGCATACATAGAATCTAAACTCAAAATGCTCAGAATACTTGAAGAAGAACTCCCCGATATTCTGGTCGAACTAGAAAGGCTCCAAAAGTACATCGGCTTGCAAGAAATAGAACGCTCACTCAAAATAGACACAATCAAACAGAAGAACAGCATAGGTGCATTGAGAGAGGCTATAAATGAAGTCATTTTAAGTACTGACGAGGATTTATCCCCTTTAGACATTGAAAAGTACCTAACCTTAGACCAAGCCCTATCTCTTCTAATGGAGTTATATAAGAAAAGCATTCAAGGTGGGACGATTGGGGACTTTGGAAAATACGGGCCATATATTTTAATACTTCTTCTCAGAACATACAAAGTACTTACTGGTAAAGGAGACATCAAAGAGCTCCAGGAAGACATTATTGAAATAGCACCAATAATATCCAAAGGCGGGGACGAGGAAACCCTAAAAACTGTAGTCACGTTGGTGGGGTAAAGTGGAAATCGTGTTTCTTGACACTAACCTCTTTTACGCCACAATACTTAAGAATGATGCCCACCACGAGTTAGCAACTAAGACAATAGAAACTCTAACACGGAAGGGTACTCCAATAATAATACCCGAGGCAGTCTCCCGGGAGCTCCGCCAAAGTTTCTACCGCAAGTACCTAAACGCCCAAAGTCGTATAATCCATCATTATCGAAAGGCAATACGCCACGGGCTCAGAAATCCCCAAGAGATCTTCCAATACATTCAGAAGGAAACACTAGAATACGCCAACCAATACGACAGAAAATCCCTAAATATGTATCAGTACCTTCTTGAATACATCCAAAAGAACCAGTTGCTCTCCAAGGAGAACCGGCCCCAATTTGCCAAACTCCTCAGCGACCACCTAATACAACTAATGTCAAAAATTCAGCCAATAGAAGACCGGGCAATTTCTCTAAACCTCAGGGAGGAGGAACTAGAAATCTACAGAGACATTTACGACAAAGTTGGATACCTCTTCAAAGACGAACCAGACGCAGAAATATTCTGCCAAGTAGCCTCCTCAGTAGCCACAGAGGGAGAAGATGCGAAATTTATCTTATACACAGCAGATAGAGAATTTTCAAAAACCGGAACAAAGGCTGTCGAAATATTAAACCAAGAGGGCTACAATATAAATCTTGAGATCAGATACCTACCAGAACACCCTATCCAGGACTAATTTCCCACTTTGCACATGCTCTCACCTCACGACAACTGCCCGACCTCGTGACCATCGACAAAGAAGCCAACTTTCCTCCTTATCTAATTATTATCTTCCTCCTTGCATCTTGAATGATAATCTCCTTGGAGCGGCCTTTCCTCCTTATGTCTCCCTCTAAAATTACAACTTCGGCGCCGAGCTTTCGGAGTTTCTGGACATAGCTGTCAATGTCTACATTGGCACCCACATCGAGAATTACCGCAATCACCTCATCAAAGTATTCTACATAGTCCAATACCTGGCCCACTAACCTTTGGAGTTTACTTCTGCTCTCTGCAATCTTGATTTCAATACCAATCCTGCCTCCGATGGCAATGTCAATCTTCTGATCCCCTACAGGGTACTGCCGGGTAACACGGCTTCCAAGGCGTGCCTTAAGGTACTGATAAAGTTGTTTCTCAAGGTCCTCCTCATCCCTCACGGTCTCCGGCTCAAAGTCAAAGAGGATGTCCAGGATATCGGGTTCTGATGAGTAACCCTCTTCCTTTGAAGCTTCTCCAACTGGTCCTCCCTCACTATTGAGTGACTCAACGGTTTCCTCATTTAGGTCAATTGTCTCAACATCAGTAGCCTGCCCTCCAAAGAGTTGAGCCTTATAATTATCAAGTTCTTTCTGCTTTTGCTCCTTGAACGCCTTTAATGCTTCATTAGCCTCTTCCAGCCATTTTTGGAAATGCTGAACCACGTGGCGAGACTTGACCTTGTATCTCTTGGCAACCCCTGCTACCTCCTCAAGAGTCAAGTGGCTGGCAACAACATCAATGAGCTCGTCTTTATTTCGGATTTTGTAGCGCCTTTTTTCCCCATTCACAGTGGTTGTTCTGTATGTAGGTATGCCCTTAGCGGCGCACACTGCCTCAAGTTGTCTCATTTTGAGCTGAGATAATATCTCACGTTTGGCCTCGAACTCCTTCTTCATAACTTCCTCCCTGAACTTCTTCTCAGCTTCAGATATCTCCCTTTTGATCTCTAGCGCCTTTGCATGGTATTTTGCTTCCTTTGCAGCCTTATCCATAGCCTTTTTAGTGGCGTCCCCGACCTTCTTAAGAAACCCACCAATACCCATTCATACCCCTCAAACTCAGTTTTAGCACCCTGAACTTATAATAATTTCCGTCCGTAATCTTTACGCTCACTTTCCGTAGTGGGGTTTTACCTCTCTAACTCGGCTCGGGATAGTGAGATAATGAATCAGTCGCTTAACGGTAAACCTTATTTAACCAAAATGTCAAATAGCACTATACGGGGAGGTTCACATGGAATTTGGCCCCCACTGGCCAATCGAGCGGTCCTTACATTGATCACACAGGTGAGGGTATATAGTAGATAAGGATAGGTATTCATAAAATCAGCACGCCCGAGGTGAGCCAATGAAAGAAACCAAAGAACCACTAGCGAAGTTCCACGCACGGCTGGACAAGGAGGGAAGGATAGCTATCCCTAAGGCAATTAGAGAAGCATTGAATATAGAGAAAAACGATTACGTTGAGGTCATTATTCGCAGAATTGAGATCGATTCTGAGAGATCACTAATCAGAGTTCTTAAGCAAGGGTATTTAGTGGCTAGGGTAGGAACTAAAGGATTAATTTTCCTTCCAGCTGATCTCAAACGTGATTTTGGGCTTCATGAGAAAGACATCATTGAAGTCTTACTGCTTGGATATCACAAATTTGACGAATTGGTCAGTGAAAAAGGCAAAAAACTGCTCTCAAAGGTTCAAGCATCGGGTAAATGGATTGAGGTCAAACAAGGTGAGCTCATTCCAGAGGACAAAATCATGAGACACTTCACATATGTTTTTGTTTAGTTTAAGTTTAATATTAAGTACTTATAATATAATATATAATATAGGGAAGAGCAGAGAGTAGCATTGGTTCTTTAGAGCAATTTCCTGGCTGTTTTTGAAGTGGTCTAATTAATATGCAGGAAAAATATTTAAGTTTACGATTTCAAAGCGTCATGTTTAGGATCTTTTCGATGATTCTTACTCATTAATGTCCACGCAATCTTTTTAAGGAAATCCTTCGTACTATCTTACGAGAAATATTCTCGTATGAGAAAAAATCTCGAAAGGTGAGGATGATGGGAAGACGGGCAAGATATGACGGACCTGTCAAACGCTTTGAAGCATGGTTGCCCTTTGACGCGTACAAGGAGATGGAAGAAGAAAAGCAGCGTAGGGGCATTTCGTGGTCAGAGTTGATTCTTGACATGTGGGCTAAGTACAAGGCCACGAGAAGGTGAAGTTTATGCGAATACCCGCGAGAGGTCCTGGCCGCCCAAGGAAATGGAAAAGTCCACTGATACAGTGGAGAAGCGATATTCCTTTGGACGATTTCGAGTTTGCTGAAGAAAAAAGAACTGAGTTGGGCCTCTCGCGGGCAGAGTTCTTCCATGCTCTGCTTTACCATACCAACTGGAGCGTAGTAGAGCTTCATTCAGAGAACAAAAAGAAAGACGAACAAATAAAAGAACTTGAAAAAGAAAACGAGGAACTTAAACGCCTTGTCAAGAGCCTCCAGGAGCGCATTGAAAAGCTCGAACTTGAGAACCAGGCGCTCAAGCAGGGCCGCTCGGTCAGATCCTACCAGGACGCGAAGATGCTCAAGGCCCTGGCAGAAAAGGCCCGCGAGGGCGTGAGCTGGAAGGCCCTCTGTGCTGAGGTCCTCGGCCTGCGCGATGAGAACAAGATCAAGCGCCTGCTCAAGCTGGCTTTTGTCATCAAGAAGGACCAACACAACAAGTTCCCGGACACATTCTACCCGAAGGATATTGCCGAGGAGTTCCATGAGTGGGCCCTCAAGCGGCCAGAGGGCGTTGCCGATGTGATTGACTACGTCCTCTACAAGGAGGACACGCTCAAGGCCGCGAAGGGCCTGGCCGTTGGAAAGGCCGTGGGGGTTGGAAAGGCCGTGGGGGAAAAAGCGCCGGTCGTGACGGCCCTCAAGAGCGGGAGGACCGCGGAGCAGTTGATTGATGCCGTTTTTGCCGTTGCCCACCATGAGTACATGGGACTGATTGAGAAGAGGAGGGGGAAGGAGGCGAAAGAGTTCCTGCAGGAGCAGGTCCCTGAGCGGTTAGAGAAGGTCCTACAAAAGATCGACCCTGCTGACAGACGCAGGGCAGTTCTGGCAGTGATTGAGCGGCACGAGGCCGCTAGCGATTGGAATGAGGCTTTCGTTTCTAACCTGAGGCGCGTTGCCATGCGCCTTCTGAACGCGCACTATTCAAAACCGCTGGAGGTTGAGGCCGATGTCTGAGTTTCCCTTGAGATAGTTCCCCTGGAAGACGTCTGAGTTGCCCCTGAATGAGAGGTTGCCCGTTTCCAAGAAGACCAAGCAGTATCTCCTGGAGTTCGTCCGGAGTCATAGGAAGGAGGTTAGGGACGTGGATGATGCGATCTTGTTCCTGCTGAGGTTCTACTACCAGCACGGGGGCGAAAACCATGAGTGAGCCTATGCCTGTTGAAGAGTTCGTCCAGGTCCTGCTGGACGAGATGCCCGAGAGCGTTAGGTCACAAGTAGAAGTAGAGATGGTCAAAGGCACGAACGTCGCGTGGCTGTACTTCAAGAACGGAATGAAGGCGCACTTGATGTCTTCTCAGGGCGGAGTCAGAGTCCTTGCCACGTGGGAGCAGGGGATTGCTGAAGTAAAGCTAACCGCTAAGGGACTTAAGAGTGTTGACGAGGTTCTCGCTTTCCTTGTTCTAGCAGGAAAGGCCCACAAGTGCTTAGGGGGTGGCCCCTGATGGTAGCCGAGTTCTCTGAGAAGGTCAGCATTACCAAACCCTCGGAGGTCCCGGGCGCAGTGGTGCTGAGCCTCACAACACCGGCCTCGTGGGAGGATTTTCAGGGCTTCCTCAAGGCGGTTGAATCCCTGCAAAGCGATGGTTTCGTTGTTCGCTCGGTCGAGTCGAGCTACAAGCTGTTTAGAGTCTGGTTAAGGAGGGAGGAGGAATGAGCGCTGAGGTGTTGGATGACAGAGCTCTGGAGCTGGCTGGAACGGGCTCAGGTTGGGCAACAATCGCAGAGTGCAGGCTGAAAGCATCGGACAGGGGGCTTGAACTCGTCAGTGTTGACAGGGTTTGGTTCGAGGACTACGTTGACGATCCCGCGTGGCTCGAGGAAGAGCTCGAGGTTTGGGGCATCAGGAGGAAGTTCAGGGCCCACTTCTACAGGTGGAGGGGCTTCAAGGAGGAGGATGGAGAATCCGCTCCGGACCTGAACCGGTGGTATGTTGCAATCTCGGACCTCGAGGAGGCTGGAGAGCTTGAGCTGTGGTTTTGAGGTGGCGAAAATGGCAGAGGCAGATTTCTGGTCTTGGGTCTCGGAAGAGAAGCGCAAGCTGGACACGGTGTTGGAAGGGGTCGAGGAAGTGCCGGATTTGCTGACTTACCTGGAGCGCGAAATCCAGGTCGCGAAGGACGCGGCGTTCTCGCTCAGCATTCGCGGGGAGAATGGGGCCGAGTACTGGAGGGGCTACGCGGACGCGTTGGAGGACTTGATGAAGAAGATTCAGAGAAGGGAGGTGAGAGCATGAACCCGCGCGAGGTTTGGGTCAAGCTCGGTGAGGGGGGCTTGCACGCCCACAAGACGAACGTCTACGCGGTCATCAGGAAGCTGAAGCGCGGCGGGTACTCATTCAGGCTTGTCGAGCGTGGCTTCAATGGTTACATGGTCTCCACAAGGACGGAGCGCTACGAGAGTCTTGAGGCCCTCTTCAAGGAGGTTTCGCCGGAGGACCTCTACCGTGCCATCCAGAACCACCCTGACCAGGAAGCCAGGGAGGTTTGGGCCGAGGAGCTTGAGTTCCTGAAGGGCCTTCTCGAAAAGCCGGCTGAGAAGAAGGCCGCCACGCCAACGCGCCAGACGACGCTCGCGGAGGTGATCCCGTGAGCACTTCCTTTCAGACGGCCCTTGAGCTCTACTCGGAGCGGGAGCAGCAGGAGAGGCGGAGGATCCTCGCGGCGGCGCAGGGGTTGAAAAAGCGGGCCGAGGCGTTCAGGAGGACGTACAGGAAGGACATCATGAAGGAGATTATGGAGGTCCTCCTCGGGGGTGGAGAGTGATGGTTCAGTATTTCTTCTTTGGAGTTGGTGAGGGATCATCAAGAAAGGCAATAGAAAGCTTTGCTCCCCGCAGGTTTAATGTCATGATCAACTACGCCAGCGCGGTCAAGCCGATTCCAAAAAACGTCAACAAACTCTTCATTGATTCGGGCGGCTTCAGCTTCTTCTTCAAGCTCCGGGAATATCCAGATCCTCATGAGAAGTACCTTGAATTCGTCCTGAAAAAGAACGCTGACTTCTTCGCAAACAGAGACTACCCCTGCGAGCCAGAGGTTCTCCGCCAGACTGGTCGCACCGTCATGGAGAATCAGCTCAAGACTATCGAGAATCAAATAGCAATACAGGATCTTATTGACGACCAGTATCCTGAGCTCAGGAATCGCTTCGTTGCAGTAGTCCAGGGCTGGACGCTCGACGATTACCTGCGCATGCTCGATGAGATGAAAAGTCAGGGCCTCCTCACGAGGCTAATCGGCATTGGTTCGGTTTGCAGACGTGGACAGGAAAGGCAGATACGCCGCATCATCACCACTCTCCGTGCAGAGCTCCCGCGTAAGTATGGGCTTCATGCTTTTGGGGTGAAATTCAGCGTTCTGAAGTATAAAAACGTGTGGGACGCGCTATATTCGGCAGACAGCCTCGCGTACAGGTATGGCATTGATAGGGTGAAGGATCCGAGGCCAATCCCTGAGCAAATACGTGAATCCCTTGGAAAATGGATCAACCGGCTTGATGCCCTCGCGACGGCCCACTCAAATCAAATGAGCCTTATGGAGGTGATCTAATGGCTTCCCGCACTGCTTTTGTTTATCAGGATGCGCTCAGCATTGATGACGCGTTCACGTACTTCAAGCGCTTGATGAAGGACGCGGAGAACCGGGTCGCGTTTTCCAGAACGCTCCAGAAGGCGAGGAAGGGTCTCGACGTACATATGTACGTGACGGACGTGGACAGCCTTATGATCCAGTATCTCAACCGGGGCGGCACGAAGAGGCTCAGGTTCACTGGCTTTGAGCTGAAAAATATGAACCCACACTCGGCGATTGTGAGCAATAAGGTCAAGGTGAATGGGAAGCAGTATGAGGGTCACTACTGGTTCTCGCGGAAGGCTGGCATTGACTTCCTCTATCTCGTCAACCTCGGCAGGGAGTTCTTAGTATGGAACGTGGCTCATACACACGCGGATTTCAGGTGGTACGGACAGGGGAGCGCTTACGATTATTATGCCTTTGTCGACTTGGAGGATGTGATTCGTGTTTCCGCTCAGGAGCTGCCGGGCACGCTCAGGTTCCTGTTGTGGGGGAGGTGATATTGTGAAGCTAAAAGAGTATACTGTCCGTATCCACCACACGTACATTTGTGAGGCTAATAGTGAGACCGAGGCCCTCCAGAAGGCCCTTGCAGCATTAGTCGGTGATGCTGCTGGAGCTGCAGCGGACTATCTTGCGAAGAGGGACTCGCTTAGAGGAGCCTTGGACATAAGGTTTGACTTCGAGGTTGAGGAGAGTGAGGGACGATGAATACTAACGCTTCCTGTATAGTATCATTCTTTCCCAAACATCTTTCCGGTACAAGCAACTTCATTCGCCACCAAACCCCTAATAATAACAAAAACTGTTACTATACCAGCCACTTCCCGAAACAAAACTCAGAGAATAATAGTTTTGGAATGTTAGCCAACCAAACGGAGGTGTTGTTATGCCAAGGAGAAGGAAACTTCCCGACTATGTTGCCCTGAAGATCCCCACTTATGAACCCGCCGACAACCCACTTGAGCTTATCTTTGATGGCAGGAGCTTAGAGGTAGCCTCTAAAGTTTTGGAGCATGTCAAAGAACACGGGCGCCTTTATCCTGATGATTACAAAGAGCTCTTTCCTGAGAAGACGGATCAGGTGCTTTACTTCCGTGTCATCAAGAAAATGCTTGCCCTCAAAATGCTCCGCGTCAGTTCGGACAAGTCCTATATCCTCAGTGACGGTTTCTCCAGCCGCATGGAGACAATTGCCAAACTCTGGAAATTCCAGATTGGCGACCTGAAGGATCTCTGGTGATGCCTCATGACCGCAATGTCTATAACAATGGGGCGCGGATTTTCAGGGTGTAGCCACATGTGGCCACGTGTGGCCACACAAATAGAGCCGTGGAGAGTGCTTTACATGCCCAAAAAAGGACCGAGGAGGCGTAGAATTCCCGTGCACATCACTTTGGATCCAGAGGTCCTCAATCTTCTAGATAGTGTGACTTATAACAGGTCTCGTTTCATTGAAGATGCCATTAAAGCGCGGCTCTCACTGGAAGAACAGCCCTTAGATGAGAGAAGCGCGATTCTGGTGCCCCGGCCGGGATTTGAACCCGGGGCGCGGGCTCGAAAGGCCCGCATGTTTGACCGGGCTACACCACCGGGGCTCGATATTAGGGAAGGGGGAGCATTTAAAAATCTTTCGGGTTCAGTTAATGCCCACGAGAATGCTCCCCACGATTATGAGGAGCACCCCCACCCAGCGAAGCGCGTGGACAGGCTCTTTTAGATAAACCGCCGCCAGCAGGACCGTCAGCACGTAGGCCAGGTTCAGTAGGGGATACATCAGACTTGCCGGCAAATCGGAAAGAGAAACCAGCCACAGGAAGGAGGAGACTGCGTAGAACGTCAAACCAGCTAGGGCATATCTGTTCGTCAGAAATGCCTTAACCGCACCGAAGGAAAGGCCCTCCCCCTTAATCTGAACCAGAGCAAGCTTGAAGAATATCGGACTGATTCCTGCCAGGATGAGCGAGGCTCCCAGGCTCGCGTAGGTTATCGGCTTCATGGCACCACCGCCCCTGAGTTGTAAAAGGCAACTATAAAAAATTAGCCCAAACTTTTTTAAATCCCCCCATAACCCCCATCGATGCCCATGAAAACACTCGCCGACGTTCTCAGGGGAATCCTACGGGAGAAAGGCGTAGAGGAAGTTGGTGCCCTTTCAAAGCGCTTCAGGAAATCCCAGAACCCAATACAGGACATAGCGATTGAGATAGTGTACGGAAAGGGCGCGATAGTTCGGCTTAAAGAGAGGACTCACGGGGCATGGGATTTAAACGGAAACCGCGTTGAGGGCTCTTTTTATGCTTACGTTCCGAGCTGTATGGTGGAGCGCTTTGAGCCGATAGTGAGGCGCGACGACCTTCTTAAGCTCCTTCCGGACTGGCCCCGCTTTATCATCGACCTGATGCACTGGGATAATCACACCCAGACGGAAAAGGGCAAAATATGCCTCCAGGCGGTTCAGTGCTACGGTCTCCTGCGCGACTACTTCACGGGGAGAGAGCTGGCCGTAACGTGGGCCAATGACGAGTTCAGAAGGATGTACAACGGACCGCTCGACAGGATAACGGTCTACGACGGGCCAACTGCGGAGTTTCTGGAGAAAGAGGGCATAGACGAGGTCGTTCTCCTCGACCCCTGGGCAGAGGAAGTCCTGAGCGAGGATGACTTCAACGCTAAGGCTTTCATAATCGGCGGCATAGTTGATACATCCGGAAGCAAGAAAAAAACCACCCCAAAAATCGGCGAGGAGCTCGAAAAAGCTGGGATAAGGGCACGCAGGAGGAAAATAGTTCTCAAGGGAAAGACAATCGGCGTCCCGGACAGAATAAACCGCATCCTCGGCATAATCCTCAAAATGATGGTAGAAGGGAAGAGTATGAACGAAGCGGTCTATGAGATGCAGGAACCACTCCATGCCCGCTGGCGCCTGAGGAAGGAGCTGCCCAAGCACGTTATCAAATACAGAATTAATGGCAAAACTTATCGCGTTGTTGAGAAAGAGCTCTTCGATGAGTACTCCAAATGGCTGAAAATACGCTGGGAGGACTTTATCAAGGCCCTCAAGGACACGGACATAATAGCACTGGAAAGGAAGCGCATCCACCATCTCAACAAAATCTCCGCCCCGAGGGTCATCCACGGAAAAACCTACCGCGTCATACTCCTGAAGAAGGCCGCGATGCTGTGCTACAACTGCTGAACTCCTTTTTACAAAAAGAAAAATACAGTAAAAAGACCTCACAGAGCCCAGAGGAGGTAAAGGAAAACGCTCACTGCAGCCAGCAGAATGTATGCGACGTAGACGCTGTCCGAGCCCCTCATGAGGCCGTGCCTGAACCACTCCGAAAAGCTGAGGTAGCCCTTTGAAAGCCGGTCGTAGGCCAAACTGAAGCGCTCCTTCCAGTAGAGCCTGCCGCTCTCCTCCCTAGTTCCGTAGAGCCACCCCTCCGTCACGAGGAGTATAGCCGAGTGGGCAATCGGCGGGTACTCAGGATTAATCAAGCCTCCGCTCCAGGCCCTCACGTGCCTCGTTTTGAGGATTCCAGCTCCTCTAATTACTGCGTACGTGCCGAGGGCGGAGAGCGACACTATGAGGAATAGGTAAGTCGGCGAGATTCCTCCAAAGCCCTTGGCAACAACGAGGAAGCCTCCCTTTATTCCGAGCGCTCCCCCGAGGAATTCGGTGGCCTTCAACCCGGAGAAGGCTTCTACGGTGGGATTCACCAACCCGAAGAGGAATCCTGGGAGGATTCCAACGAGGAGGAGAACGGAAACGGCGAAGAGATATCCCGCATCTTCCACGCCGTAGCCTTTTCTCCCCCCTGCCTTCTGCGCCCCGTGGGTTATCATCTTGCTCATCGCGACACCAGCTATTCCTGCCGTTAGCGCTACGAGAGAACCCACGAGCATCAGGAGGATCCTCATCCCGGGGTCGGGAAGCTTGAAGCTCTGGAGGAGGCTCTCTAATCCCAGCCATTCTCCGAGGAAGCCGGGGAATGGGGGTATCCCGGCTAGGCTGAGGGCTGATGCGTAGCCAGCCAGGACACCGAGGAGCGAGAGCCTGCCGCGAACCACCTCCGGGAACCTCCCGGTTCCGTTCTCAAGCCTGCCGGCTATTAGGAAAAGCAGTCCCTTTGCAACGCTGTGGGCGAAGGCAAAGAAGAGGAGCGCCAGTAAGGTGAAGGCCGCGAGCGTCGCATTGCCGTAGTTGAGGGCAACGACTGCACCGCCGAAGAGGGCCAGAAGAACCCCGTCGTTTTCCACCGTGCTGTATCCGGGGAGCTTCTTTACGTGGTCAGTTCCCGCCGCATACGCTGCCCCCAGGATGGCGGTTAAACCCCCGAACAGGAGGAAGAAAACGCCTATCCAGTCGGCTGGCCTCTGGATCAGGAGCATCCTTACCATCCCATAGAGGCCCATGAGGGTTAGAACGGCGCTGAGCTGGGCCGAGAGGTTGGCTGGGGCGTTTCCGTGGGCTTTCGGGAGCCAGACGTGGAACGGGAATATCGCCATCTTCACCGCAAAGCCAAGGGTCGCGAGGAAGAAGGCAACGTTCCAGAGGGGCGAGCCCTTCCAGCCTGAAAAGTGCACCGAGCCGCTCTGGATGGAGAGGAGACCGAAGCCCGCTAAGATTAAGAGGGCGCTCAGCTCGCCGAAGGCGAGGAACCTGTAGGCGTTGCGGCCTTCCTTCTCCTTGGCTGTTATGCCGAGATAGCTCGCCACCGTCATGACCTCCCAGCCAACGAGGAATGTCACCGCGTCTTCCGTCAGGAGGATTAGGAGCATCCCGGCTATCGCCATTGAGAAAGAGGCAGCTAAAGTCCTCGGGTAGTGGTCGTCGTAGTCAACGCTGTAGAGGGAAGCGGTCAGCCAGACGATTGCCGAAATCAGCGCGAAGTACCTTGCGGTTCCGTCAATGCTCTCCGGTTTGAAGAGGAGAACGCCGAGGAGGAGAGCAGATAGCGCCGCGTCCGTCCAGTACGTTAGCTTCCTTGAGGCGAGCGGAAGGAGCGACGCGAGGGCGAATCCAAGGGTTATGATGTAGTACACGTTCATTCAGCATCCCTCCCGGCCATCTTGAGCAGGCCCCGGATTATCTGAACTGGCGATGGAGGACAGCCCGAGACGTAGCCGTCAACCGGGACGAAGTCCTCGACCTTTCTCCTGCAGAGGGAGCCGTTTGCGCAGGCTCCGAGGACCAGAACGCGCTTTGGCTCCGGCATGAGCTCATAGGCCTCCTTGAGGACGGGGACCATGCCGTCGGTCGGGCAGCCCGCCACGAGCAGGACGTCAGCGTGCTTCGGCGTCGGCGTGAAGAATATTCCGAGTCTGTGGACGTCGTAGTAGGGGCCCTGGAGCTGGGCCACCTCGCGATTGCAGGCGTGGCAGGTCCCAACGTCCAAGAAGAAGACGTGGAGCGAGCGTTTGAAGTCGAGGGGGTTCCTTACGTCGTCAACATCGAGTTTCCTTCCGAAGGGAACGTTGCAGAGGCGACAGTTGAGGCACTTTTTCGGGTCGAGCTTTCCGTCCTTGACGGCGCCGAACGGGCATTCCTTCGGAGTTTCGAGCGGAAAGCTCGGCGGAAGCTCCTCGTCGCTGACCTTCTTTGGATAGTCGCTCGTTATGACGCCCTTTCTGAGTCCTTTGATTATCCACATCACTCCACACCCCCCTGCCAGAGGTCTGCATCGGCGAAGTTCAGCCCGAAGCTCTCTAAGCCAAAGGGAAAGTCCGTGAAGATGTTTCCGGTTATACCCCTGGAGAACGCGATGTAGTTCACCCTCGAAGCACCCCTGAGGCCAATCCACGAGATTCTCCCATCCTTCACCTCGACCAGCGTGAGCACGTCCCCGTGGGCCGCCTCTGCAACCCCGAGGTTGAGGCCTTCCTTAACCGACGGGTCGGAGCGAACGGCTTTGACGTCAACGGAGTCGATTATCTCAAAGGAGCGCTCTATCTCCTCCAGCCTTACCATCATCCTGGCTAAAGCGTCGCCCTCTTCGCAGGTAACGGGTTTGTATGAGTAGTACCTGTCGAAGCTCCTGACGTCCCTCGCTATTCCTGAGCCGCGTGCCGCTATTCCAACCGCGTCAAGCTCGATTATGTCCTCCCTGCTCAGCCTGCAGGTGTTGTGGAGACGGTCGATGAATATCTTACTCTCAAGGAGCTCTTCCCTGAGGGAGCGGAACTCCTCACGGATTTTTCCAAGTCTCTCAACGGCTTTGGGTTCGAGTATCCTAACCTCCCCAGGCCTATTGGCGCTGAAGCCGTAGCGATGTCCCGTCAGCCGTGAGAGGAGCCTGAGGACGTCCTCCTCAAGCGCGTGGAAGTGCATTGTCGCGACCTTCTGTGAGGCCGCCCCTGCCAGCTTGTGTATTGCGTTGAAGTGGTTGTAAAGCCTCTCAATCTCCAGGAGGGCCTTCCTGACTTCCCACACCTCCTCGTCTGGATTTTCCTCAATGGCCTTAAGGAGGGCGTAGGTGTAGGCTAAAGAGAAGTTCCCCGTTGCCCTCTCAAGGACAACTACGGATTCTTCAATGGGGCGGTTCAATAGTCTCTCCTCGATGCCCCTCCTCTTGTAGCCGTAGACGGGCCGTATGGAGACTATCCTCTCGCCGTAGGTGAGTATCTCAAACGCCCCGGCCTGACCGAGACCTCCGGCGGCGGGACCGAAGGTGAGCGGAACGGCGTTGCTTCCAGGAGGGATGGTGATGTACGGGCTGGTATCGCTGATTAACGCCGGCGCTATCTTCCTGTCAGGGAGTTTGTCCGTGTATTCTAACTCTGCCCTCCCGGTTTCGTAGTCGAGCCAGACACTGAGGAACTTTCCGTTTTTCCTAAAGACCGCTGAAAGAACCTTCATGCTACCAGACCCCCTGTGAGGACGAGATACCACGCGTATACGCTGATTCCCAGGGAGACGAGGGTCATCGTGAGGGGAACGAGACCAGAGTCGAGGGAGACTCCTTCCCCATCGCCGAAGGCCATCCTCGCGGAGTGCCAGTTGAGGGCGAGGAACGAGAGCAGTAATCCCGTTCCCACGAAGAACGCCCACCAGTAGCTGATGGAGAGGGAAACTCCGAGGATGGCCAGCTCGGCTATGAAGGTCGCGAAGGGGGGTGAACCCGTGACCGACAGCGCCGAGAGGACCAACGACAACCCCTGACCGGGGGAGGCGCGGAAGACTCCCCTTATTCCTCCAATTTCGTGGGTTCCGTATGCTCTCACAAGGCTCCCCGAGGTAAGGAAGAGCGCCCCCTTGGAGAAGGCGTGAACGGCGAGCAAAACGAAGACCAGCCTGAGTAGGGAGGGGTGGTAGTAGGAAAGCCCGATTCCCGTGGTGGCTACCCCCATCATGTCCATGCTCGAGTAAGCGAGGAGGCGCTTGATGAACCTCTGAGACGCCATCAGCAGGGAGGCGACGATGAGCGTCAGGACGCCGAAGAGTATAGTGGCCTCGGCTATTACCCTGCTGTTCCCCGCCCTAAAGATGCGGAGGTAGACAAGGAGGGCCGTAGGGAGTAACGTTCCTGAGAGCATGGCGCTGACCGGTGACGGAGCGCTCCCATGGGCATCTGGAAGCCAGCTGTGCATCGGAAAGAGGCCGACCTTCGTCCCAAAGCCGATTAAGGCCAGAAGGGCCACCAGGAGACCGTCCTCCGGCGTGAAGCTCAGCCCCCTAAAGTCGAGGGTTCCAGAGGTGGAGTAAGCCAGAACCACGGAGAGAAAGGCTATTCCGAGGCCGGCCGATGCCACTATCATGTACCTCCAGGCACCCTCGACGTTCCTCCTCTCGCCCTCCGTTAAAATCAGGAGCGCGCTGACGACGGTCGTCCCCTCAAGTCCTATCCACATCCAGCCGAGGTTGGAAACGAGGGCCGTGAAGAGCATGGTGAAAGCGAAGAGCGAAAGGAAGCTCCAGTAGTAGCGGAGGTCAAAGAAGGGCCTCTCAATGCCCTTCGTGTAATAAAGCGATGCAAGTGAAGCGAAGAAGTACACCCAGCTCACTATGTTCACTATGATGAGGGAGTACCAGTCCGCGTACAAGTTCTGCGTTGATATAGTGTAACCTTTCCAAAGCATGGCCGTTGCCAGGACCCCGGTGGCGAAGGTAAAGGCTGGGGTTATAAGCCGGGCGAGCCTCTCTGAGGCGAGCGCCAGGAGAGAGGCCGCCAACGGAAGTATTAAGAGGTAGATTGCCGCCTCCATGTTATCACCCCGTGAGCTCCTCCAGTTCCAGCGGACCGTAGCGCTTCTCCGCTCCTACGATGACCGCCAGGAGGACGAAGGCTATTATATCCAGCAGTATGCCGAACTCAAGTATAAGGGGCATCGGCGTCAGCATAGCCGCGAAGTAGAGGAGGGCGTTCTCCTCGCTGACGTAGCCGATTATCTGGGCCAGTGAGTTTCTCCTGTCTGCTATGATGAGGAGGCTCAGGAAGAGAAGTATGAAGGGTATGACTCCGCTCCAGTTCCTGGTAACCCTGTAAACGGGCACGTAGAGGAAGTAAGCGAGGACGGCAACTATCAGCCCCACGACGATTGCGTGGTGCGTCGTCCTGATTTCCCTGTTGCGCCAGATGTAGTCCCTTCCCACGTCCTTCCAGAGAATCCAGGGGATTAAGAGCGTCCTAAAGGCTATCGTCACGCCAGCCAGGATTACCATCTCGGGGATGGCCTTTTCCCAGCCGATTATCGCCAGGATAGTGCCTATGAGGAGCGACTGGAACGCCACGAGCCTTACAAGCGAGTGCATGTAGGACTCCGTTAGGAGGAGGAACGCCACGAGGAGCACCGTGACGCCGAGCAGGTTTATTACTTCGGTGGTTACGCTAATCAAAGTCCACCACCCCCGATGAGGAAGCTTATGACGCCCATGATGGCAAGCAGGAAGCTCGCCGACAGGTAGTCGATTATCCTGAACAGCCGTATCTTCGCGAGGGTCTCCTCAACGACCACGAAGGCCCCGATGAGGCCGAGCATCTTCACGAAGAGCCAGAAAGTGCCTTTGGCAATCTCGTAGAGGGATGCATTTGTGGCGAGCCCCCAGGGAACCGCGAAGACGTTGAGGAAGACCGACATGAGGATGAAGGACTTCATGTAGCCCGCCCAGCTGTTGAGGGCGTAGAGCGGTCCAGTGTACTCGAGCCCCTTCCCCTGGTCGAGCATGCCGAGCTCGTTGCTCCCATGGGACTCTATGGGGAGCTTTCCGGTGTCGAAGAGGAGGAGCATGAAGAAGGCCGACATTATGAGGATGTGCGTCGGGTTGAGGTACCAGCCTTCCGCGGTTACCCTGTGGTTCATCAGGAACGGGTTGTTCGTGCCTGTAAGTATGGCCACGCCGAAGAAGACCATTATCAGGACGGGTTCCGCGAAGGCACCGAAGTTGACGGCCCTCGTTGCTCCGATGCCCGTGTAGTAGCTCCCAGTCCTTTCCGTTGCTAGGATTGATGACATCGCCGCGAGGCCGAAGATGAACGTTCCTCCGAAAAAGTCAACCGTAGGAGCGAGCCAGCTCGGAAAGTTGCCGATTATCGGCAGCACCCACGGCAAGGTGAGCATCGCGCCGAAGGCTATGAAAGGCGCCGCAACGAAGAACGGCCCGACCCCCTCTGAAATGAGCGTCTCCTTCCTGAAGAACTTGGCCAGGTCGTAGTAGGGCTGGAAGATACTGATTCCCTTCCGCGACTCGATTCTTGCCTCCGCCTTCTTCAGTATGCCCACCATCAACGGTGAGAGGGCTAATACCACTATAACCTGGACTAAGCCTATAAGTACCTCTCCTTCCGGGTTCAATGGCGTCACCTCCAGTCTTGGAGAGAACAGGCGTCATTAGCCCGTGGAGGGCACTTAGGGCGGACGCCTTCGCCCGGAATTTTACCCGTCGGTGGTATAGCCAATCCCTTTTAAACTTTTTGCGAACGGAAGGGTTCATCGATGATTATCTCTGGAGCTATTGACTTTTCTGTTCACTTTTTTCTTTTACGAGGTACTTGTCCATCACCCTCTTTGCCTCCTCGTCGTTCCAGCTCCCGCCGAGGAGCCTGTTCTCGGCTATGTATCCGGCAAGTTTAATCGCCAGCGTCATGTTCTCCTCGTAGAGCTCGTACATCTTGAAGTTGAGGGACGCCTCCCTCTTGGAGAGTTCCAGGAGTCGTTGCCTTAGATCATTCTCTTCCATTGTTCCCACCCTTTAGCTTCTCGTTCTCTATTTTCAGCTCCTTAATAGCCCTGTTAAGGATCTCGTTATCACGTTTCATCTCCTCGTATTTCGCCTCCATGCGTTTTAGGAGGCTTTCTATCTCTTCAATCCTCTTTCTGAGAATCTCCTCTTCCAATTTCTACACCCCCATAAAGTGAACGAAGTGACGTAAAAATTTAGCGGGATGAATGTTATAAGAGAAGGCCGCGATGTTGTGCTACAACTGTTAGTGCAACTCACATTGATTTATAAGATCCTCCGTTATTTCTTCCGCCTCATCAACCGTACCCAGAAGCTCATCCGAGGAGCTTTTACGTGAATAGTACAGCTTCACTATCACACCTGCATCTTTTGCTGCTTTGACAGCAGGCACAAAGTCATTATCTCCGGCTACCAATACAGCAATTTTTATGTGGCCCGCCCAGCTAAGACGGACGAGATCAACTGCAAGCTGAACATCGACTCCTTTTTGAGCAAAATACTCCTTTCCCTCCGCAGTATATCTCTTGACAGTCTTTCCTGTAACTACCTCAAAACGTTCTAACCGATCGATTGAGTGGAAAAACCGCATTGCTTTTCGGTACCTTTCCTTTTCTTCTGAGGTCGGGGGGCTACTCTGATACGGTGAGGCATTGTAGTAATATGTCCTCAACCGCTTCCCGGGGCATATGACTTCAGACAACTTTAGAAAGTCTATGCGCGTCCCACCAAACTCATCTTTCAGGACTTTAGCAAGATAACCCCCATCAATAAAAACTGCACACCATTCAGAAGACAAGTCTGAATTCACAAAACCACCCCAACAATATTATCTGCCGTCCCCAGGACAACATGCCCCAGGGACGACAGCGGGCATATTCCTATTAAGTAGCTCTTTGAGACGATTTATAACCTTTCCGGTGAATGGGATCCTCTATTAAGGGACAATGAAATAAAAAGTTCAGAAGAAGAGCACTACCGCATCCCCAACAACCGCCGTCTCGACCTCTTCTCCCTCGCTGAAGACGGCTTTTCTGAGCACGATGTCGTCCTTCGTCAGCTCGACCTTCTGACCATCGACCTCGAACTCGACCTTTCCGCCCTCCTTGAGGGCCTTTGCAACCTCTTCCGCGTTCTCCTTGAGGTAAGCGGTGATCTTCGGCACGAGCTTTCCATACTTCGGCCCGACGGTCTTGAAGTTCGGCTTTATCTCGGTGATGCGCTCCTCAAGCTCAGGTTCGCCCCCGATGATCTCGAGCTTCTCGATGTTCATGGTTCCCGCGATGCCCTTCTCTATGGTTTTGAGCTTCTCGTAAGAATCTGTGGCGTAGATGGCAACGTGCTTGAGCTTGGCGTTGAGCGACAGGCCGTGGCCGTTCTTGTAGCGCCTCATGACGCCGACTATCTCCCTCGCCAGCTCTCCGAGCTTCTCGGCCTCTTCGTCTATCCTGCCCTGGTCGTACTTTGGCCATTCGAGTAGGTGGACGCTCTTGGCACCGACGTGCTCCTTGAACATCTCCTGGTAGAGCTCCTCTGTGATGTGCGGCGTGAGCGGGGCGAGCAGGAGCATCACGTTGTAGAGCAGCTCGTAGAGGGCAGCTTTGGCCCTGAGCTTGCTCTCCCCGTCGTCCCCGTAGAGCCTGTACTTGATCATCTCAATGTAGTCGTCCGCAACCTCGTGCCAGACGAAGTTTATCAGTTCCCTGGTGAGCAGGTTGAAGCGGTACTTCTCCATTTCTTCAGTTGCGAACTTAATCAGGCGGTGGAGCCTGCTGAGTATCCAGCGGTCTAGAGGCTCAAGCTCCTCCGGCGCATTAGCAGGATCAAAGCCCTCGAGATGTCTCTCGGCGAAGCGGTAGATGTTCCAGACCTTCTGAAGGAAGCGGTAGTTGTAATCAACTGTCTCCCACTTGAACGGGTGGTCCTCCCCGGGCGGTGCCAAAGCTGTCCAGAGCCTGAGAGCGTCGGCGCCGTACTTTGGTATAACCTCATCGGGAGCAACCACGTTGCCGTAGCTCTTGCTCATCTTCCTTCCGTCTGGTCCGGCCACCATACCGTTGATTAGGATGTCATCCCAGGGCTTCTCGCCGGTGAGGACCCACGTCCGGAATATTGTGTAGAACGCCCACGTCCTTATGATGTCCGTTCCCTGGGGCCTGAGTGCTGTCGGGAAGTTGTGCTCGAACCAGCGCTTGCCTTCCTCGTCTCCTCTGATCGCGTCGTACCAGCGGCTTATCATGAGGGCGCTCATACTCGAATCCACCCAGCAGTCGAGGACGTCAGTTACCGGCTTCGGCTCACTTCCGTCCGAGCACTTCCTCGGCGGCCTGTCAAAGCGCGGGTCGACCGGTAAATCTTCCTCGTTCGGCAGGATTACCTCACCGTTATCGCAGACCCAGAACGGGATGGGCGTTCCGAAAACCCTCTGCCTGCTTATAACCCAGTCCCAGTCCATTGACTCCGCCCAGTCTTTGAGGCGGAGGAACATGTCTGGCGGATACCAGTTGATTTTCTCAGCCACTTTAACTATCTCGTCGGTGAAGTCCTTCACCTTGATGAACCACTGTTTCCTGGGCAGGAGCTCAATCGGGGCCATACAGGAGCTCCTCTCGGTGTGACGGAGAACCCTGTGGTGTATCTTCTTCCTGTCGTAGAGGAGGCCCATCTTCTCAAGGTCTTCGGCGATCTTCTTTCTGGCTTCCTCGGTCTTGAGCCCCTTGTATGGCCCGGCGTTCTCGTTCATTGTCCCGTCTTCGTTTATGGCTATGATGACCGGAAGGTTGTAGCGCTTCTGCCAGACGACGTCCTGCTCGTCGCCGTAGGTACAGTTGTAAACGGCACCGGTTCCGAACTCGGGGTCAACGTCCCCGTCGGCTATAACTGGCACTTCCCTCTCGAATATTGGGAGCTTCACCTTCTTGCCGACCACATCTTTGTAGCGCTCGTCCTCGGGGTGGACAAAGACCGCAACACAGGCGGGCATGAGTTCCGGCCTGGTGGTGGCTATAGGCACGTGGCCGCTTCCATCGGCGAGCGGGAGCTTGATGTAGTAGAGGAAGCCATCTTCCTCAACGTAACCTACTTCGGCCTTCGCCAAACTCGTCCTGCAGCGCGGGCACCAGTAAACTGGATGCTCGTCGCGGTAGAGCATTCCCTTCTTGTAGAACTCGATGAGGGACTTTTGAACTGCCGCCTTATACCAGTCGTCCATCGTGTGGTACTCCAGCTCCCAGTCGGCGGAGTAGCCTATCCTTATGAACTGATTTCTCATAGCTTCTATGGCCTGCCAGGTCCACTCTATACACTTCTGGAGGAACTTCTCTGGCTGGTCCTTGCTTATGCCGAACTCCTTCTCGACCTTAAGCTCGGTCGGGAGGCCGTGGTTGTCAAAGCCCTGCGGGAAGAGCACGTTGTAACCGGTCATCCTCTTGTAGCGGGCCACGATGTCGATCCAGGTGTGGCTGAGCACGTGACCGAGGTGCAGCGTTCCGCTCGTGAACGGTGGGGGAGTGTCTATAGCGTAGCTCGGCCTCTTTTCGTCCAGCTCGTATTTATAAATCCGTTCGTCCAGCCAGAACTTCTGCCATTTCGGCTCAATCTCGTTGGGGTTGTAGGTTTTAGGAAGCATGGGCATCACCTTTTCGGTTTTTTGAAGATGAGATACCCTCAGAAGGGTGGCTTAAAAATCTTAGCCGCGGTGGTGCTGGAGTTAGGACTAACCCAAAAGGGCGGAACGCCTGGAGTTCAGGGCTTGAAATCGGTGTTACGGTGGACGATAGGCACCACCAGGGTATAGACATGGGCAGGGGTTTAAAAATTTTGGGGTAGCCCTGATCCAGCAGAAAGAGTGCATTAATCACTAAAAACATTATTAAGTAAGTAAATAATTGTTTAAGACTTGTTTTTGTTTTGTGAAGCTGCCGGGAAGAACGCAGAACATCAGGATTATTTATCCATCGGCGGATTTTTAAAACGCTATCGAGACCCCCATACCATGATAGAGGTTTCCCTTCCCCACGTGAGCTTTGAGGACAACGGCGAGAGCGTAAGGCTGGTGTGGCGAGAGACACTTTACGCTGACTTCGACAAGAAGGAGCTCGCAAGAGCCCTCAAGAGGAAATACCGAATAAAACCCGAGCTCATTGTGAAGGACGGAAGGCTCTTCATTGATACCGATTATCCCGGAATCGAGAAGTATCTTGCCATCTACATCCAGAACAACCTTGGGGCGCTCCTCAGGAACAGGTACACGAACAGAAAAGTCCTCTATATCCACGAGGACCTCGACGTTCCCCTCCTCGGCTACAATGCCTTCGGTCTAATTGACAGGGGGACGAACCTAATACAGATACGCGGTGTGAGTGGCTGCAACTTAAGCTGTGTCTTCTGCTCCGTTGATGAGGGGCCGTATTCAAGGACGAGGAAGCTGGATTACGTTGTGGACGTGGATTATTTGATGAAGTGGTTCGATGAGGTGGCAAGGATAAAGGGAAAAGGACTGGAAGCCCACCTCGACGGTCAGGGTGAGCCGCTCATCTACCCCTTCCACGTTGAGCTCGTGCAGGCGCTCAAAGATCATCCAAACGTTTCAGTAATCTCGATGCAGAGCAACGGGACGCTCCTGAACGACAAACTCGTTGAGGAGCTGGCAGAGGCGGGTCTGGATAGAGTAAACCTCTCAATTCACTCCCTCGACCCCGACAAAGCGAAGATGCTCATGGGAATGAAGAACTACGATTTGGAGCACGTTCTAGACATGGCGAAAGCACTTGTAAACGCGGGAGTGGACGTCCTAATAGCGCCCGTCATAATCTTTGGCGTGAACGACGACGAGGCAGAGGCGTTCATAGAGTTCGCGAGAAAAATCGGTGCTGGAAAGCGCTGGCCCGCCCTAGGCTTCCAGAACTATGTTCCCTACAAGTTCGGCAGGAACCCCACGATAGCGAAGGTTAAGCCTTTTAGGGAGTTCTACACCTGGCTCCGTTCGCTGGAGGAGAAAACGGGCATGAAACCCCTAGTTCTCAAACCCAAACACTTTGGAATGGAGAAGAGGGAGTTCATCCCGCTGGCATTCAGGCCGGGGGAAATAGTCAAGGCGGAGATAGTCCTGCCCGGTAGGATAGAAGGCGAGATGATAGCCAAGGCCAGGAACAGGCTGATAGAGGTTATAAACACGAGGGCCGAAGTGGGTGACAGGGTTAGGGTCAGGATAGTTAGGACGAGGCACGGGATATACATAGGGACCGAGGTTTAGGGCAAACTTTAATACCCCCAACTTGTATTCACTGTAGGTGATACATGTGCGAAAGGCATTTCTCCTTGTCGTGACGTTCCTTCTGATAGCGAGTGTTTTTGCCGCCGGTTGTCTGGGCGGCAGTGGAGAGCAGGCTCAAACATCCACGCAGAGCCAACACCCCACGACTACTTCCACCACGACCTCTGAACTTAGCCAAACAGGTACTTCAACCTCTACCAACTCTATGGGAACAACCACCACAACATCCGAAACAAAGACACCTTCAAGCACTTCTACGACTTCCACAACTTCATCGCCCTCAACGCTAACAGCGACCACGTCAACGACCTTTACAGGAGAAACCGAGTTCGGTCTTCTTGAGAGGTACTCGAAGATATACGTCAACTCCTCAGGTTCGTCATGCCCAACGGGTAAAGTCCCTGTGGAGTTCGTCTACACTCCAAAGAACTCGACGCCGAAGATAGTCAGCGTTAGGGGCTCCTTCAACGACTGGGGTCAGTGGTATATGAGGAAGACCCCCAACGGTACCTGGGTTCTCAAGACCTGCCTAAAGCCTGGAACGTACCAGTACAAGTTCTTCATCGACGGCAACTGGGTTAAAGACATGTCCAAGGTCGATCCCACTGCCAACGGCTACGCGGACGATGGATACGGGGGCAAGAATGCAGTTAAGGTCGTTAGGGGCTCTTCAGCCATCTCCGTGGAATTCAACCCTGGAAATCCAGCCTATTTATCTATCGCGGACAACAGAACCGTACTGCGGTTCCAGGTTGGCAGGGGACTTATCGAGAACGCCACTCTTGTCACCAACGTTGGAACATTTCCGATGGAGAGGCAAGTCTGGTGGGACTCCGGCGAGGTGTGGCGGGCTGAGGTTCCCGCAGAGGAGCCCTTTGAATACTACTTCACAGTTCAGGCAAACGAGTCAAGTTACGCAGTTCTCAACAGCAAGGGTGAGCCGTTCTTCAGGTTCGATGGAAAGGACACCTTCCCACAGCTCCAGTGGGTTAGTGTTGGCGTTGGTTATCAGATATTCCCCGACAGGTTCTACAATGGAAACAGGAGCAACGATGTCCTTGCCCTCGACCACGACGAACTTGTCCTGAATCAGGTCAACCCAGGAAAGCCAATCCTCTCCAACTGGAGCGACCCAATAACACCCCTCCACTGCTGCCACCAGTACTTCGGCGGGGACATCGCGGGAATCACGCAGAAGCTCGACTACCTGCAGTCCCTCGGCGTTACCTTAATCTACCTGAACCCCATCTCCCTCTCTGGAAGCGCTCACGGCTACGATCCATACGACTACTACAAAATAGACCCCAAGTTCGGAACCGATGCGGAGCTGAGAACATTCATAAACGAGGCCCACAAGAGGGGGATCAGGGTTATCTTCGACTTCGTGCCCGACCATACTGGCATAGGCCACTGGGCGTTCCTCGACGTCTGGAAGAGGGGCAACCAGAGCCCCTACTGGGACTGGTACTTCATTAAGAAGTGGCCCTTCAAGCTCGGCGATGGGAGAGCCTACACCGGCTGGTGGGGGATAGGGAGTCTCCCGAAGCTCAACACAGCCAACCCGGAGGTGAAGGAGTATCTTATGAACGCAACGCTAAAGTGGCTTGACTTTGGCTTCGACGGCTTCAGGGTTGACGTTCCAAACGATTTGGTGAACGCGGACGAGTTCTTCCGCGAGCTCAGGGAGAGGGTGAAAGGGAAGCACCCCAACGCTTACATGGTTGGCGAAATCTGGACCCTCTCACCGGATTGGGTGGATGGAACCAAGTTCGACTCCCTGATGAACTACGCCCTGGGAAGGGACATCCTTCTGCCCTACGCAAGGGGCTCCCTGAGTGGAAAGAGCACCATGAACCTCCTTGGGGAGTACTACGCGGCCTACGGAGAGAACGTCGTTGCGATGGGATTTAACCTCGTGGATTCCCACGACACCTCAAGGGTTCTAACGGACCTTGGAGGAGGAAAGCTCGGTGACGAACCCAGCCCAGAGGCCATCCAGAGGCAGAAACTCCTCTCAGCCCTCCTCTACACCCTTCCAGGTATGCCAATAACCTTCCAGGGCGACGAGTGTGCATTTTTAGGGGACAAATCCCACTACGACGAGCAGCGCTACCCCATCCAGTGGGACAAGTGCAATGAGGACATGCTCAATCACTACCGCTCACTGGCAGAGCTGAGGAAGAGCGTTCCAGCTCTAACGAGCAGTAAAATAGAGTTCTACAGAGCTCAGGGAGGGGTTATCTCATTCTTTAGGGGGCACGAAAACGGGGTGCTCGTCATAGCCAACAACGGCGAGCAAACGGACTTCACACTTCCAGCGGGGACATGGAGGGAAGTGTGGCCGGAGAAAGGAAAGAAGTTCCAGGGGAGCATTGAAATTCCCGCGGTTTCTCTGATTGTTCTTGAGAGGGGTTAATCCCTCCCCAATTTTCTACCTTTCTCATTTAATCCCCGCAAGCTGCGGGGTTATGAACGCCTCAATGAAGGCCGCCAGGAGGAGCATCCCTATTGAGATGGCGTAGAGCTTGAGGGATTTCATAGCCATCTCCTTCCCGCCACCCCGGAGCAGGGCCTTATAAAGGAGGACGCCGGAGGTTGCCGCCAGTAGTATCGCCGGTATCTCGATGATTCCATGGGGCAGGATTGCAAGGAGCACCCTCTGAACGCTGATAGCCCCTGAGTGAACAAGGTACGTGGTCACAACGCCCAGCATCAGCCCGTTAAACGCGACGATGAGAACGGGGACTATCCCGAACAGGACTCCGAGGGCGTAGGCTGTGGTGGCGGCCCCGGCGTTGTTGAAGAAGATGCCCACAAAGAGACGGAACCCAAAGGAATCCCTGCCCACCTTGCTAAGGAGGGTTTTTGCAATTTCTGCGGTGAACTTTCCAGCGAGGTCAGGACTGAGATAGACCACGATGGCGCCTACCAGGGTGAACCCAAGGAATATAGCGGTCATTACGAGGAATATCCTCCAAACCTGCCCCTTTCCTCTCATTCAATCACTTCCCAAGGCCTTCTTCAGCGCTATTTTGAAGTCCTCAACGTTGATGTAGGGCATCTCAACGTCCATCCTCATCGCGAAGAACTCGTCCATCAGGGCTTCGAGCTCGTCAACACGGTGTTCCTCCAGCTCCTGTTCCAGCTCGTGGACGACCTCCTCCGGATGCATGAAGAAGTCGCCGGTAATCCTGACGTGCTCCACAACGCCGTTCTCCTCGTCGAACTCTATTCTGATGAGGCCCTTCCTAGCCTTGTGCTCGCCGACGCGGTGCTTCATCCCACTCACCCCCAGAGTAAATTCGCGGGAGAAGTTTTTAAAGGTTGGGCCCAAGTGGGGCCGGTGGTGTAAATGGGCTATGCTGAAGTTAAGAAACATGTAAAGCTCATCCTTAAGGAAACGCTTGATGAAATGCTCAAAGAAGCGGAAAAAGAATGGAAGGGCGAGATAATCTTCGACGAGACGCCAAGCATCGAGCTGGGCGACTTTGCAACTACGGTATCTTTCCAGCTGGCGAGGGTCTTCAGGAAGGCCCCAAAGCTCATAGCAGAGAAGATAGTCGAGAGACTGAAGAAGAGGCTTCCGGAGGAAGTAGCGGACGTTAAGGCCGTGAACGGCTACATAAACTTCTACCTCGACTACGACAAGTTTGGAAGGGAGCTCGTTGGGGAGATACTCGAAAAGGGGCCGAACTACGGCAAGAGCGAAATCGGAGCGGGGAAAAAGGTCATCGTCGAGCACACCTCCGTGAACCCGACAAAACCGCTCCACATGGGGCACGCGAGGAACTCCGTTCTCGGTGACACAATGGCGAGGATAATGCGCAAGCTCGGCTACACCGTCGAGGTCCAGAACTACATAGACGACCTCGGCGTTCAGTTCGCCCAAGTTCTATGGGGCTACCTCAACCTGAAGGAGGAGTTTGAGAGGATTGAAGCGGAGCTCCGGGGGAAGGGCCTGAAGGAGGACTTCATAGACCACGTAATGGGCCTGCTCTATGTCGAGGTGAACAAGCGCATAGAGACAAATCCTGAGGTTGAGGGGGAAGTCCGCGAGCTGATGAAGAAGCTCGAAGAGGGGGACAACGAGATAGCTGAGATTGGAAGGAAGCTTGCCGAGCGCGTTGTTAGGGCACAGATGCTGACGACCTACCGCATGGGGATAACCTACGACCTCCTAAGCTGGGAGAGCGACATAATGAAGAGCGGCATCTTTGGAGAGGCCTACGGACTTATAGAGAAGAACGAGAACTTCTTCTGGGCGACGGAGGGTAAGTATAAAGGAACCTTCGTGATGGACCTGAGGAAGCTCTTCCCCGACATGAAGAACCCGTTCCTGGTGCTCAAGAGGAGCGACGGGACGGCAACTTACACGGGCAAGGACATAGCCTACCACCTCTGGAAGTTTGGCAAGGTAAAGGCTGACATGCTCTACAAGCCCTGGGACAAGAGAGAGAACCACGAGACGTGGACGACGGCCCTCGATGGAAAAGAGATGCCCGGAAAGTTCGGAGGGGCGGATATAGTCATCAATGTCATCGGTGCAGAGCAGAAGCACCCGCAGATGGCGGTAAAGTACGCTCTCCAGCTCCTTGGCTTCGAGGATCCCGCCGAGAACTTCCACCACCTCGCCTACGAGCACGTTGTAAGACCGGAGGGTTCGTTCTCTGGAAGGAAGGGGACGTGGGTCGGCTTCACCGTCGATGAGGTTCTCAACGAGGCGGTTCAGAGGGCGAGGGAGCTGGTCGAGCAGAAGAACCCGAGCCTGACGGACGAGGAGAAGGACGAGATAGCTGAAGCGGTGGGAGTTGGAGCCGTCCGGTATAACCTCATCAAGTACAGCCCGGACAAGATAATCACATTCCGCTGGGACGATGTGCTGAACTTCGAGGGGGACAGCGCGCCCTACCTCCAGTACGCCCACGCCCGCTGTGCATCAATCCTCAGGAAGGCCGGAGAGAGCGGGGTAGAAACGGAGTGGAAGGCCCTGTTTGAGAAGGCCAACTTCTCAAAGCTCACCAGCAGGGAGAAGGAGCTCATCAAGCTCCTCGCGAAGTTCCCAGAGGTCATCCAGAGCGCCGGCAGGGACGTCAAGCCGCACCTCGTTCCATCCTATCTCAACGACCTGGCTTCGCTTTTCAACAAGTTCTACATGGACCACCCGGTGCTCAAGGCTGAGGAGGGCATCGTCGAGGAACGGCTGCTCCTCGTGCTGGCCACCAAGCAGGTTCTCAGGAACGCCCTGGAGCTCCTCGGCATCGAGGCACCGGAGAGGATGTAACTATCCCTCTCTCATCACTTTTTCCACAACGGGGTCTACCATCAAATAGCGGCCGTTCTCCTTCTTTATCCAGCCCATCTTCTCCAGGTTTACGAGAAGGCTGTTTAGGCGTGCGTTGGTCACCGGGCCCCCCTTGGCTTCCACGTAGTCCTTTATCTTAGACCACCTTGAAAGTCCAATTGAAATTGCCTCTAAAATCAAAGCGTAGCGAGGGGAGCGTTTTTCCAGCTCAAAAAGCTCTTCCTTTATCATTGCCCTTGCTCTGTTCAGGGTCGCTTCAATAGCCTTCTCAAAGCTTCCCTTTTTCCAGTAGTTGAAGCCGAACTCCACGAGCCACCCGGGGATTCCGTCAAGGTTGTCCACTGCCCTCTTTATCTCTTCTTCAGGAACTTTAAGTTCAACCTCCTCAAAGCCCTCCCGTAGGAACTCCTCTGAGAGCTTCCGGGGGAACGGTTTTACCTCAATTTCCTCTGATATTCTGCCGTAGAGAGGGCTTGAATAGTCATCAATTCCAACGAAGTCGTGAAGGAGGCCCACCTCGGAACCTGTAAACACGAAGCCAATGTTTGGGAGTGAATCGTAGGCGTAAGCCACTCCAGCGAGGAAGTCTTTACCCCCTCTGGAGCCAAAAAAGCGGAGGTATTGCGCCTCGTCAAAGGCAACGACGACCTTTTTTCCGGTTTTTCTGCCGAGTTGCTCCATCCCGTCCAGGAGGTCAACCCACGTTGATTCACGGGGTTTTAAGTGCAGGCCGGCAAGATTCACCTTCTCAACCTTGATTCCCCTAAGAAAACCAACCCTGCCCTTTCCAAGGAGTATCCTTGTTATCTCGTCAACGAGCACGGCTGAGCTTATGCTGCCGCTACCGGCAGAATATAGGCGGCGGGTATCGATGTAGATCCCAATACCGGGATATTCGTTCAGGGCAACTTTCAGCAGGGAGCTTTTTCCAACCCGTCTGATTCCTATTATAAGGCTTATAGGATACTCACGCATTCCGTTGAGTATGCTCTCCAGTTCTTTGTCTCTGTCAAAAATCTCTTCCCTCCTCTCCTTAGGCCTTGGATCAAACAGCATTTGGTATCGCCCCCGATACTAGGTATCGCCCCCGATACTTAAGGGTTTCTACCAACGACACAAAGTCCGTTTCAAAAGCTTAGGCAAGGAATTGTTACGGCTAAATGGGTTGGTTTAAAAGAAGAAAAGAGGCTTACAAACAACATCACTGAATCTTGTACCTCAAAAAGGCGGCGATTCCACCGAAGGCCTTGTAGAACTGCTGGCCCTCCTCCGTGTCAAGGGATATGACCTCAACGTTCGAGCCAGCTTCCTCTGCCATCTTTATGAGCTCCTCGGCCACGTCCCACTTCTCGAAGCTGATGTTCTGGCTGCCGCACTTCGGGCAGTGGGTAAGTCTCTTCTTGTAAACGTGGAATTCCCCCTCACTCATGGTCTTTACCTCTTCCCAGCCACAGTTGTTACAGTGGGCTTTGACGCGAACCCTGTCGTAGCCCTCGCTGATGAGGAGGGTATCGACCGCCCCGAGCTCAAGGGCCTTTCTAACTTCTTTCTCACCGTAGGTTATCATTCCCGTGTCCTTAACGAGGTGCCTGAAAAAATCCTGAATGAGGTGGCGCTCCTTGATGGCCTCATGATCCTTCAGTATGTCGCTCGCCTTCTCCACCAGCTCCTTGAGGCCGTACTCGCCGCTGTAGCTTATATCCACGACGCCGATTATCTTCTTCTGGAGTTCGTGGTGGAGGTAGCCCTTCTCGACGAACTCCTCCTTGGTCGGGCCCGGACCACCGATGATTATGCCTCTAAGCTCTCCCTTCTCAAGGAGCGGGAGGAAAGCGTTGTTCGCGTGCTCCGCTATTCTCTTCATGAACTCGTGGGTCTCCTGCTCCCTAATGCGCTCGTAACGCCTCGCCGACTGACCACCGGCGCGGGTCTTTCCTGGGACGGTGGAGTGGAGGTCGTCTATAAGCTCTATTCTCTTTCCTCGGAGGAGCCCGATGGTGGCGTCGTTCTTCTCGACGGTTATGAGGCCGTAGGCGTCTTTAACGCGGAGCATCTCCTCAAGGGGTTCCGTGACAAAGGTCTGGTCACATCGATAGAGCCTCACCTTCAGCGGCTCAGGGGGGACTATCGCCCAGAGTCTTATATCACTCACGCCCTCCTGCTCGCTGACGTTTCCAACGAAGAGAGCCAGACCATTCTCAGGTGTCTGCTTGTAGAGTTTAAGGTGCTGCATTGCCCTTTCCAGTGCCCCAAGAACGTTCTTTCGCGTCGATTTGCTCTTGATGTTCTGTGCCGTTCCGTACTCCTCTCGCAGCTGCTGCATGACCTTGTTGATATCGTAACCGTCCGGGACGTAGAGGCTTACAAGCTCAGTGGCTCGACCTCGATATTCCTTCAACTCCTCGACCTTCTTTTTGAGCTCATACATTTCCGCTGACTTGTGAGACATGAGAATCACCTCCAGATTGCTCTCGCCGAAAATGGCACGAAATGGGAATTTATAAACCTTTGGAGAAAACGGGAAGAGAAAGGAGAGGGGGCTAAACGTAATCGTCAATGGTCTTTGCCCTTACCATTATACTGGCTTTTTCGCGGCCGTAGAATACTTCAACAAGGCCGTCGGACTCAAGCTTCTTCAGCGTTGATAGAAGTGCCGGCATGGGGGTTTCGAGCTCTGAGCTCAAGTGCTGAAGGGCCACAGCCCGCTTTTTGGTTGCCAGAACCTTATACACCATGTCCTTTCTCCTGCCGAGCATCCGGGAAACACCACTATAATCTACGCCTCAACATAAATAAACTTTGCTGGACAAAACTTGGCAGTGTGACGACCGTAAGATTTTATAAAGGTTTCTGAGAACGGCCCCAGATGACGGCGAGAACAAGGATTGAACGATTGGACGAGGATGGACTTGGGGTAGCCCCTCTCGGAAAAAGGCAGACTAGAGTGCCATTTACAGCCCCCGGAGACGTTGTCGTGGTGAATAAAACGCGCAGAAAGAAGAGAAAGCTCATTGCAACAGAGTTCGAAGTCCTGGAACCTTCAAAGATGAGGATCGAGCCCAAGTGTCCCTATTTCGGTCGCTGCGGGGGCTGCTTGCTCCAGCATCTCCCATACGAGGAGCAGATTCGTTTCAAGGAGGCAAAACTTAACTCTATCTTGGGTATGAATGTTGAAGTTGTCCCCTCTCCAAAGATTTTTAGACATAGAAATCGCATTGATATTGTCATTTCAACAAAAGGCATCGGCTTTAGAAGATACGGAACATGGTGGGATGTAGTCGATATAGAGGAGTGCCCGGTTTTTGGGCCGTCCTCTCAAAAGGTCTTGCGCTCCGTTAGGGAGTTCATAGCAGAGGAAAAGCCCACACTATACGAGATAGGGAAGAACACGGGTTTTCTGAGGTACGTTGTAATAAGGGAGGGCAAGTTCACCGGCGACCTCATGGTGAACCTCGTAACGTCCCAGGGAGATCTCCCGGAGGACTTCCCAGAGTACTTTGAATACGCTGATTCCATTTACTGGAGCGTCAACAGAACCCAGAGCGATGTCTCCTACGGGGATGTCGAGAGGTTCTGGGGAAAGGAGTACATAACTGAGGAGCTCGATGGTGTAAGGTACCTCATCCACCCCAACAGCTTCTTTCAGACCAATAGCTATCAGGCGGTCAACCTCCTTAAGGAAGTCGCGGCCCTTGTGGACGGAGAGAGAGTTTTTGATCTGTACTCCGGCGTGGGAACCTTCGGGATATACGTGGCCAAAGGGGGGGCCTCCGTAGAGGGGATTGAGGTGAACCCATTCGCCGTCGAGATGGCACGAAAGAACGCCGAGTTCAACGGGGTAGAAGCTAAGTTTGAAGTTGGGGAGGATAGGGACGTAAAAGACCTATCCAAATACGACACCGTGATAGTGGATCCTCCAAGGGGCGGTCTCCATCCGCGGCTGCGCAGAAGGCTCCTCCGCGATGGACCCGAAAACCTTATTTACGTATCGTGCAATCCGAAGACGCTTACAAACGATTTGAAAGAGCTTAAGGAGGGGTATCATGTCGAGAACGTGCGCGGTTTCGACATGTTTCCCCACACTCCCCACGTCGAAGTGGTGGTCGGTTTAAGACGTTTGAAAAAAGGAACCATTAAGTTAATATAGGGTTACGTCGTAGTTTGAAATCAGATAGATGGAGGTGGGGAATTTGCTTGATGAGAGGGATAAGGTAATAATTGACATGCTAACAAAGGACGCCAGAACGCCCTTCACCGAGATAGCGAAGGTACTCGGCATTAGCGAGACAGCCGTCAGGAAGCGCGTGAAGGCCCTTGAAGAGGCTGGGGTTATAAAGCAGTACACAGTCGTCATAGACCCCTCCAGACTCGGATACAACCTGGTCAGCCTGACAGGGGTGGATACCCTTCCAGAGAAGATATTTGAGGTTGCTGAAAAGCTCAAGGAGTTCGAGTTCGTTAGGAACCTCTACCTGACGAGCGGAGACCACATGATAATGACGGAGATATGGGCCAAGAACGGGGAGGACCTCTCCGACATAATATCAAACAAAATAGGCAAGATACCCGGCGTTACAAAGGTATGCCCCGCCATAATCCTGGAAAGACTCAAGTGAACCTCAACCACCATTTTTATTCTCTTTTAAGGTATTCTCGCAGGTTGTCTCACGGAGCCTTCCGTCCACGAGTTCGTAAGTTCTATCGCAGAGAGGGCACATGACCTCTGGAAGATGTGTGACTATGAGCATAGTTTTTCCACTCTCTTTCATTCTGGAAAGAAGCTTCAAAACCGCGTTTCTTGAATCGTAGTCAAGGGACACCAGGGGTTCGTCCGGAATGAGTAGCTCAGGGTCTCCAACCAGGGCACACAGAAGCTCAGCCTTCTTCGCGTTGCCGTGGGACATGTCCATGACCCTCTTGTTTACCTCACCTGACATTCCGAGGAGTTCCACCAACTCACTTATTTCGCTTCCCATCTCCACTCCCATAAGTGCGCTGAAGAGGCTCAGGTTCTCCCAAACAGTTAGGCGGGGATAGAGGGCTGGGTTCTGAGAGAGGAAGCCCACTTTATTCACCTTCACCTCAATCCTTCCTTCGCACGATGTTGTGCCGAGTATGGAGTTCAGAAGGGTAGTCTTGCCGGCCCCGTTCCTCCCGAGGATGCACACTGTCTCGCCCCGTTTCAGTACGAGGTTCACTCCACGTAGGACTTCTTTGCCCCCGTAGGACTTCCTGAGGTTCTCAACCTTTAGGACGCTCCCCATTCTCTTATCCTCCTGTAGAGTACAAAGTCAATGATGACGAGGGCTACAATGGTCAGGAGGAGGATTTCCATGTAATCAGTGAAAAGCCCAATAGATACATCCCTATACATGAACGCCCTGAGCATAACGCTGGAATAGTACGTGGGAGTTAGAAGGGCAAGCTTTTGGAGGGAAGGAGGGAAGAATCCCACTGGGTAGAAGAAGCCGGAGATGAATATCAAAAACCCCGCCAGCATCTGGAGAAAGCTCTTTGCGTGCCTCTGGAATCGGAAGAGGAAAACTGTTCCCAAACCAATGAGGGAAAGGTAGAGAGTTGACAGCACGAGCACGGCAACGGCTCCCCAGCTGAACCCCACGCTGGTACCGGTTAACACGTAATAGCTTGGTCAGAACCGCCTGGAAGAGCATCACAAGAATCGCAACGGCTATCCTGATTGTAAAATTCAAGGAAAGCGACGAGAAAGCCCTAAGCCTCGGCAGGGCAGTCCCTTCCTCAAGGGTGTTGTCCGAGACCACCTCGAACCCGACGATTACTGCCAGAAGGAGCAGAACCCCTGGGAAAAAGAACTCTGGGAGAGAAACGTGCTCGTTAACGGGATGCTCCTCTATATCAGTTCCTCCCAAACGCGCCCGAAGAAGCTCAAGCAGGTCTGAGGAGACCGAAGCAACGGGGGTCATTGAGTCATCGTAGTAGACGACGTAGCTGGCGTTCGTAAAGCTCTCGTAGCGCTTTATCTCGATGACAACGTAGTAGTCCTCTCTCTGAAGGCCACTAAGTGCCCGCGGGAGGTCACTGACTAAGTGTGGATGGGAAAAGGTGGAGGCTATGACCATTATTTCCTTCACAGTAACTGGGGGAAGTTTCTCATCGATTACTATCGCCACAGGGGTATCCCGTGGGATGGCGCTTGTGTAACTTGAAAAGACAAGGCCAAAGAAAACCGGAAGGAGAATGAGAAGAAAGAGCACCGTGGGTCTCCTGGATATGAGCTTCAGTTCCTTGATCAGGAGGGGGATGAGCTTTCCCATGGGCACCACCTCAAGAAAAAGGGCAGTTCTGTTTAAAAGATAAAAAGAAATGTGAAAATCCTCATCCGCCGAAGTTCGGTGAGGTCGTGGTTATCTGAATCTCTGTCGTGCTGTTATCAAGTGAGCCACCGGGATACTTTGACATGCCGAACTCGTTACCAGCCAGCTCCATGCTGGCCACTTCCTCTAGTTGCTTCTCCATGACATCCAGCCCCATCGAGACAAAGCTTCCATCCTGCTTTACAGATATGGAGTTCAAGAGTTCGAGCGCGGCCTTGAACTGGCTGCTGTTACCCGCCACCTGGGCCCTAAAGGTGAGCGTAGTGTTGAGGAGGGTAAGACCAGCTTTTACGTTCTTGGCTATCATCCGGGCACCGTCCTCGTCATCGGCCTCGATAACGACCCTTATGCGGTACTCCTCCGAGCCCACGTTCAGCCTGAGGGCGACGTACTTCATGTGATTTTCAATCGGCCGAATTAGTACCTCTGTCCTGCCCTCCCCTGGCTTGTTCAAGCCCATCTTGCCCGCGAAGTACCTTGCGTCGGCAACGGCCACCAGGTTGCCCCCGCCGGCTTTGCCCACAACGTCGCTGTACTGCTTGGCCCAGTTCCCCTTCCCATTCTTAAGGTCAATGACCTGCTCAACAACACTCTTAGATCCAAGGATGATGTAATCGGAGGTAAACGCGACGGCCGAGTTGTCCTCTGGGTAGTAATAGAGGGTCACCCCATCATACGTGGTCTTCGTCAGGTTAACCTTGCTTTCCTTAATCTTTGACTCAAACTTCTCCGTGTCCACTTTACCCTCCACGTAGAGCGCGATATCGGGGATGGTATACTCGTTGGAATCCACGTCGTTCACCACAAATATCGCCCTATGAAGCGTCTCGATGTCAATCCCTGTCTCGTTCAGCACTTCCTGCCTGAACTGGAGATACTCCCTGTAGAGAGTCAGGTTTTTGAGGACATCCTGGACGGCCTTCTCCTTTACTGTCGAGACGTCAAAAACAGCGGCCGCAACCGCGTTTGCAGGAACGAGTTCAAGCCAGTTCTTCTCACTTGAACCTGAACCACCAACACAACCGCTGGCTGTTGAAGCTGCCGCCACAACGGCGACGATCATCATTAGGGTAAGAAAACTTCTGGTAATCCCACCCCTTTTCCTGTTTCGACATACGTTGGCACCTCAAAGAGGAATTTAACAATTATTGTATTAAAATCTTTTGGTTCTTATCCGTTATGGGGGGGCGACACAAAAATGTCAAATTCATATGACAAAGCTTTAAAAGCGAACAGGTAGAGGTTCAACTGAAAAATCCTCGGAGGTCGAGGGATGATACTTCAGGTTGCACTTGATTTAACCGACATAGAGCAGGCCATTTCTATAGCCGAGAAAGCCGCCCGCGGCGGCGCTCACTGGCTTGAAGTTGGGACACCCCTCATAAAGAAAGAGGGAATGCGTGCAGTGGAACTACTCAAGAGGCGCTTCCCGGACAGGAAAATCGTCGCTGATCTTAAGACGATGGACACAGGAGCCCTCGAAGTGGAGATAGCCGCAAGACACGGGGCAGACGTTGTTTCTATTCTAGGCGTTGCAGATGACAAGACAATAAAGGACGCCGTTGAGGTGGCCAAGCGCTACGGCGTAAAGGTGATGGTTGACCTCATTGGCGTAAAGGACAAAGTGAAGAGGGCGAAGGAAATAGAGGCCATGGGGGTCCATTATATCCTCGTCCATACGGGGATAGACGAACAGGTTCAGGGAAAGAGCCCACTCGAAGACCTCGAAAAGGTCATCAGCGCGGTCAAGATACCCGTTGCTGTGGCCGGAGGACTTAATCTGAAAACCATCCCAAGGGTCATAGAGCTAGGTGCAACAATAGTCATAGTCGGCGGCGCCATAACGAAGGCAAAGGATCCGGAGAAAGTTACCAGACAGATAATAGACCTCTTCTGGGGTGAGTACATGGAAACCATCAGGAAGGCTATGAAGGACATAGCGGAGCACATTTCCAGTGTCTCCGACTCGCTCAAGCTTGAGCAGGTTCGCGGATTCGTAGATGCCATGATAGGCGCCAACAAAATCTTCGTGTATGGCGCAGGAAGGAGCGGTCTGGTGGGCAAAGCCTTTGCAATGAGACTTATGCACCTCGACTTCAACGTCTACGTCGTTGGCGAGACCATAACCCCTGCATTCGAACCCGGTGACCTTCTCATAGCTATCAGCGGCTCCGGCGAGACCCAGAGCATAGTCGACGCCGCTAAGATAGCGAAGGAGCAGGGCGGAAAGGTGGCCGCGATAACCTCCTACTCAAACTCCACCCTTGGAAAGCTCGCCGATGTCGTCGTGGAGATTCCGGGCAGAACGAAGAGCGACGTGCCAACTGATTACATAGCGAGACAGATGCTCACCCAGTACAAATGGATAGCTCCCATGGGAACCCTCTTTGAGGATTCCACGATGGTCTTCATGGACGGTGTTATAGCCCTCCTCATGGCCACGTTCCAGAAGACCGAGAAGGACATGAAGAGGAAGCACGCTACTTTGGAGTGAACTCTTTCAGTCTCAATATTTTTAAACCCCCCTTCTATTTTCTCACTGGTGAAAACAGGTGTCTGTACTCGTCCTCCTTCGACACGGTGAGAGCCTCTGGAATAAGTTAAACCTCTTTACTGGCTGGGTTGACGTTCCGCTCAGCGAGAGGGGGATCCAGGAGGCATTAAAAGCAGGAAAACTCCTGAGGGGATGGCACTTTGACATTATTTTCACATCCGAGCTCGTCAGGGCCATTCAGACTGCGATGCTGGCAATGACAGAGAGCGAAAGGGTTCCAGTGATACTCCACGAGGGTAAGATGGGCGAGTGGGGAAAAATACACGGAAAAGACGGAAAGGACTTCATACCTGTAATCAAGAGCTGGCACCTCAACGAGCGCTACTACGGCGAGCTTCAGGGATGGGATAAGGACCACGCGAGGAGGGTCTTTGGAGAGGAGCAAGTCCACCTCTGGCGGAGGAGCTACGACATCGCCCCACCGAGAGGTGAGAGCCTCAAGGATACTGCAGAGAGGACGGTGCCGTTCTTCAAGGAGAAAATCCTTCCAGCGCTGGGGGAGGGAAAGAACGTCCTCGTCTCCGCCCACGGAAACAGCCTAAGGTCGATAGTGATGCACATAGAGGGGCTCACGAAGGAAGAAGTTCTACGTCTCAACATCCCCACTGGAGTGCCACTCGTTTACGATTATGTTGATGGGAAACTCGTGAGGAGGGGATACCTCACCGAAGAAGGTTATGAGAGGGATTTGGGAGTGTAGAGGGTTCAGAGCCCTCACCCTTCTAATTCCTTCACAACTCTCATTAGATCCCTATGAAAGGTTTTATTAAGAGGCCCGCCCATCATAGAATCTGGGGAGACAAGTGCTGGGGTTCACCCACGTTTTCGCTGGAATCGGAAAGACTGGTGGAATGGTGGTCGACGGCGTGTCTTCGGATGTTGTTAAGGTTAGAATAGACCCCGGCCGCTACATCCTGCGAACCGAGAGGTACCGCGAGAGGATCAGCTCCTTCTTCTCCGCTCTCCCGGAGCGGTCCATCGTCTGGGTGGTCGCTGAGGACAGGTCTGTAAACATCGAAATTCTCAACATCATCGCCGAGAGTGCTCCTGAAGGCACCCTGAGGCTGGCTTACATATTCACGCCAGAAAGGGAGCTTGTTAATGAGGAGAAACCCGAATGGGCGGATTCCTTTGAGACAGTCTTCTACGATTCCCTGTGGGAGTTTCTGCATCAGGACATACCTCTGGTCGAGGCATATCAGAGGGCCGCAGAAACTATCGCACGGGCATTTACATACCTCCACACAAACCTCGAAGGGAGGATGTTAATAAACGTTGATTACGCCGATTTTTTCACTGTCACCGGCGGGGGCAACGTCGGGATTCTGAGGCTGCTGGACAGAATAGACTTCGACTGGCACTGGGGGCTGTGGGACAGGGGGCTGGTAGTGACACTTGTTGGAGATGACGTAGCCCTAAGGGAGGCCCATTCAGTGCTTGAACGGTTCCAGGGGCTCCTGCGAGAGAAGGATATAATCTGGGGGATGGTGGTCGATGGAAACCTCAGAGGAAAGGCACAAGTGCTTGCACTGCTGGTTAAGAAGTGGGGGGAGTAAGGAATGGTAAAGGCGATTCTCTTTGATATAGATCACACATTGCTGACCGAGGAGCCTTTAATGATGCTGTTCCTGCCCCAGGTCTACGAAAAGCTGGCAAAAAAACGGGGCATCAACAAGGAAGAGGCCAGGAACATCTTTCTGAATGAGATAATGGAGAGAAGGGACTCCTACGAGTGGCACGACTGGAACTTCTTCTTTGATCTCTTCGAGCTTGATATGAAATACGAGGATATCCTGAGAGGGTACCCCCACAAGCTCCATGTCTACTCGGACGTGCCACCAGTCTTAGAATGGCTCCGGGAGGAGGGATACTCCCTAGGAGTCGTCACCAGCGGGCCAGAGTACCAGAGGCTGAAGCTTGAACTAACAGGGCTTTCAAAATACTTCGACGTGGTGGTTACCAGAGAAGACGCCGGGACGGTAAAGCCGGATCCAAAGATGTTCCTCCTCGCCCTTGAGGCACTTGGTGCGGAGCCCTCCGAGGCCGTTATGGTTGGGGATTCCCCGTGGCAGGACGTTTATGGGGCTAAAAACGTCGGGATGACCTCTGTATGGATAGACAGAAAGGGGGAGCACGACATACACCTCGCGGACTTTAAGATTCATACCCTGTACGAACTGAGAAAAGTGTTGGAGGTGGTTGGATGAAGGGGAAGGAAATATTCTCAGGGAAAGGTGTTTTTGTGAAGTTCAAGGAGAGAGAAGTGGAGCTTGAAAACGGCCACAAGCTGAAACACAGGAGCGAGGAGCCGACGGAGCTCTGGTGGGAACTCAAGGAAGCCATCAAAGGAAAGAGGGTCAAAATAGTTGCCTACGAAGTTGGTGAGGGCGAATGATAGCCCACCTCATAAACACGGACGTCGGGAACAGGGGCATCCTGGATGTGTACCTCCGCTACCGGGGGGAAAATCCTAATTTTTTACATAATTCTTCAAAAATACTTTTAGACAATTATTCAAAAGTTCTGATAATCACGGGCTTTCCGGTGCCTCCTGCCTGGAAGCCAGAGACGGACGGGCCACCCGGAGCCTTGGCCCTCTATCGAGCCGTTGAAAGGATGGGTGGAAAGGCGGATATCCTCACTTACCCTGAAGTGGAGAGCGCCCTCGCCCCATTCGGTTCATCCCTCGTCAGGAAACCTGACGTTTCAAGCTACTCCCTGGTTGTTACGATAGAGACGCCGGGAATGGCCCCGGACGGGAACAGGTACTCAATGAGGGGAATTAAGGTTGAACGGGAAGCCCTTGACTGGGCCGTTATCGAGGCCACAAACCTCGGAATCCCAACGATAGGAATAGGCGACGGAGGCAACGAGGCCGGAATGGGAAAAATCCGGGAACTCATTGAGAGGTTCATTCCCAACGGCGAGAAAATAGGAAGCGTTGTCGAAACCGATGAGCTGATAGTTTCCGCGGTTTCCAACTGGGGAGCCTACGGCCTCGTGGCCCAAGCCGCAATAGAGTACGGCCAGAACCTGCTGGAGGACTGGAGTGAAAGTAAAATCGTTTCCACATTGTCCGAGAGAGGTCTCATAGACGGTGTAACCGGCAAAGCCGAGGCCAGCGTTGATGGCATCCCCCTAAAGGTCCACGTGGCGATGGTTGAACTTTTAAAGGCACTCATCAACGCTGAACTGGGTGATTGAATGAAACTTGAGGAGTTCCTGCCGGACCCACGTTCCAGAGCGCTGGTGGAGAAGACGAGGGAGTTCGCCAGGGGATTCTTTGAAAGGGAAGGAACGCATGGCTTCAGCCACGTGGAGAGGGTCTTCAACCTCTGCCTGCACATAGGGAAGGAGGAAGGAGGCAACTTGGAGGTTCTGGCCTTGGCGGCTCTACTGCACGATGTTGCCAGGCCTCTTGAAAGCGCCGGAAAGGTAGAGGACCATGCCCTTGAGGGGGCGAGGATAGCGCGGAGATTCCTGCGGGGACTCAGCTATCCTGAAGAGAAAGTGGAGGCGGTTGCTCATGCAATAGAGGCCCATAGATTCTCCCGTGGCCCGGAACCAAGAACCCTTGAGGCCAAAATCCTCAGCGATGCTGATAAGCTCGATGCCGTTGGGGCCATAGGAATCGCGCGGGTGTTCATGTACTCCGGGGAGCACGGGCGCAGCATCGAGGACTCGCTCAAGCACTTCGAGGAGAAGATTCTAAAGCTGAAGGATCTGATGTACACGGAAACCGCCAAGCGGGTCGCGGAGGAGCGCCATCACTTCACAGAGGAGTTCGTACGTAGAATAAGGCTGGAAATCGAGGGGGAGCTCTAGATTTCCCCTAGAATTTATCGCACTTTTCATCTCCGCACGCATATAATAACCTTTTTAAATGCCTTCCTGAATTTAGGTTAGCCCGTTCACGGTCATTCTGGAGGTGAGCGAATGAAGGCGCCGATATGTGAGGTGTGCTTGAAGACGGATGGTATTCTCTGTCCCGCGGACGAGAAGAAGCTTCAGGAGGGTATAATCTCTGAGCTCGATGTTAAGGTGGCTAGGATGCTCTACAAGCTCCTAGGTGACGTTGATATAGAGTTAAAGAAGGCCGTTGAGGCTGGAGATCTCGTCGTCATCGCCGTCGGGAAGGGTGATGTCCCCATTGTGATAGGAAAGGGTGGAAAGAACATAAAGGCCATGGTAAAGGAGCTAGGCAAGAGGGTTCGCGTCATAGAGGTTGCAGAGGGTGAGGCGACTGAGGAGCTCAAGAAGCTTGCCACGGACCTGTTCTACCCTGCCAGCGTTTTCGGGGTGAACATAGTTCACAAGCCCGGTGGAAAGCAGTCCTACAAGGTCTTAGTCCTCAGCAGGGACAGGAAAAGGCTCCCCGAGAAGCCGGAGCTTCTTGAGAAGGTCATGACCCTTCTCACTGGAAAGGACGTCAAAATCGCCTTCGTCTGACGGCCCCTTGTTTTCCCTCTTCTTCCGATAACCCTTCCTATAACTTTAAAAGCATGGCAACCCGCTTTCTCCGGTGATGCTCATGCTGCGGACTCACTACTCCAACGAGATAACCGAGAAGCTCAACGGCCAGAAGGTTAAGGTTGCAGGATGGGTATGGGAGGTTAAGGACCTAGGAGGAATAAAGTTCCTCTGGATACGGGACAGGGAAGGAATAGTCCAGATAACCGCCCCCAAGAAGAAGGTCGACCCCGAACTGTTCAAGCTCATACCCAAACTCAACGCCGAGGACGTTGTTGCGGTGGAGGGAGTTGTGAACTTTACCCCCAAGGCCAAACTCGGCTTTGAAATCCTACCAGAGAAGCTCGAAGTCCTCAGCAGGGCGGAGAGCCCTCTCCCGCTTGATCCCACGGGAAAAGTGAAGGCAGAGCTCGACACTCGCCTTGACAACCGCTTCATGGACCTCAGGAACCCAGAGGTAATGGCCATCTTTAAGATACGTTCAAGCGTTCTCAAGGCCGTCAGGGACTTTTTCCACGAGAACGGATTCGTTGAGGTTCACACTCCGAAGATCATAGCTACCGCCACGGAGGGCGGAACCGAGCTCTTCCCGATGAAGTACTTCGAGGAAGACGCCTTCCTTGCCCAGAGCCCCCAGCTCTACAAGCAGATAATGATGGCGAGCGGCCTGGACAGGGTTTACGAGATAGCTCCGATTTTCAGGGCCGAGGAGCACAACACCACAAGACACCTCAACGAGGCCTGGAGCATAGACAGCGAGATGGCCTTCATCGAGAACGAGGAGGAGGTTATGGACTTCCTTGAGGGACTTGTCGCCCGTGCCGTGGAATACGTCCGCGAGAACAACGCCAGGGAGCTTGAAATCCTCAACTTCGAGCTTGAGGAGCCGAAGCTGCCCTTCCCGCGCGTGAGCTACGAGGGGGCCCTTGAGATTCTCGCCGACCTCGGCAAGGAGATTTCCTGGGGCGAGGACATAGACACAGAAGGTGAGAGGCTCCTTGGAAAGTACATGATGGAGAACGAAGGGGCTCCCCTCTACTTCCTGCACCGCTACCCCAGCGAGGCCAAGCCGTTCTATATAATGAGATATGATAATAAGCCCGAAGTGTGCAGGGCCTTTGACCTTGAGTACCGCGGTGTGGAGATAAGCTCCGGCGGCCAGAGGGAGCACCGCTACGACGTCCTCGTCGAGCAGATAAAGGAGAAAGGTCTCAACCCAGAGAGCTTTGAGTTCTACCTCAAGGCCTTCCGCTACGGCATGCCGCCCCATGGAGGCTTTGGTCTGGGCGCGGAGAGGCTCATAAAGCAGATGCTGAACCTTCCCAACATAAGGGAGGTCATACTATTCCCGCGCGACAGGCGGAGGCTCACGCCGTAAGGCCTTTATACTTTCCTTCCTATTTTGGTCAGCTTCGATAGTAATAACGTTTTGGAGGCGAAAGGATGAGAAAGGAACTTGCCCTGCTGTTAATCGGCCTTCTGGTTTTAATACCGCTGCCCTACATAGGGGCCACCTCTACTCTGAGGGCTTCAATCACCCCGATAACCCTCGGTCTCGGCGACAGCGTGGAGATAGCCAACTATACGATACAGTTCTACGATGTGAGCACCAACTGGAGTCTCGTCACAATCCAGGTGCTTCATCCGGGGGGCGCCCAGCTCTTCTTCCTGAGGGAAGGAGAGACGGGCTACTTTCCATCGAGGGGCTCAGAGATATTCGAGGTAACGGTGCAGACAATAGACAGGGCTAAGGGCACGGTGACCCTGCTCATATCGTCCCCCCTGAAAGTCGTCAGAGACAACCTTGAAATGACGAAAAACGAGACGGTAGTTCTAAATTCCAACGTCCAGGTTCGTCTGTATGACTCCTGGGAAAACGGCGCCAAACTTGGCGTTAGGATACCCCCCTACTCGGGCTTCATAACCTTCATTCTCCACCGGTTTGAGGGGAAGTCCTTTAATTATCCACTCTCGGATTCGCTCCGCTACGAAAATTATCTGCACATCTTATTGGTCTCAGCATCACCGTCTTCCGCGGTGCTGGACATTTACATGCCCGCCCTGAACGCCGAGAACCTGACGCTCACCACGATTCCCGCCGGCAACTCCTCCGTACCCGTGAAACCGAAGGAGCCAAAACCCTACATACCCGTTTACTCAGGCTACCTCTTCACCGGCGAATCCCTCAACGTCACGACTGAAAACGGGACATACACCGTTCTCCTAACTGGAATCAAAAACGGCTCCGCGACAATTGAACTAAACGGAGAAAGCGGGAACTCCACGTCACTCACCCTCTCCCCGGACAACGAACCGGTTCAGCCGGAGGGCTTTGCGCTCATGGTATCCCTCGGTGATATCGACTCCGAACATGGCAGGGCCTTTATCAACGTGTACGCCCCAATGGGCTCCTCCGTCATAGCTCCTCAGAGACCCGCCAACGTAAACCTCTCTGTAAGCACCGTCCCCACGGAGCTCATGGTGGGGGGAGAAGTTGCAGTTTACATAAACGTTGAGAACCTCGGACCCGGTGATGCCAGAAACCTCGTTGTGGCCGCACCCATACCCTCCGGCTTTGAGCTCGTTGGAAAAGAGGCAGGATGGTCGGTCGGCGACCTCCCGGCTTATTCCCGCGTTCCGGCCCTCGTTTACATTCTCCGCCCAACTTCTCCCGGCGAGTTCAAGATTTCAGGCATTATGGCAACGTACTACAACGAATCGGGCTCGAAGGTTCAAGTCACCTCAGAGCCGGAGACGGTCAGGGTTTACGCACTCCCGGAGCTCCGGATGAACGTCCTGGCCTCCAACTCGACCTACGGCGGAAACTGGAGAACGTACGTGAAGATTGAGAAGGGGCATCCTGCGACCATCCTCTTCAACGTCTCCGCCATCGGGGACAACCCCGAATTTGAGTTCGTCAAGGATGCGGCCATCCACGTGGAGTATCCGGCGGGTGTCGTTGGCCCGGCACTCATAGGTGTAGGCAACATAAGCGCAGGAAAGAGCGTCCAAAAGGCTATCCAGGTCAGGGTTCTCTCAGAGGGTCGCTTTCCGATCAAAGTCTCTCTGACTTACAAAGACCCGCTTGGAAACGAACACGAGCTGAACATTGGCACGGCCATCGTCCTGGACAGCGTGCCTCCAAAGGTCATATTGAAGGAGAAGACCGTCCACGTTTACCCAAACGAGAACCAGCTCCCCTCCTTCGTGAATCAGACCCTCCAGAACTCCACGAACGCAACGGCCCTCGCCCAGCGGCTCCAGGGAGTTATATCTGACTACCTGCCCAAGAAGAGCGAACCGGATTACTGGAAGATAACCTCAATCATCCTCCTGATACTAGCGCTGATCCTGGCGTACCTGGCATACGGGTACTACAGGGAGGTTCAGATTTTCCGCAAGGTCCTCCTGCGTAAGAGGAGGAGCAGGCCAGGGGGACTTCCGAAGAGGTGGAAGCGCGACGAGCTGGAGCAGCTCATAAGGGAGCTCAGGGTTGAGATGATTGAGAAGTCCGAGAGGCGTTAGAGAGGCCAATTTTTTAAACCCCTCTCCATTCTTTTCTTCCATGAGCGAGTTTAAGTTCAAACAGGTTATGGTCACGAGAAGGGACCTCAAGCTCAGCAAGGGCAAGTTCGCAGTTCAGGTGGCGCATGGGGCAGTTACAGCTGCTTTAAAGGCCCAGAAAGAAAAGCCAGAGTGGTTCAAGGCGTGGTTCCATGAGGGACAGAAGAAAGTCGTCGTTAAAGCCGAGAATCTTGAGGAGCTCTTCAAACTCAAGGCCGAAGCGGAGAAACTTGGCCTCCCAACTGCCCTCATAAGGGACGCGGGTTTGACGGAGATTCCGCCGGGCACGATAACGGTTCTCGCAGTTGGCCCAGGGCCGGAGGAACTGGTTGACAAAGTGACGGGACACCTCAAGCTGGTGTGAGGCGGAATTCTTTAATATTCCTCACCGTTTTGTTACATGGTGAGAGAGATGTGGTTAAAGAAACTCATCGTTAAGAACTTCAAGAGCCTGCGAGACTGCGAGGTTGAGCTTAGTAAGTTCAACGTTCTAATCGGAGCCAACGCATCTGGAAAAACCAATCTAATCGAGGTTTTCAAGCTTCTCAGGAAGATCTACGTTGAGAAAGATACCAACCCGTTCCTTGAATGGTGGGGCTACAACAACGTCGTTTGGAGCGGAAAGGAAGAGCTTCCAATAACCATCGGAATGCTCTTTGATGTGGATGGCTACGAGGTGTATTTTGAGACGACATTTACTGGAACGGGAGGGAGCTTTAGGATTCTGAAAGAGATATTAGGTGTAAAAGGTTACTTGAAGCTAGTCAAAGAGGGTGTTTCACTTCGTATTTCATACGCTTCTGAGTGGTTGGGAACTGCTGTCTCCAAGCTTCCGGTTACAGTCGAAACCAGGGAATTTGAAATGTTTTCCGCGTTGAAAACAGTGAAAGAGTACATTCTTCCAGATAAATATACAAACAAAAGTCTTTTCGAGCTGTGTGAAGCCAGTGAAGGCCACTACTCCAAAGACAAATCGATTTCATATCAAATGTGCTACCTATCGGGGGAGGACTTTAGGATTAAAGATGCTGCTATACCCGTAGTATGCCCCAATTTGAGTGACTCCTTACCCGGAATCTTAGGGGTGATAAGTGAAGTCACTATTTATGTCTCCAAGCTTCTACTTTTGGAACCTCTGAGTTTGAATCAAGTCAAGGCCCCTAAGATCCCTCGCAAAGAAACCCTTCTCATGGAGGACGCCTCAAACCTCATCCCGGTTCTCTACAACATCTGGCTCCGCGAGGGAAAGTTACCCGCTGAGATAGCCGAACCGCTCTCAATTGCCTTTCCTGACACCAGGGTCTTCTTCCAGCTTACTGAAGATGGAAGGGTAATGATGAAGGTCTTCGAGGGCGAACTCGAACTCGCACCTCCTGGAATATCCGATGGATTCTACAAAACCCTTGCAATTCTCACAGCTGTGTATCTCAAACCTTCTCTCCTTATCATCGACGAGGTGGAAAACTCACTGCATCCGGAGACCCTTGAACTGCTCCTCGACACGCTAAGGAACAGCGAGAGCCAGGCCATAATAACCACTCACTCACCGGTTGTGGTTGATATGACCGATCCTGCAGATGTAATCTTTGTTGAAAAGATTCATGGAGAAACTGTATTCAAGAGAATCCCCAATCCAGAGGAAATTAAAAAGATGCTTCAGGAGAAAGGACTCGCTTTCAGCGAAGGATGGCTCTACGGAGAGATATTCAAAGAGTAAAAAAAGATCGGTGAGTGCAATGCCGTCGAATCCAAAGGAGATTGCTCTAATCGTGGAAGACGCATACGGGGGAGAGTTCTTCAGAAGGGTTCTAAAGAGACTCAACGAGTTAGGAATGCTAAGTCACAAAGTCCGTCTTAAACGACTTAGAGGCAGAAAGAACCCGGTTCACGCTCCCTACCTGTGCAATCCGAAGCCAGACAAGATTATACGAGCGGTCAGCACCTCATCCCCAGACGCCATTATAGTGGCCTACGATGGTGACGGCCCAAATAACTATCACAAACGACTTAATGAAGTCAAAAGCCACATCCCCAAGAATATTAAAACACCTGTTAGGGTGTTTCTTTTTGAATACGAGATTGAAGAGTGGATATGTAAAAGTCTAGGCATAACGTGGAGTACCAAGCCCTCCGACGAACTCAAAAGAAAAATGAGATACACAAAATCACTGCTCCCCACTTATGCAGATAAGCTGAATTTTGACAAGCTCAAGCATAACTGTAAGTCTTTTAGGGAATTCCTAAGAATTCTGGAGGAATGATTATGGACTACCGCGAGTTCTTCTCCCAGTTCAGGCATCTCAGCGAGAAGCCCGGGATAGGCGGGCGGATAAAAGCTCAACCTGAGGACTTTGTAGTTATCGAAGACCCCCTTCCTTCAATTTTTGAGGGGAGGAAGCACGCTATATTCCTTCTCAAAAAGCGGAACTGGGACACGATGGCCACCATCAAAGAGATAGCCAAGAGGGCCGGAATGAGGCACCGCGATATCGGCTTTGCAGGAACGAAGGACAGGCACGCCGTTACCTACCAGTACATAAGCGTCCCAGCCGATGCAAAGGAGAGGGTTGAGGGCCTTCAGATTAAAGACATCGAGCTCCGCTTCATTTCCTACGGCCGCTTCATAAAGCTCGGCCATCTAATCGGCAACCGGTTTAAAATAATCGTGAGGGACGTTCCTGAGGACGCTTTTGGCAGAACGAAGGAAATCGTGAGAGAGCTCCGCGAGAAAGGCGGCTTCCCCAATTACTTCGGCTACCAGCGTTTCGGGGAAAGGAGGGTCACGAACCACATCATCGGAAAGCTCCTCCTGCAGGGAGACTTTGGGGGGGCGGCGAGGCTTTTCCTCGGTGCCCACGAAGGTCGAATGGAGGGAGACGAAGCGAGAAAGAACTTCTGGGAGACGGGAGACGTTGACAGAGCCTTGGAAGAGTTCCCAAACTTCCTCCGTTACGAGAGGACGCTCTTGCACATGTATAAAGAGACTGGCAGCTGGAGGAGGTCCTTCCTCAGCCTCCCCCTTCCTATAATGCGTATCTTCATACACTCCTACCAGAGCTACCTCTTCAACCTCTACATCTCAAGGAGGATTGAGGAGGGTCTGCCCCTAAACAAAGCTCTCGTTGGGGATGTTGTCGTTCAGGTGAAAGGTGGAGTACCATACCGCGACAGAACCTACCGCGTCACCGAGACCAACGCTGATTTCGTGAACGAGAAGATAAGGAGAAACGAAGCGATGATTTCCGGTCCGCTGTTCGGCTTTGCAATGAGGCGAGCAAAAGGCATCCCCGGAAGGCTTGAGGAGGAAATCCTTGAAGGAGAGGGAATCTCGCTTGATGTCTTTAAGAGACTCCCGAAGCCGATGGCGGAGCCCGGCGGGAGGAGGGAACTGCTCATAAGACCCATTGGGCTTACCTATGGTTACATCTCAGAAACAGGCATGTGCTTCCGCTTCTTCCTTCCAAAGGGAGTCTACGCCACGAGCGTGCTGAGGGAGATAATGAAGGACCACTGAACACGGAAAGGTTTAAAAACGGAATCCGCCTTCCTACCTTGACAACTGGATGAACGATGAGGTTTCGGAGGGATGAAAGATGGCGAAGCCGAGCTACGTGAAGTTTGAGGTTCCAAGCGAGCTTGCTGAGAAGGCCCTTGAGGCCGTCGAGGTTGCTCGCGACACCGGAAGGATAAGGAAGGGTACCAACGAGACCACCAAGGCCATAGAGAGGGGCCAGGCCAGGCTCGTTGTAATCGCTGAGGACGTTGATCCTGAGGAGATAGTTGCCCACCTCCCGCCGCTGTGCGAGGAGAAGGAGATACCGTACATATACGTTCCGAGCAAGAAGGAGCTCGGCGCCGCCGCCGGCCTTGAGGTTCCGGCCGCGAGCGTCGCCATAGTTGAGGCGGGCAAGGCCCGCGAGCTCGTTGAGGATATAGCCACGAAGGTTAAGGAGCTTATGAAGTGAGCTCCTTTTCCTTCATTCACATCAAATTCATCGCGAGGTTTTAAGGGGTGTGAAGAATGAGCGACGAAGGCTTTCCCGCTGAGGTTATAGAGATCATCGCAAGGGCCGGCGTCACCGGTGGCGTCACCCAGGTAAAGGTTCGCGTTCTTGAGGGCCGCGACAAGAGCCGCGTCATCAGGAGGAACATCAAGGGGCCGGTCCGCGTTGGTGACATAGTCATCCTCAGAGAGACCGAGCGTGAGGCCAGAGAGATCAGGAGGAGGAGATGAAGATGGCCCGCTGGAACGTCTGCTCCTACTGCGGAAAGGAGTTCGAGCCGGGAACCGGCAAGATGTACGTCAGGAACGACGGCAGAGTCCTGTTCTTCTGCTCCGGCAAGTGCGAGAAGCTCTACTTCATGGGCAGGAACCCAAGGAAGCTCAAGTGGACCAAGGCCTTCCAGGAGGCCCGCCTCCAGAGGGCCAAGAGGAAGTGAATTTTCTATTTTTCTTTAGTAATTTTAGTCCAATGCATAGCTTTTTTGATTGTTAATTTCTAACATGCAAAAGGCTTAAATACTTTGGATGCGCTAACTATATTGACAACCCTGTTGGGGGGGTCAGATGCGACAAAAGATAGTGTGGTTTGTACTTGGAGTTTTGATTGGAAGTCTCTTCGTGGTTGCAGCATACCCCACAAGTAGGGCGGTTCAGTACGGCGTCCCAACCGTTCAGAAGATTGATGGAAGCAATTACACCGCTTATCTCCTTTACAATGAGGAAGGTCTCCCACTGAACACGGATGTCCTTAAAAACACGGTTCAGAAGCTTGCCGAAGAAAGCACTCCAAATGCTAAATGGCACGCCTATGCGGTTCCGGGACTTCCAAAAGGCTTAGCTATAACAGGCTACGGTATGAAAGTGACCCAAGATGGAAGGGTTGATATTCTGATCACTGTAAAGAGGGCTGGTTCTCCTATTGATGTTGAAAAAATCCAGAGTAGGCTTTTGGAGTGGAGCAAGAAAGCACCAACATTCAAGCCAGATAGGATCCCAAAGAGAAAGATCGGTGTCCCCAAGGGTTGGGAAGTTAAAACCGTGGGTAGCAACGGAAATGTCAAGGTTTACTCCACTGAGAGCTCTCCATACTGGCACAATTTTGGCAGAGTGGAATTGAACTATGATGATTCCCCCTATGGAAAGTTGTATGCCCAGTTCTCTATTTGGGGACTCTGGAATGATGGAAACCCAAATGAAGAAAGGTTGTTATGTACTACTGATGAGGACGGACATGGAACTTACCGCGTTACACCAGGAGTAGCCATAGGCGGCGATTATGGAAGCTACTTTACGGATGGTATAAAAATCACCCATGATTGGGGCATTGACTCTGCACTAAGTGGGCGCTTGGGAGAGATGAAGCCTGCTGGTACTCTGGAGAAAGATCAGACAATGACTATATCTATAGGACCTGTCTCTTACCCAATAGCAATAGGCGGATACAAAGTCTATGGAGATGCAATTGATCCCCAGGCAATATGGAACTTTGACATACCATATAATGAAGACTCATCCCATCATACAATTGAATTCATGCCCTCTTCAGAGGGTATAGTAAAAGAGTCAACTCTCCATGACGGATCATGGCATACGGTTATTCGTGTTACACTGTGGGCAAGATTCAGACATACAACTGTTTTAGGGCTCCTATACCACCATGATAGTTCCGTTTGGGTTGATTGGACTATTAAAGTCGGATGACAACTATTTTTAAAATTTTCCTCTGTCTATTACTATTGATGAACATACCACACTTATCAATGACAAACCTTATCGTTGAGGAAGTAGAAATAATCGAAATGGATAAATACTCCATTCCCAAACTTCTCCGGTGACCATAATGAGCTGGAAGGAGAGGCTCGGTTTAGTCCACATCTATACTGGAAACGGGAAGGGGAAGACGACGGCCGCCTTCGGCCTCGCTGTGAGGATGCTCGGCTCTGGTGGAAAGGTTCTGATAATCCAGTTCATGAAAGCTCCAAAGGCCTACGGAGAGCAAAAGAAGATCGAGGAGTGCGGGGCAGTCATAGAGTCCTACGGTCTGCCAAAGTTCGTGCACGGAAAACCGAGCGAGGAGGACATAGAGGCCGCCAAGAAAGCTCTCCAAAGGGCTAGAGAGGCAGTTTCAAGCGGTGAGTGGGACCTCGTCATCCTCGACGAGGTCTGCGTGGCCCTGGGCTTTAACATGCTATCGGTTGAGGAGATCAAGGAGCTCATTGAAAGCAAGGCACCAAACACCGAACTCGTTCTGACGGGAAGGTACTGCCCTGAGGAGCTCTTTCAGATGGCCGACTACGTCACGGAGATGAGGGAGATAAAGCACCCCTACCAGCGGGGTGTCCTGGCCAGGAGAGGGGTGGAGTACTGAGGCTGGATAGTGAATAAGAAATAAAGCTAAAAGATGGCTCAGTACTCTCTTTATTCGCCTAGACCTCAAACTCGGATTTTAATATAGAAGAGCAAAAAATGGTTCTTCATGCTTTAAATTTTCGATTGGAGAATTACTCACTTCCAAAAAAACATTGGAGGATTCAACGGCTAGGATTACAACTTAAGAAACTCGAAAAAGTTATAAATAGTAACTGTGTTTTGTATAATAAAGAAATGTACAACTGGAGAAATGGCAAGTTAAGGGGTGAGCCAGACGTGAGAACGGAAAGAGGTTTTGCCGCCATTTTTCTTATTTTCATTCTTTTTATCCAGACGTTCTTAACTGCCTCCGCTTTTGTCTCAGCTCAGGGCACGGAGCAAGAGAATATAACGTTCCCGGTCGTTATCTGGCCATTAAACGGAAGCTTCAAAGTGATACCCTACCATGTAAACGGCTGCATCCTGTACAGGGGAAACAGAACTTTGGGGTATACCATCAACTCGACTTCGGCGGTCTTTGTTAAGGGGAACATCTACGTTAACTGCAAAAACGTTACCGGCACCAGCATCATCATAAAGGGAGAAAACAGCAAAACAGAAAACAACTACACGACGACAACCATAATGTCCAGCATTTACATGAACACGCCGTTTCCAGCGGTTGAAGAACTCCGCTCCAGAAACCTAACGATAGAATACGACTACTACAACGAGAGCTATGCCCTCGTGAAGGTAACTTTTTCCAACTTAACCGTTTCTCCAGACATAGGATGGGCGTTTGGCTCGTTCGACCCAGCCCAATACGGCTGGCCAAGGGAGATAAAGCTCTCATTTCTCGTAAACAGGGACAACGGCGACTCATACCTACTTGATAACGGTTCAAAGAGGTACGTTGGAAACCTCCCGCTCCTCATGCCCCAGTTCGATATTATGAATTATCTCCACAGTGCGGTTAAAAACGCACAGGCTTTTGTTCAGCAGGTAAAGGAGAACCCATGGGTGATTGAGAACATCATAAACAAGGCAAAGATGAGCTCCGGCTACAATGCGTCAGAGATAATATCCAACGCAACACTTAACTTCACACACAGGATATTCAGCGTTAAGGGCATCTACCTTGGTCTGCCAATAAAACTGGCTGCAGAGGGAAATGGATCATCCGTCTATGCCCCACCGGTTAATTTTTCAATGCCCCTGCCCCTGCCGTGGGTGAACATAAGCAGGATACAGAGCAACGACACTGTGGAAGCCATAATAGAATACATCAAAACAGGGGATACCCGGGCCCTCAAGGACGAAATAAGACACACTCTGTACTGGAAATATCTTCCTTATCTCTCAACGAACCATTTCATTGCCACGTACATCCCTCCGAGGCCGGGGGACATCTTGGTTCTGCCCCTGAGTAAGAAGTACGAAGAGCAGCTGAACGCATCATACATCCTGTTCTATATTACCCCAAGCTCCGGTCAGTACCTTCACGTTAAGTACGACCCCCGGGTTCTCAACCCTCAGAAGGCAGAGGAGGACTGGAAGAGATACGGCTCATGCGTTCCCCTCATAGAGAGTGACCTCTTTGAGAGCCTCTCGAACTTCATGAACGATGCACTCACAACGGGGAGGATAAACCAGACCAAGCTCGATAACGTTTATCTAACCGTCAAGGGGGACGTGGCCAAATGCCTCGGTCAGAACGCCTCGGAGGATACTTCTCCAAGCGGTAAAGCTATTGGCGGTGCGGCTCCAAGTACCTCTTCGCCTAAAAACAGCCCCAGCGCTCAGAACACCGGAGAAAAGAAGGGACATGGAATCTGTGGTCCTGCTTTCATCGTTCCCCTGGCGTTAATCCCTGTCTGTGTGTGGAGGAAGAGAAAATGAACCCCCATGCTTTAAATTTTCGATTGGAGGATTACTTAATTCCAAAAAAAAACATTGGAGGATTAAGATGCCAAATTTACAATTTAGAAAATCCAAAAAGATTATAAACAATAATGGTATTATTAAGAATGGGCACGGTAGTGCCCGGAGGTGAATGGCCATGAGGAAAAAACTGGTAAGCCTCCTCGGAATACTGATTTTAGTAGCAGCAGTAACAATACCAGCAGTCGGGGCAACAACAGACACAACAGAACAGATAACTGAAAAAGGGATCTATTATCAAACAGGCACATCTTGGTCTGGCACCAATGACTATACAATAGTCTCAACAGTATATCCTACCGCCGGAGGTGCAACACCATCAGTTACCACTACAATCCCATGGGATGAGCTAGCTTCAGCAGACATACTCGTAACATACCTTAAGAGTGGAATCGAAACAAACACTGGAGATACTAAAAAATTCATTGAGGCAATGGGTTCGGTGTTCTATGGAAAAGGGAGTTATCACGAGTTTTCAGATCCTACCGGGAATGGATACGATAAATATTGGGTGTCTCCCTCGGACATGTACGGTCATGGAGGCAAAACAGGAAAAACTATCACCGTAAAGTACAGCTTAACACTCTACGCAGAATCAAAAGTCGAGGCAGAAGAAAAAATAAAAGCCGGTTTTGAGGCACTGGGACTTGAGGCAGAAGTCTCAGTTGTAGCATCTCAGACGGTTGGAACAAAAGTTGAGTATACAGTTGAGGTAACAACAACACTATACCAGCATTATTATACTACATGGTACGAGGGATCAATATGGAGACACTATCATGTAAATTCAAACTCTAACTTCATCCCAACTTCTTTCCCAAACAATAAAAACATGGCTTTCTCCATGGGGGGGACATATGACATTCAGGACCACAAGGACTTTAGTTTCTCAAAACATTTTACATTCTACAGTTATGATGACGTAGATTTAAGTTCTTTGGGAGCATATGGAACCCTAACGTCCTAAAGGAGGGAGTTAAGAAAATGAGATACTTCAGATTTCCCCTTCTTTTTTTTGTTTTCTTTATCGTTATAATGAGCCTAATGTACTCTCCTGTAACCACTGCAGGGGACATGGGTTCAAATTCCAACCCGGGAGAAATCTCCACCGACTGGGACATAGATTTCGTAGTGATGCAACCCCTCGATGACAACTTTAAGGTGATGCTCCCTCACATCAACTCATGTACTCCTTATCCTTATCTGAAAAATCGTCTGATCGGTTCCTACATAAACTCCTCAGCGGCCCTCTATGTACGTGCGACAGTCTACATAGGGTGCAACAATGTTTCTGACACGGACGTTGAAGTACTCCAGCCAAAAATCACAGGAGATGAAAACTTCAAGCGCATTACCGTCCCGGTGAGTGTGTACACAAACCTGCCCCTTCCATTCCCCCTTGAACTTAGATCAAACAAAGTGTCAATATCCTACGAATACCACAACTCGACTCATTTCTTTATCCTCATGAAGTTTCTCAACATAACCCTTTCCCCTGACCTTGAGAGTACCTTCGGCACCAGCAACCCAGCATCCTTTGGATGGCCAAAGAACATGACCCTTAGATTTATCGTTAACAAAGAAACCGGCGATTCATACCTCCTGGACAACGGCAAAAAGAGGTATGTTGGCGTGTTGCCACTGTACCTTCCTGAGTTCAATCCCAAACATTATTTGCTAACAATTAAAGAAAATGCTTTCAATTTTGTGCAGAGTGTGAAGTCGAATCCATGGGTTGTGGCGAGTGTAGCCCAGAAGGCCAAGCTCACCAACTCCACGAGGGAAAGAGACGAAATCATAAACGAAGCTGCAATGAACTTCAGCGAGAGAATACTCAATGTTGATCATAGATACCTTGGACTCCCTATAAAAATTCAAGGAGAAGTGGTGCTGGGATCCAGTGCAAACAGGGGAGAGGAAGTTAAAGAAATCAGGGCAAACGTCACCGCCATACTATCCTCCGCGAACACGACAAGGAAAGCCGTCTTAGAGTACCTCAAAACAGGTAACAAAGAAGGCATACTAAACCTCGTTAACAGGACTTTGTATATTCGCAGGGAATACCTCCCTCCGGCATTTATAAAGGTCCAAATCCCTCCAGTAAACGTGGATGACCAGTTGCCCCTGCCTTTGCCAGAGGAGTACTCAAACATGCTCGGAGCGAAGTATATTTATCTCCTTCTCGAAAGAAACACAACAAAGTATCCCTACGTCCACTATGATCCCAGAATATTTGACCCTAACAAGATTTCCAAGGAGTGGAACAGCCTCAGACCGTTTATTTCAGTCCTGTACTCCGATGTTTACAGCAACATGACTAACATACTTTACTCGGGGATTACAGAGGGAGACGTCAACTACACTCAGTTTGATGAGCTTTACCAAAAAATCTCATCGATGATAGACGAGTACTTTAAAGTGAACTACGGGGAAATTCCAAAATCAGAGAAAATAGACACGACGTCGGAAGGCAACATGGAGATAGCCAAGGATCAAATCTCATCTGCAAACCCTGCATCAGAGACTACAATGACCAAAAAGAAGGACATCTGCGGTCCTGCATTTATAGTTCCACTGGCGTTAATCCCGGTCTGGGCGTGGAGGAAGAGAAAGTGAGCCCATTGGATTTAGAAGTGAACTAACAAGCTGAGGTGAAGAGTAATGTTGGGAAAATCTCTTCGCAGAGGCCTCATTTTTCTTCTTTTTATCTTGATAATCAGCGGAACTCAACTCCCTTTCCGATATGTAAGTGCAGATAATAACACAAATGAAAGCGAGGGAACAATGCAACCAATCCCTATTCCGGTATGGCCTCTCGACTCCAATTTTAGAGTTCTCACTCCGAATGTCTCCTGTGTTTCACCCGTAGGTATGAACAATAGACTCATTGCTTATTACGTGAATTCTACCCATAGTTTATCCATAAGAATTTCCTTGTATGTCTCGTGCTCCAATATCTCAGGATATAGAGACCAGTTCCAATCGAATTATTCTCTAGAGGGTAGAGCACTTAGAGAGTCCATTTTTGTAATGTCGCCGAACATTACAAAGCTCTCAGAGAACTATACCAAAGTTGTTGTCCCAGTTAAAATCTACACAACTCTACTATACCCTTATCCCCTTGAAATCAGAACAAAGAATCTCAATATAAACTACGACACATATAACTCCACCTACCTAAAAGTTGAAGTGGACATCTCAAATACAACAGTTTCCCCGATGATGGAATGGACTTTGGGAGGCAGTGATCCAGCTTATTATGGACTGCCCAGAGAGATCAAAATTAATTTTCTTATAGACAAGCACACTGGAGAAGCATATCTACTGGATAATGGAGCCAAAAAATACGTGGGAGTGCTTCCCTTGTATCTTCCCGAATTTAATGTTAAAGAGTATCTCGTAGGTATCCAAGGGAATATGAAAGAGCTGATAAAAACCATAAAGTCAAATCCTTGGATTGTGGAGAATGTACTGCAAAAAGCAAAGCTGGCTAATTCCACAATGGAGCAGGACAAGATTATATCTCAGACAGTACTCAAGTTTGTCAATGAGATCTTTGGGAAAGGATACATGTACCTTGGTATCCCATTTAACGTGACATCAGGCGAAAGATTATACACTATCAGTCCTTATATTGAGTTCCACCGGATACTCCCAGTAGCCTATGTGAACAATGACCTAGTCCTGACAAAACAGAATCTGACTAAGGTTGCTATTGAGGAATATCTAACATCAAACAACACCGAAAAGATCATTCAATTAATTAATAGCACAATAAACATCCGCAGAATGCCGATCCCGAGGCTAAGTACCAATACATTCGTCTCCACCTCGGTCCCTATCCAACCAGGAGACCTGATAGTACTTCCACTTCCGGAGAGATACACAAGTCAACTTAACGCCACGTATGTGTATATATACATTCCGCACAATGCTAAGAGGTACCTGCATGTTACTTATAATCCGCAGGCATTTAATCCAAATAAAACCATAGAAGAATGGAAGAAGACGTCTTCCTTTATATATGTATTAAGAAGCGAGACCGCAGGGAATATCTCCAGATTTTTGTACTCCTCACTGACATCGGGGACGTTGAACTACACTCTCCTTGATGGGATATACTATCAGCTCTCCTCAGAGATTAGTTCCTATCTCCCTACTATATCCCCCTCATCAAAGGAGGTGACAACCATTTCCTCAGAGCTCCCGCAGAGCACTTCAACAACCTCCCCGGGGAAATCCTCCAGGGAAGGGAAAGGAGGCATTTGTGGACCTGCGTCCCTTCTTCCACTGGCGTTAATTCCAGCCTGGCTCTGGAGGAAAAGAAAATGAGCTCTCATATTCTTCTATCTTTGGAGTTTCAAGAGGATAACCCCACCGCTCCCCCACAACATCGGGGGCATCTACCACAGGGAGGTTGAAAAGATGAAGGCCCTAATGAAGAACGCGTTTTCAGACTACCTCCACGTTGAGATACTGGCGGTTATTCTGGCGGCAGTAATGGTCGCAGCGGTCACATCCTACATAGCGGCGGATTCCGTCTACAAGGCGTCGATCATCGGGGGCTCCGTAACTCCCCTCCTCGGAGCCCCAGGCCACCTCTCGGGGCAGGTTCAGGAGAAGGCACCGAGCTATTATGCCTCCCAGTACCTCACGATGAAGGAGAAGATAGCGGGCCTCTTCGGGGCCCTCGTGTGGTCGAACTCCAGCCTGCTCTCGTCCGTCTATGTCGTGGCCGTGATGATAGCCCTCTTCCCCTTGATGTACAGAACGAGGTCCTCATTTGTTCCCCTGCTCTTCAGGGAGAGGGCTTCGCCTGCGAAGACGGCTTTAATCGGACTCGCGGCCTCTTTCATCATCTTCCTGCCCCTGGCGTTCTCCGCCCTCTTTCCCATAGGAGTTGTCTCACTAAAATGGCTCTCCGGAATAAGTCAGGACTCCCTCATCCTGCTATCTTCCATCCTCCTCTCCCTTCTCCTGGCGGCAACGCTCGCCGTCTACTCAACCTACATCCTGTGGGGCAGGCTCGACCTCTCCATAGTATTCACCCTCCTCCTGGCTTTCCTCCTCTCCGGAAAGCTCGGCTTTGAGTGGAGGACTGTGTGGGTCTACCTCGGAACCTCCGCGGGCCTCATTGTAATCATGCTTTACTCCTTCCACAGGAGGTGGATGAGCGTATGAACTGGTCAAAAACCCTCACGGCAGTGGTAGTGCTCTCGCTCCTGCTCTCGGCTTCGGTCGCCGTCCTCGGAATCCCCTACTGGAGTCCCCTTAAGTCCTCGATGCACGCTGAAATAAGGCTCGATCAGGCGGACCAGCTCCTGAAGTTCGGCAGGGCCGTTGACAAAAACGTTACCTACTCCTTCGACGTTTTCTGGCCCCTTAAGGCGGGAAAAACCGAGTTGAACGTGAACCTCGCCAACCTGGCCTGCCCGGAGAACGCCAACTACACCATCAAAATCGTCACAATGAACGGCAGGGTTTTCCAGGGCTCAGGGCCGGTGAGCTTCGAGTTCAACAGGAGGGATCCGTTCCTCTACCTCCACGTTACCGTGGAGATTCCAAACTCCTGCGGGGTTCTTCCAAGCAGAAACGGCCCGGAGGTGGTTGTGGATGCCCGTTCGTGAGCTCGCCAGCGCTAAAGACCTCACTGTGAAGTTCCGCTACAACGTCGCCCTCGATGGAATAACCCTCGATCTAAAGGGCAACAGGATTCTTCTCCTCGGCTCCAACGGTTCCGGAAAGACCACCTTAATGAGGGTTCTATCCGGAATTCTCAGACCAACCGAAGGCTCAGTGAAGGTTCTCGGGTTTGATCCCTTCGAAAATCCTTCCAGGCTCTACTCCAGGATGCTCTACGTGAGGGACGTTGAGGATATCCCTTACATGATGAGGGTTTCAAGCGTCATCGACTACCTCTCCGATCTCTACGGCCCGGAACCCGTCAAAAACGCCGTTGAAACGCTTGGACTTAAAGAACACGCCTTCAAGCGTGTCGGGGAGCTTTCAAAGGGCCTTAGGAGGAGGGTGGCGATGATAGAGCCCCTGGCTTCCGATAGGGAGCTCATCCTGATGGACGAACCCTTCAGCGGCCTTGACGCGACGAGCAGGATAATCATAGCGAAGGCCCTCAACGACCTTCCTAAGAAAACAGGCCTCATCATAGCCAGCCACATACCTCTGAACCTTGGGATAGACCAGATGGTCGTCCTCGAAGGTGGAAAGCTCACGTACTCCGGCCCCTATCAAGAGGAGGTCGCAAAGAGGTACCTGGCCTGGATGGACTTTGACTCCAAAAAACCTATTAACCCCAGTGATCAATAAAACCCGGTGTTGGAAATGGCAGAGAACAGGATAGAGAGAACCCTCGTTATTCTAAAGCCCGATGCCGTCGTCAGGGGCCTCATGGGAGAGATAATCTCCAGGTTTGAGAAGCGCGGCCTTAAGATCGTCGGAATGAAGATGATATGGATAACGAGGGAGCTGGCAGAGAAGCACTATGAGGAGCACAAGGGCAAGCCCTTCTTCGAGCCGCTCATAGACTACATAACAAAGGCCCCCAGCGTCGTCATGGTCGTTGAAGGAAGATACGCCATAAGCGTCGTCAGAAAGATGTGCGGTGCCACCGACCCAAAGGACGCTGAGCCTGGAAGCATACGCGGTGACTACGGCCTCGACATAGGCGACTCGATATACAACGTCGTCCACGCCTCCGACAGCCCGGAGAGCGCCGAGAGGGAGATAAACCTCTACTTCAGGCCGGAAGAGCTCTTCGAGTACTGCAAGGCCGCCGACTGGTTCTACCACACCCACGCGAAGGCAAAGAAAGAGTACATGGACGAAATGGACTGCTTAGAGCGCTAATCTATGACAACGGCCTTCTTGTCCTTCTCTTTAAATTTCCTCCTTTAAAACTTCGCGTATTCGTCCATGACCTCTCTACATTCTTCAGGAAGGCTTCTCTTCGTTCTCCCCACGCGATAACTGCCCACGATCACCATCAGGGCGAAAGCGAGCACTATAATCAAAGATGAAGCCAGCAGCCCCGGCTTCATAAAAACACCAACGATACCAGGAAGAAACGCGAACCCGTAGCCTAAAGCTTTATCCCATATACCCGAAGAGGGAACAGCTAACATGCATTCCACGACCTTCCTCCAGCGCGGGAACTCCTCCGGGAGCTTTCCGCCGACCACCAGAGCACTACCGATTTTGTAAACACCGTAGCTGACTTTATCACTCAGACAACCGAAACCTTCCCTTTCGGCGAGTTCCCTTAGCTCTCCTCCGCACGGGACAGCCCTTAGATCGCGGCCGGGTTTTCTTGCGTGGAGAATAAGCACAACTGCCAGTATAACGAAGCCGGTTCCCATAAAGACTGGTCCCGCCGTTGCCATTAGGCCCACGTCCATTCCAAAGGCCGCCCAGAGGAAGAGACCGAGGCCCTGGTATTCATCCACGCTGAGGGCACCCTTCGAGCGGATCCAGACATAGGTTAAGGCCACGAGCGCTGCAAGAGCGGTATCCAGACCGATTGAGAACCTGCTCTGAACGAAGTCCCCGATGGGCGTTGAAACCACGGCAACAGCCCCAGGCACGTCAAAGTTTCCGTAGAACTGGAGCGAGAGCAGGTATGTGAAGAACGGTATCAGGACCGCCATCTCGATTTCTCCCGCCATCCCCTTGAGCCTGCCGTAGATGGCCGCCAAAAGCAACCCAATTCCCGTGCCTATGAGCAACCCTATCATCACCACCGGGCGGAATTACTACAGTAGTTTTTAATACTCGCGCCGAACCCTTTAAAAGCCCACACCTGATTTTAGCTCAGGTGAGAGAAATGGCGAAGAGGATTAGACAGCCCATCATCGCGGTTCTCGGCCACGTGGATCACGGCAAGACTACCTTGCTTGATAAGATAAGACATACTAATGTAGCAAGTAATGAAGCGGGAGGAATAACCCAGCACATAGGGGCCACTGAGGTTCCGATAGAGACCGTTCGGACCCTTGCCGGGCCGCTCATCAAGCTCTGGAAGGGAGAGATAAAGCTTCCCGGACTGCTATTCATAGATACCCCCGGTCACGAGGCATTCACGAGCCTCAGGGCTAGGGGAGGGAGCCTCGCCGACCTCGCGGTTCTCATCGTGGACATCAACGAGGGCTTTCAGCCGCAGACGATAGAGAGCATCGAGATACTCAGAAAGAACAGGACACCCTTCATAGTCGCCGCAAACAAGATAGACAGGATAAAGGGCTGGAAGGTCAAGGAGGACGAGCCCTTCCTCGTCAACATCAAGAAGCAGGACCAGGGAGCACAGCAAGAACTCGAAACCAAGCTCTGGGAGCTCATCGGGAAGTTCTACGAGATGGGCTTCAACGCCAACCGCTTCGACCGCGTCCAGGACTTTACACGCGAGCTGGCGATAGTGCCGATTTCCGCCAAGTACGGCATCGGTGTTCCAGAACTGCTGGTTCTCATAGCTGGCCTTTCACAGAAGTACCTCGAGGAGAAGCTTAAGATAGAGGTGGAGGGCCCCGCGCGCGGCACCATTCTCGAAGTTCGCGAGGAGCTCGGACTCGGAACCACGATAGACGTCATCATCTATGACGGAACCCTCAGGAAAGACGACACCATAGTTGTCGGCGGGAAGGACAAGGCGATAGTGACCAAAATCCGCGCCCTGCTCAAGCCCAAGCCCCTCGACGAGATAAGGGACCCAAGGTTCCGCTTTGACCAGGTGGATGAAGTGGTTGCAGCGGCAGGTATCAAGGTAGCCGCGCCCGGCCTGGAAGAGGCCCTTGCAGGTTCTCCGGTCATAGCGGCCCGCTCCGAGGAGGAGATTGAGAAGGCCAAAGAGGAGATACTCAGCCAGATACAGAGCGTCGTCATAAGCACCGGAAAGGTCGGCGTCATCGTCAAGGCCGACACCCTTGGAAGCCTTGAGGCCCTCAGCAAGGAGCTCGGAGAGAAGAACATCCCAATAAGGAAGGCCGACGTCGGCAACATCAGCAAGACGGACGTTATGGAGGCCCTGAGCGTCAAAGAGGAGGAGCCGAAGTACGGCGTCGTCCTCGGCTTCAACGTCAAGGTCAACGAGGACGCTGAGGAGGTTGCGAACGCCAAGGGCGTGCCCATCTTCGTCGGCAACATCATCTACAAGCTCATAGAGGACTACGAGGCCTGGGTCAAAGAGGAGGAAGAGAAGAGGAAGCGCGAGCTCCTCAAGAACGTCACCTTCCCCGGTGTCATCAGGCTCTACCCAGATGAGCGCTACGTCTTCAGGAGGAGCCACCCTGCCATAGTGGGGGTTGAGGTCGTGGAAGGTAGAATAAAGCCCGGTGTTGTCCTCATCAAGCAGAACGGCCAGAAGGTCGGCGTCATCAAGTCGATAAAGAACAAGAACGACTTCGTCCAGGAGGCGAAGAAGGGCGACGCGGTCGCGGTTGCTATAGAAGGAGCGATGGTGGGCAGACACATCCACCCAGGCGAAACCCTCTACGTGGATTTGAGCAAGAACGACGTCGTTCTGCTGGCGAAGCAGCTCAAGAACGAGCTCGACGAGACCGACATAAAAGCCCTGAAGATGACTGCGAAGGTGAAGGCCCAGCAGGATCCGTTCTGGAAGGCCGTTTGAGGCCTACCATTTCTTCTTCAGTTTTACTGCTGCCTCAACGTGCGGCGTGTGGGGGAACATGTCGATGAGGACGGTATCCTCGACACGGTAGGTCTTCTTCAGGTGGTTCTCGTAGTCGAGCTTGAAGGCCCTTGGGTTGCAGGAGACGTAAACCACGTTCTCAACTCCGCTTTTAACGAGCAGCTCTCCGGCCTCATTCAGCCCCTTACGCGGCGGGTCAACTATCACGGTGTCGTACTCTCCTATCGGCGTCTCCTCTGCCTTTCCCACCATAAATCTAGCCCCGGCGCCGTTGAGCTCAGCGTTCTTGTTAGCCACCTCCACCGCGAAGGGGTTGACTTCGACGCCTTCAACCTCGAAGCCCCTCTTCGCGAGATAAATGCCAAATGTCCCGACGCCGGCGTAGAGGTCGAGAACCTTCTCACCTTCCGTAAAGCCCTCCACAGCCTTCAAAAGGATATGTAAAGCGTAGCTGTTGGTCTGGAAGAAGCTGTTGGGGCGGATGAGGTAAGTAACGTCCTCAACCCGCTCGCGGATGTAAGGCTCTCCAGCCACGAGTTGGGCATCGCCGCGCGGATCGTCCCTCTCATTCTCCTTAACGCTCCAGTAGAGGGAGTCGGCAAAGGAGAAATAGCCCTTAAACACCTCAAGAACTCCCCCAGATGGCTTCACGTGGGCGATGAGGTTTACCATAACATCTCCCGTGAACTTGCCCTCCTTCACTTGCAGATAGTGGACTTCGCCGGTTTTTCTCCTTAGATCCCACGGTTTAAGACTGGTCTCGCTGAGGAAGCCCTTCAGAGCATCCAAATATTTGGGTGTCTTCTTTGAAAAGACTGGGCACTCTGTTAGCCCTACCACCCCGAGAGGATTGCCGTACTCTTTCAGCCCAATTCCAGAGGTGGTTGCTATGAAGTTGCTCACGTTGCGAAAGCTCCATATCCTGGGCGAGCCCTTAATCTCGGCGCTTATCCCAGTTATCCTCTCAAAAGCCCCGGCCTTGAGCAGGAGCTGTTCCTTATACTTCAACCCCTGCCAGAGACAGCCGCCGCATCTTCCAAAATGAACGCACCTGGGCCTCTGACGAAGAGGAGATTCCTCAATGAGGCCAAAATCGGTTGCGATTTTTCTGCCGAATCGGCGCTTTGCCTTCTTGACGCTGACAACGTCTCCAGGATATGCGAAGGGGACATAAAACTCCCTGTCTTCGTATTTTAGAACTCCAAGACCGTTCTCGCTTATTCCCATGATCTCTCCAGTGACCTTCATGTGCCTAAGTCTGTGCCTATGTTTAAGAGGTTTCCCGGTGTCAAACGAAAGCCATTTATACTTCCATCGAGTAGTAACAATGGTGATTGCTGTGGAGAAAAGACAGCTTAAGTGTCCCCTCTGTGGGGGTACAGACTTCCAGGTCGAGGAGGGCAAACTTGACAGCAAGTGGGGCTTTACAGCCCACAAGGTCAAGATCGTCATCTGCAAGAACTGTGGCTACGTCATGATGTTCTACAAGGGGAGGACGATATGGGATTTCGATTGAGGACAAATCCTTAAACCTCTCTTTTAACTTTTTCTTCGGTGGTTGAAGTGAAGCCGAAGGTGTTCATCACGCGCAGGATTCCCGAGAACGGGATAGAGCTCTTGAAGGAGCACTTCGATGTCGAAGTCTGGGAGGACGAGCATGAGATACCGCGGGAAGTCCTCCTTGAGCAGGTGAGAAATGTTGACGCCCTCGTTACAATGTTGAGCGAGAGAATAGACACCGAGATATTCGACGCCGCCCCAAAACTAAGGATAGTGGCAAATTACGCCGTCGGCTACGACAACGTTGACATTGAAGAGGCGACCAAGCGCGGAATCTACGTCACCAACACGCCCAACGTCCTCACAAACGCTACCGCAGACTTCGCTTGGACTCTCCTCTTAGCCACCGCCAGGAGACTCGTTGAGGCGGACAACTTCGTCCGCTCTGGAGAGTGGAAGAGGCGCGGCGTGGCCTGGCACCCGCTTATGTACCTCGGCCATGACGTCTACGGCAAGACGATTGGGATAGTCGGCTTCGGAAGGATAGGCCAAGCGATAGCTAGGAGGGCAAAGGGATTTGACATGAGAATCCTCTACAACGCAAGGAGCAGAAAACCAGATGTCGAGATGGAGCTCGGAGCGGAGTTCAGATCCCTTGAAGAGCTTTTGAGGGAGAGTGACTTCGTTGTCCTAGCAGTTCCTCTCACGAAAGAAACCCACCACATGATAAACGAGGAGCACTTGAAGCTCATGAAGCCGACGGCAATTCTGGTCAACATAGCGCGCGGCAAGGTTGTGGACACCCAGGCACTCATCAAGGCCCTCAAAGAGGGTTGGATCGCAGGTGCCGGCCTGGATGTCTTCGAGGAGGAGCCATACTACAACGAGGGGCTATTCAGCCTTAAGAACGTCGTTCTGGCACCACACATAGGGAGCGCCACCTACGGAGCGAGGGAGGGAATGGCAGGGCTCGTTGCAAGGAACCTCATAGCCTTCAAGAACGGAGAAGTCCCACCAACCCTTGTGAACAGGGAAGTCTTGAACGTCAAAAGGCCGGGGTTTGAGTGAGGCTTATATCTTCCGGTTCCAAGACTTCACGCAATGATAACATCCAGCATTCCCGACTGGACCGTGATGAGCAGGTGGTAGTATGAAGTGCCTTGTAATCGGCCACGTCGTCAGGGACATCGTGAAGAAACGTGGAGAGAGCATTGAAAGGCTTGGGGGTGGAGCCTACTACTCGGCCCTGGCCCTCTCCCACTTTTGCAACGTTGAGATACTGACATCCTTCTCGGAACTTCCAGAAAGCTGGATTTCGGAGCTTGAATCAATCGGAAAACTGAAAGTGATCCCATCGGAGAATACAACCACCTACGAGCTGACCTACCTCGACGGGAACCGGAAGGAGCTGAGACTGCTTGGGAGGGCTTCGCCCATTGAAGAACTACCCTCCGGTAATTACGACGCAGTTCTTATCAACCCCGTTGCCGGGGAGGTGGATCCAGAACTCGTAAGAAGGGCGGTGAGGAGGTTCCCCTTTGTAGGGGCAGACCTTCAGGGGTTCATACGCTCTACCGGACAGGGAGAGGTCTCATACGGGTCTTTTGATGGCTCAACGCTGGAGGGTTTGAGAGTCCTACACGCGGACGTTTCCGAGTTCGATTACCTAAGGAACTTCTCCCCGAACGCGGTTGAGGTGCTCCTGCTTTCAAACGGGCCTGAGGGGGGAAGGGCTTTCATGAGAGGGAAGGAGTACTCCTTCCATCCGATCCGAGTTGAAGTGGACGAGTCAACTGGAGCAGGTGACGTTTTCTTGGGCGCATTTGCGGGGTTCTACCTTAGATGTCCTTTCATTCAGGCCCTAAAACGGGCCGTTGCATTCACTGCCCTCTTCCTAGCGCGCAGGAGTATAAACCTCTCGATGGATGAAATTAATAAGCTGGCAATAAAGGTTGGGGTGAAAAGGGTATAAACCCCAAGCCATAATTTGTCTGCCGATGATGAAACGTCAGCACGCTGAATAATGAAGAGAAGGGACGTCACTGAGGTGGTGGGTATGGATAGGTACGTTCTCTTAATAAAGGCCCCAAAGGGGGCGGATGTAACCACCTTCCAAGAGGAAGCGAGGGAGCTGGCTGAGAAGCACGGCTTTAAGGCCGGAGTCCACCGGTGTATAGGCCTAACGGTCGATGCAGTGATAATCTACAACAACGGGGTCGTTCTGATAAAGCGGAAGAACGAGCCATTCAAGGACCACTACGCCCTTCCCGGCGGCTTCGTCGAGTACGGGGAAACCGTCGAAGAGGCCCTTCTTCGGGAGGTTAAGGAAGAAACAGGGATTGAAGTGAGGCCGGTGAAAGTGGTTGGTGTTTACTCAAGGCCGGATAGGGATCCGAGGGGGCACACAGTCACGGTTGCGTTTCTCTGTATCGGGGAGGGCGAGCTGAAAGCTGGCGACGACGCCAAAGAGGTCTCCGTGTTTCCAGTGGAGGAGGCCCTGAAGCTCCCGCTGGCCTTTGACCACAGGGAAATCCTGGAGGATGCCCTCAGCCTGGAGTGGTGAGAGTATGAGGCTAGAATACCCCGCCTTTGGGAGGATATTGGTCGATGGAAAGGAATACGAACACGACATCGTCGTCTATCCAAGCGGAAAAGTTGAGCGGAGGAAGAAGGAGATAAGCAAGGGGAAGCACGGGACGAGCCATAAACCCGACCCGGAGGAGCTCAGGAAATACCTGCGGGAAGACTTCGACGTTCTCATCGTGGGCACTGGCATGTATGGGGAACTCTCACTCCTCCCGGAAAGCAAAAAACTCGTAGAAGGAAAGGAAGTCGTGGAGCTCCCCACAGGCGAGGCGGTTAGGCTCTTCAACGAACTCCAAAGAGAGAATAGGGTTCTGGGGATTTTCCACGTCACGTGCTGACTGCTGCCACGTACTTCCTGCTCTCCCCTTCAAAACCTTTGAAGGAGCCGAGCTTGAGCTTCTGGATGGCCCGCTCGATGTTAAACACCTTCATGGCCGCCAGATGAGTCACTCCAGTCCCCTTGACGAAGTCGGGATGGAGCTGGGCTGTCGGTCCCGTCAGAACAAGCAGTTCCGCCTTTTTTGCCCTGTCGAGTATCATCTCCAGGGTTCCGTTAACGAGCGCCGAGCCGCTGACGAGCACCGCCTCAACCTCTGGAAGGAGAAGGTATTCAAGGGCATCACTGAGCGTCTCCCTGTCCCAGAGCTTCGGGTTCCTTTCGAAAACGAACGTTTTAATCCCTCTCCCGCGGAGAGCCCGAACAACGGGCGGCATGTTCCCTATTACCGCCACCCTTTCAAAGTCCATCACAAGCTCAACCGCGTCAGCATCGGGAAGACTGGAAACGTCAAGGTGGTACTGTGAAACCGCGTTTATCGCCGCTATACCAAGGGTCCGCTCGATGACGTTTAAGCTGTCGGTTTTCTCAATTAAAGCCTCCAGGGAAGGTTCTTCAACTGAGTTTCTGTAGACCTGTATCTCCTCAGGAAGTGTCATAGAGACTCCAAGCGCCCTTTTCCCTCCCCCTTTAAGGAGAGCCCATGTGTAGGGCAGTCCAAAGCTGAAATCCACCAACTCAAGCCCTTCCGCCAGACGAAGAGCCTTTTTCTTTATCTTCGAAAGTAGTGGCATAGCCATCACTTCACCGCCTTTATCACGACGAAACTTCCCTCACCGTAGCCTAACCTCACGGGTTCGACCGAGTTAACCTCATCCAACTTATGGAAGAGGGTCTGCATTATCTCGAACTCCCTGAAGCCGATCTTTTTGAGGAGTTTGAGGAGCTCCCCCGTCGAGAAGAACCTTGCGTCCCTGTAGAAAGTGCTCTCGTTCTTGTGCTCCTCGTAGAACCTCCCGATGGGGCTATTCTTGTCAACGAAGCCGATTATCAACGCTCCGTTGGGCTTCAGGACGCGGTAGGCTTCCCTTAAAGCCTTCTCGGGATCGTCAACAAAGCATATGGCTGTGACCATGAGGAGGTAGTCCATACTGTTGTCATCGAATGGAAGATTTTCGGCCGTTCCCTCAATGACCTCGATTCCCCTCTTCCTCGCTATCTCAGCCATTGCCTTGGAAGGCTCAACGCCAAGCTTTATCCCGAGCGGGGCCGCGAACCTCCCCGTCCCAACGCCTATCTCCGCTCCATTTCCCCCCTTTGGCAGGATCTTCCTAACGGCCTCAAGCTCCGAAAGGTAAGCGTAGCGGTTCCTCTCAAACCAGTTTTCATATCTGTCGCGATGCTTCTCGAAGGGTTCAATCTTGGGCACGGTACCACCCCGAAGGTCACTCAACGGCTCCTCCTGAACTCCCCGTGATACTCGTCGAGGATTCTCCTAATCGTCCTTCCTATGCGGAGGTAGTCAATCTCCCTAAGGTTGGCGAGTGAAACCCTCGCGGAGGGATGGGGAACCTCAAAGCCCCTCCCAGGGAGGAGAACAACACCAGCCTCTTCCGCGAGGCGGACTATGAATTCCTCAGGCGGGAAGTTCTCCATGAACCACTCCGAGAACTCCTTTCCGTAGAGCCTCTCACTGAGCTCCTCCATGTCGAGCAGGATGTAATAGTGAGTGTAGTCCGGATTCTCGGGAGGCTCAATCCCTATCCCCCTATATAAGGCCCGATACCTTCTCAGGAGGATTCTCTTCACGGCCTTCTTGTAGTCCCCCTTCTCGTCCATCAGAGCGTAGAGCGCAAAGAGAACCATCTGAACCTGCTGGGGCGTTGAGAGGCCGGAGGTGTGCCTCAAAGCGACGTTCCTGCTGTCTGCGACGAGCCGGTCTATGAACTTCAGCTCCCTTGGGTTGGGTGTTATCGTCGCATACCTCCTATCGAGCTCCTCCTTGACCTCCTCCGGGAGCTCCGCGATGAGTTTGTCCACAACGTTGTCCCTGTGGAGGGCTATGACACCGAGGCGCCAGCCGGTGGCCCCGAAGTACTTGGAGAAGGAATAGACGAGTATTGTGTTGTGGGGCAGGACGGAATAGACAGACTTGAAATCATCGACGAAGGTAGCGTAAACGTCGTCCGTGATTATGATGAGGTCGTCCCTCTCGTTTTCAACTATATCTCTCAGCTTCTCAAGGACGCCCTCTTCGAGCTTCACCGCGGTAGGATTCCCCGGGTTGACGAGGAAGAACGCCTTTATCTCCGGATTTCTGAGCTTTTCGAGTTCCTCATCCGGTATCTGGTATCCGAGCTCTGGGTCCGCCTTAACCTCAACTATCTCAAGCCTGTACTGGTCCAGTGTGGGTATCTCAAGGTAAGGGCTGAATATCGGAACCGCCATCGCGATTTTATCTTCAGGATTGAGGACGCGGTTGGCCTTCAGGGATTCAAAGAGGTACGCCATCGCGCCGGTTCCGCCTTCCACTGCGAAGAGCTGGGTCTCCTCGACTATGGAGTAACCCAGGTCGTAGCCAGCGCCCATCTCTTTGAGGAGGTACCTCTTTACTATCTCCTCGGCCAGCGGAAGCATCCTCGGCGGGGAAGGGTATTCACAACCGAGGTAACCTTGAACCATCTCGCAGAGAAAATCCTCGGCAGAAAGGCCCAGGTAGTCCCTCACGTAGCTAACTGCCGAGTGCAGAAACCTCGTTCCCCTCTCTTCCCAGTGGTTCCTGACGAATATCTCAAAGCGGGCCCCTATTCCGTCCTTCTCGCACTGCCCGCCGATTAGCTCTCCCATGTAACCGAAGTGCCTCTCCGCCTCGCTTAGGGCGAATTTGCCAAGCTGGATGTGGGCATACCTCGGCTCCAGTGCTAGAAAGTTCGGGTTCCCCCTTCCTGCGTTGAGCATCATCCTCTCTGACTTCTTCTCCGCGAGCTTTATCAGCAACTCCTTGAACTCGAAGGGACTGAGCTCCTCAAGGCGCTTAAGGTTCCCCAGAATCGATTCGTCCTTCCCCATAGGTAACACCAAACTGAATATATGTCAAACCTTCAAAAACTTTATAGGTATTTAGGCGGACCTAATTCCGGTGATGTTATGATAGCCTTTGGACCCGTTCCTTCGAGGAGACTCGGGAAAAGCCTCGGAGTTAACAACATTCCTGACAAAGTCTGCACCTACGCCTGCGTTTACTGCCAGATAGGAAAGACGCTGAAAATGGAAATCGAGAGGAGACCCTTCTACGAGCCCGGGCAGATATTCAGGGAAGTGGAAGAGAAAGTCCAGGAAGCCAGAGAAAGGAACGAGCGGATGGACTACATCACGTTCGTTCCGGATGGGGAGCCTACCCTCGACATCAACCTTGGGAAGGAGATAGACCTCCTTAGGGAGCTTGGCATAAAACTCGCCGCCCTTACAAACGCCTCTCTAATCTGGCGGGAAGACGTTAGAGAAGACCTCTTAAAGCTCGACTTCGTCTCGCTGAAAGTTGATGCCGTCAGCGAGCCGCTGTGGAGGAGGATTGACAGGCCCCACAAGAGCCTGAGCCTTGAGAAGATCCTCAAGGGCATGCTGGAGTTCAGAAAGGAGTTCAAGGGAAAGGTAGTCACCGAGACGATGCTGATAGACGGAATAGACTACGGCGACGAGTTCGGGAAGATAGCGGAATTCCTGAGGGAGCTGAAACCCGATAAAGCGTACATAGCTGTTCCAACGAGGCCGCCAGCTGAATCCTGGGTAAAACCGGCGAAGGAGGAGTTAATCAACCACGCCTATCAGGTCTTCAGCGAGGTTCTCGGCGAGGAGCATGTGGAGTATCTAATCGGTTATGAGGGGAACGCCTTTGCGTTCACCGGCAACGTTGAGGAGGATTTGCTGAGCATAACCTCCGTCCATCCCATGCGCGAGGATGCCGTTAAGGAGTTCCTGAAAAAGGCGAACGCAGACTGGAGCGTCGTTGAGAAGCTCCTAAAAGAAGGAGAGCTTATAGAGCTCGAATACAACGGAAAGAAGTTCTACATGAGAAGGCTGAAGAGCAGGGAGTGAGCAAGCGAGGGGGGATAGAATGAAGGTGCTCTCACACTGGAGGAGCATGGCGATAGGGGTGTTTTTCTTTGCAGTGCTGCCAGCGAGCTTCATCTGCTACTTCAGGTTAGGATCTCTCCCCGCTCTCGTCCTATTCTTTTCCCTCTCTCTCCTTGAGTCGGCCCTTCTCTGGAATACGAAGATTGAACGTGCCAATAGGGAGCTGAAAACGGAGGGAAAAACTCTGATTCTCCCGAAAGAGATGGAATATCTCGTGGTTAAGTACTCCGTCGTAAAGAACCCCAAGAAAACGACGGTGGAAACGGCGGAAGTTTCGCGCGGGACTGGAAAGGCCGTGGAGGTTCCAGAATCGTCGTGCCTCTGCAGTAGAAAAATGATGATAAGAAAGGCAATGTGCATCGGTTTGCAGCTGAACGATGAGGAATACGGTGGTTTAATAGTGGCCCGAAGGGAGGGACGATTTTACCTCCTTGAAGATCCGTCCTTCTTTGCGAGCAGGCGTTTCTGCAGATGAGTTCCACAAAGCTTATAACCCATTCGGCTTCCCTAATTTTCGGAGGTGAGAGCTTGCAGATAGCCGTGAGCGGTGGAAAGGGAGGAACCGGAAAGTCAACGGTCGCGACAAACCTCGCCGTTGCACTCAGGAAGCTGGGGGTCAAGCTAACCTTAGCGGACCTTGACGTTGAGGCTCCCAACGACCACATACTCCTCGGCGTGGAGCTGGCCAACGAGGAGCCCGTGAACCAGTTCATGCCACGCTTTGACTACTCGAAGTGCACCAAATGTAGAAAGTGTGCCGAGGTATGTGAGGAGCACGCCATCATAACCATGCGCGATGGAACGCCTTTCCTGATGCCAACGCTCTGTTCGGGCTGCAGGGCCTGTGAGATAGTCTGTCCTGTACCAGGAGCCATCCTGGAAGCGTTCAGAACAATCGGCCACACCTACGTAACCCCAACACCCTACGGGTTCACCCTCGTAACGGGAAGACTGAGGGAAGGCGAGGAAAGGTCAATGCCCCTTGTAGTCGAGGCAAGAAAGAGGGCCGAGAAAGTTAGAGAGGGTCTTCTAATGGTGGACACAGCAGCCGGGACTGGCAACACAGTTTCCAAGGCCATCGAGGGCTCAAAGCTCCTCATTGCAGTCACCGAACCAACTCCCCTCGGAATCCACGACACGGAACTTATCCTCGAACTCGGAAGGCTCATGGGCATCCCAACGTGGGTAGTAGTCAACAGGGCGGACCTTGGCGATATAGAAAAGGTCCGCGCTCTCGCGGAGAAGTACGGCGCCCAAATCGTTGCTGAGATTCCATACAGCGAGAACATAGTTAAAAGCTACGTTGAGGGAAAGCCGATAGCCCTCACGGATTATCCCGAAGCGGAGATATTCAAAGGCCTCGCCGATAGGGTTGCGGAGTTCATCGGGGGTGATGAGTGATGCAGATAGCGATAGCGAGCGGCAAGGGCGGCGTCGGGAAGAGCACGATAACGGCTTCACTCCTCTACCTGCTGAAGGACGAGTACTCCTTTGTTGCGGTTGATGCCGACGCGGAGGCTCCAAACCTTGGCCTCCTCCTGGGAGTAACGAAATGGGATGAGGAGAGGGAGCACTTAGGAGCCAAAGTAGCGAGGATAAACACTGAGAGCTGCATAAGGTGCGGCATCTGCTACGAGCGCTGTCCCTATGGATGCATCTACATCGACGACGAGGGCAACTACGTGGTGAACGAACTCACCTGTGAGGGTTGCAATGTCTGCGGCCTCGTCTGCCCTGTGGGGGGGACGATAAGTCTGGAGGAGGTTCGCTCCGGCGTTATCCAGAAAGCAACCACCAAGTACGGCTTCCCCTTAATTTCGGCTCAGCTTGACGTCGGAAAACCTGAGAGCGGGAAGCTCGTCACTGATGAAAAGGAGTGGGCGAAGAAGCTCATGGAGGAGAAAGGTCTTGAACACATGATAGTCGATTCCGCGGCGGGAATAGGATGTCAGGTCATAGCGAGCCTCGGAGGGGCTGACGTGGCTATACTCATAGCCGAGCCTACCCCAGCTTCGCTCAGCGACGTGCAGAGAGCCTACAAGGTCGTCCAGCACTTCAGGGAACCGGCATACCTCATCATCAACAAGGCCGACATCAACCCAGACTTCAATGGCTTGGAAAAGTGGGCAGAGAGGGAAGGCATCCCGATACTGGGAAGAATCCCCTACGACAGGGCGATACCTGAGAGCATGAGCATGCTGAAGCCGGTTGTGGAGGCTTTCCCAGACTCAAAAGCTTCACGGGCCATAGAGGGGATAGCGGAAACAATAAAGGAAGAGCTCCTCGGATGATGCGTTCTCCATGCCCCTCTGGTCTTTACTCTTCTTCCGTTTCAACGGGTAATTCGTTTCCATGTGGGAGAATTATGATTTCCCTTCCCTCAACGAGCATCTGGGCCACTTTCTTCCGGGCGGAACTCAGAGCCCTCCAAACAGTTCCACGGGAGACACCCATTCTCCTCCCTGCATCTTCCTGGGTCAGTCCCTCGTAGTCCACTAGTCTGAGGGCCTCGAACTCCTCATAGGTTATGAAAATCGGAGGTTTTGGTTGGGAAAATGGAGGTGTGGCCGGATAGAAATGTCTGGTCTCGGGGATGAGGCCTATGTTCCGCATCTTTCTCCTCCGGCCCCTTCCGCGGCCCCAGCCTCTTCCAGACCCCCCTGGCATTTTTGAGCCCTCACTTCTTTTTCCTAAAGTTGTCCAGCAAGGGTTATAACTTTAACCCACAACTTCCCCCGGTGAGAAGGATGGGGTTTAGAATCTCCGAGAGGAGGATAAGCTGGCACAAAGACTTCGACAGCTCGCACTTCCTCGCACTTCCCTACGAGAGTAAGTGCCTCCGCATACACGGGCACACCTACAACGTTGACGTCGAGATATGGGGAGAGCTCAACGAGAACGGTATGGTATTCGACTTCAATCATCTCAGCAACCTGATAAAGCTCCTCGACCACAGGATCCTCGTGAGCAAAGACTGGATCGCAAGGGGGGAGGAGGGGATTCTCGTTATCGAGAAAAACGGGAAGAGGCTCGAAATACCGGAGGATGAAGCAGTAGTACTGGACAAGCCCAACGTTACCGCAGAATACATAGCGGAGTGGTTTGCCGAGAGAATAGTGGAAAAGGCAGGGGACAACGTGAGAAAGATAAAGGTGAAAATATGGGAGGACCCGAGGAGCTACGCGGAAGTAACTCTGGAGAGGTGATCAGCAACCTTTCTCCCTCTTTTTCGGTAGCTCCCCTTCAATTCCGCACTTTTCGTAGAGAGCCTTTAGAATTTCCCCCGCTTTATCTTTGAGTTCCCCGAAGTACTCTTCCTTAAAGTTCCCCGCCGCTTCCTCCGCAATTCTGTAGGCGAAGGTGAGATAAGAAAGGGCCTCCTCACAGTCCTCCCTCTCAACAGTCTTCCCGGCCATGTCCACGATGTAGCCGGCGAAGTTGTGGAGGAGGAGCTTCCATTCCTTCTCAAAGCCGTTCTCGTTCAGCCAGCCTTTGAGTGTGATAAAGACCTTGATGGCGGGCTTAACGACGGAGTACTCACCGTAACGGCGGTAGCGGATCAGGAGGTACTGAAAGAGCGAGATGAGGAAGTTCCCAACAGTGGAGGGTTCGAGGCCGTTTTTCCTCACGAAGGCCTCGAACTCGTTCAGTCCCGTTCTTCCAGTCTCAGCGAAGGCATTAATTAGCGGAATGTACTGGCTCGAGTACTTTGAGAAATCCACCTCTTCAAGCTCCTGAAGCTCCGGAAGAACCCTCAGCACGGCGTTTTTCGCGTCCATTTTCTCACCCAAAGGGTTAAATCAAGTGCGGTTTATTAGGGTTTAGGTGATGGTGATGAGGTTTTCAAAGGGAAGGAACTTTCTTTTCAGGATTCCAGAGGGAGAAGAGCTTCTGAGTTACATAAACCGCTTCGCCGAGGAGCACAATGTTCTCATAGGAACCATCAACGCGATAGGAAGCCTGAGGCACCCGAAGATCGGCTACTTCGATGAGAACGCCGGAGAATACAAGATGATCGAACTGGAGGGAACCTTCGAGCTGGTTTCCTTGATGGGAAATATAAGCCTCAAGGATGGAAAGCCCTTCGCGCACATCCACGTTTCGCTCGGCGGCCCGGACGGGAGACTCTACGGCGGCCATTTGGTTGAAGGGGAGGTCTTCGTTGCCGAAGTCTTCATCCAGGAGTTCCTTGGAGAACCTCTGGAGAGGAAGCCCCAGGGGAACGGATTGATCTTATGGGACGCGGGGGTATAGCCCCGTCAAAACCCTTTTTAGGTTTGGGGTAGAAATCTATACATGGGAAGGGTACACTTCTACCTACGTGAGAGACTGGACGAGGTTAGGGGTAGGGTTCTCTACGAGAGCTACGAGGCGAGAAAACTTCCCCCTTGGGAAAGGGTGGGGATCACGTGGCTGACCCTCTTCGCCTCCTGGCTCGTCGTAAGCGGCAAGTTCTCACCCCCTCACATTGTCACGGGGGCTCTCGTGACGCTCCTGATAGCGATTATAACGAGGGACTTCCTCACAGAGGACATACGACAGACGGGACACCTCCTCTCAAAGGCGGCCTACATATTCCTATTCCTCGTCCCTCAGTACCTATTCATAATGGCCTTCCGGCTCCTTGAGAGCAACCTAAGGGTCGTCAAGAACGTCATCCTCATGGACATAAACCCCGGGATAGTTAAGGTGAAGTCCGACCTCCACTCCAACGCCGGCTTAACCGTCCTCGCGAACTCCATAACGCTCACACCCGGCACTCTAACGCTCGACGTCAGCAAAAAGCTCGGTGAAGCCTACCTCTACATCCACTGGATTGATGTTGAGGCCCTCGACCAGCAGAAGGCTGGAGTAAAGATAAAGGGGGAGCTTGAAGAATGGCTGAAGAAAATCTTCTGGTAATTTTACCCTACGCGGTGGCTTTCCTCGTGTTTACTGCGACTCTGGTTAGCTACCGCGTTATTTTCGGCCCGACGCTCGCAGACAAGGCAGTCGCGCTGAACACGGCAACGACAAAGGCCGTGGTGATAATAGCGATGCTCTCGCTCCTCTACAATGCCCCCTACCTCCTCGACGTGAGCATAGTGCTCCTCATGGTCAACGCCGTCGGCGGACTCATCATAGCGAAATATCTGGAGGTGAGAGCGTGATAGCTCTCCTCTTCCTCCTCTTCGGACTGTTCATAATGTTCTTCGGGGCCCTCGGTTTGCTCCGCTTTCCCGACGTTTACACGAGGCTCCACGCAACTGCAAAGTGCGACACGGGGGGAGCGATAAGCATACTCCTGGCATTGGCTCTCGCCGCAGACTTCTCCCTCACTGGAAAGCTCAAGTTCCTTGTGATAGCCCTCATGATAGCCATGATAAACCCTATGGTCAGCCACGCGATAGCGAGGGCCGCCTATAAGAGTGGAATAAAGCCGAAAGCGGTGGTGGACATGTATGCTTGGGACAATCCATGAAGTCCTCCTAATGGCGATAATACTCCTCTCGGTTTCGGTGATCGAGGCCGGGAAGCTCACCTCTGCGGTGCTACGCTACGGCCTCCTGAGCTTGGCTTTCATAATTGTGTTAATCCAACTGAGGGCTCCCGACGTTGCCCTCTCAGCTGTCGTGGTTGGGGCGATAGTCACTGGGTTGTTCCTCTACGCGATAAAGGAGGTGGGGGAGTGAAGCGCCTCATCGGAGCGCTCATCAGTTCGGTCCTCCTGCTGGAGCTCCTTAGGCTTGACTACACCAAAGTTTCAGGGGGGAGCTACGCCTACTATCTAAATAACTGGCGCGAGGTTGGAATCCCGAACCTCGTCACGGCCATCCTCGCCGACTGGAGGGGCTACGACAGCCTTGGCGAGGCGACGCTCCTCTTCGCGGCGGCCACCGGCTTCTACCTGCTCCCCGGGAGGAGGAAGAGATGAAGATGAGCCTCGTTGTAAGGACGACGACAAAGCTCGTGGCACCTTTCCTGGTCACCTATGGAGCCTACCTTACCATCTACGGCTACGAGAGCCCGGGGGGAGGCTTTCAGGCGGGGGTTATCTTCGCCGTGAGCGTTATCCTGCTCATGACAGCCTACGGCTACAGGAGGACGAGAAAGCGCTTCCCCCTCATGACGGTCCAGCTCGTGGAGTCCTCTGCGGCCCTCTTCATAGTGGGGGTTGCACTCATGGGGCTGGCCTTCGGGGCCTTCTTCCTCAACTTCCTCCGCCCCTACATGCCGGGAGGCACCGTAATGACCTTCAACATAGGAGTTGCCCTAAAGGTTGGGACTTCCTTTGTCCTCGTCTTTTACATCATGTCGAGGTGGGTTGACCGTGATTAACGCCGAAACAGCTGGAATAGTGGTCATGCTCATCGGCCTCTACGGCCTGATGTCAAAGGAGAACCCGATAAAGCAGGTGCTCTCAATCAACGTAATCTCCCTCGGCCTGATACTCTTCTTCATGGGCACCGGGTACGTCGAGGGAGGGAGCTTCCCCATAATGCCCACCAACCCGGTTGACCCCCTCCCCTCGACGCTCATGCTGACGACCCTCGTCGTTGACGTTGCCATAACCGCGCTGGCCCTGGCGATGATACTGCGCAACGGGAGGGAGTGGGCGTGATAGCCGTCATGGTAGCTCTTCCGCTCCTCTTCGCTTTCCTTACGGCCCTCACGGTTCCCCTGAGAATGGAGAGGTATGCCAAGTACTCCTTCCTGACTGGAGCACTGTCGCCTTGGTTGATCTACCCATTCCTCGAGAAAGGAAGCGAAGTGGTCGGCGGCTGGCCGAAAATAGGGAGCATAGAGGTGGCTTTCGACGCCTACAACTCCCTCATAATCCTCGGTGAGTTTATCCTCTTCTCCGCCGTAGCCCTGTACTCCATCATCTATTTCAAAAAGGAAATAAAGGCCCTTGTACTGCTCCTCCTTGTCCACGTGGGCCTCCTCGGGGCCTTCATAAGCAGGGACCTCTTCAACTTCTACATCTTCATGGAGATAGCCTCGGTGTCTTCCTTCGCATTGGTGGGCTTCTCCGGAGGAAAAGAGGCAACCAGGGCGGCTTACAAGTACCTCATGCTCTCGCTCCTAGCTTCCTACTTCTTCGTGTTCTCGATAGGCATCATCTACCTTAAGACCGGCTACCTGAACCTCGAACTGGTTTCCCAGGCTCCACCCTCAAAGGAAATAAGGGCGGCCGTCGCAGTGGCCTTCACATCGCTCCTCCTCAAGGCCGGAATCTTCCCCCTCCACCTGTGGCTCCCCGATGCACACGCCAACGCTCCATCTCCGGTCTCGGCGCTCCTCTCTGGTGCGGTTGTCAAGGCCCCAGCCTACGGTATGGTACTCCTCTCGCTCTACCTCCCACCCCCCGAGAACCTTAGAAATGCCCTCCTCGTCCTGGCTTTCTCCTCGATGTTCTTCGGCGTCGGGGCCATGCTGCTGGAGAGGGACATAAAGCGCTTTTTAGCTTACTCGACGGTTTCCCAGATGGGCTACGTCCTCCTCGGTATAGCGACCCTCAACCCGCTGGGGGCCCTCTACTACGCCTTCGCCCACATGCTCTTCAAGGGTGGTCTCTTCCTCTCCGCTGGGGCCATGGTGGACAAAGCCAAAACGAGGGAACTTGAGAGGCTTTCCTACAGGGGTGATCCAATCCTGATGACCTCGGTCCTTATGCTCAGCCTTGCGATAAGTGGGATATGGCCATTTGTCGGCTCTCCGGCAAAGGCTGCCCTTCTTAAAGGGCTACCATATGGTAAGGAACTGTTCTACCTCGCAGGTCTGGGGACGCTCGCTTCCTTCACAAAGCTCAACTACTACCTGATGAAGGGAGAAGGGAAGGGGTACGGTTTCACAGTGCTCCCGTCTCTGATAATGGCGCTCGCAACGCTCCTCGCCGGCATTTGGCTTGGAAGCTCTCCAAAGGCGGTGGACGCTTACCTGCTCCTGGGTGGAGTGGTGCTTTTCCTGCTTCTCAGAACGAGCGGTGCACTCAACGCGAAGCTCCCAAGAACGGAGATAACGCCGAGGGACGTGAACATGGGCGCGGCCCTCTTCGCCCTCTTTCTGCTCCTCCTACTCCACCTCTCTCAGAGTTAGCTCCCTGACTTCCTCCAGCCCCGTAAGGGCCTTTTCAAGCTCCTCAAGGGGGATCCTGCTCCCACTGACGTCCACTATTGCAACTATCGCTGCGAGACCCAGCTCGGACAGCTCCTCGCTCTCGTTAAAGAGGATGTTTATCCCGTGCTTTCCAAAGAGCCCGCTGACCCTGGCCAGAACCCCGGGCCTGTCCTCCACAACCAGCTCGACCTCTACAAGCTTCTTCCCTGGCAGGGCTATCCTCTCCATGTGGGCCTCTTTGAGGTTGGTATCAACCTCTACCAGGAAGTACGCCCCCTTAACGAGCCCGAGCTCGTAGGCGAACTCAAGCGGGATTTCCACCGCCCCGTCCTCTTTAACCTTTATGAGTTCATAGTGCCTCATGTTCACTCCCCCAGAGCTTCCACACCACCGAGTAGTGCCAGACCGTTATCGTCAGCGCTCCAATGAACTCTGGTATTGCCACACCTTTGAAAGTCCTCATGGCCCAGAGGGCGAGAATCCAGGCCAGAGCAAAGAGAATCACCGTGAAGTAGAGCATACCCCTGTCCCCCGAAAGTCCCATGCCGATGCCTGCTATTAGGAATCCAAAGCCTGCCGTCAGGAAGAAACCCCAGCTGACGTAGTAGTGTGGCGAAGTTCCCTCCGGGAAGATACCTATCAAACCCAAGAAGACAAAGCCCGCCATCAAAATCCAGATTCCGGCCTTTTCGATGCTGTTTCTTACCATGCTTGGGAGGCCGAGAGCGTAGTATACGGCGAGCAAAGCGGTTATCACGAGCGGCACGTTGAGGAGCCAGTTGTGGGGAAGACCAAGCTTCCCGAGGTCGCTTATCGCGTTGTCGGTTAACCTCCACCACGAGTGGTTCACGTAGATCGCCGTGAGGATGCCGGAATAAGCAACTAGAGGGGCTATCAGCCCAGCCCACAACTGCGATTTCTTCATCAACATCACCAAAAGAGGGTTAGACTCTAAGAATTAAAAACATAGCTCACCCCTCGTAGAATACCTCGTAGTGCTGGACGTACTTCTCCTTCTCCAGGAGGAACTCGTCGTTTTCCGGGTAGTATTTGACCAGCTCAGGGTTCTCACCAGCGAACTTTTTGATGGATTCCATCGAGTCCCATATCGTCACGAGCAGGAAGTGGGTCTCGTTCTCCTCGTCCCTTCTAGTGAAGTAGAGCTTCAAAAGCCCATCAACGGAGCTGTAGTCAGGAACCACCCGCTCTATCAGAAATCGCTCGTAGGCATCTCCCTTCTCCCTCGGCACGCGCCCGTGCCAGAGCCTCATGATCGCCATGCTATCACCGCTCTACTTTGAGGCTCTCCCTATAAAAGGGTGCCCTTTTAAGCCTATGCGACACTCTTTATACCGGTGAAATCCGTGGGTCTCAAGGCCAAGCTCGCGAGGAAGTTCGTCTACACGGTCTTCCCGGACGTAAGGAAGTACACAAGCATTAAGCCGGCCTTTGGGAACTCGCCAGACTCTCCAGAGGGCCGGCTGGTGCCTGAGGTAGTTGCGTTGCACGGAAAGCCAGGAATCCACATCCTCAAGATGGTCCTCGTTCTTCCCTATCTCCTGGGTACGGCTTACTACGCTCGAAAGAGTGTGACAAGCGTAAGGAGGAACCCGGAGAGGGGCAAAAAGATCGCCCCGCCGGAGTTCTTTGAGGAACTTGAGCTCTATGCAAAATCCCTCGGCGTTTTGGAGGTCGGCTACACGAAGCTTACTCCGGACCTGGTCTTCTCCAACAGGGCTGTTCTCTTCGAGAACGCGATAGTGCTCATAGGAGAGATGCGGAAGGGAGAGATAGCGAAGGCACCCGGCGTTAGGGCTGGAATTGAGGTTTGGAGAACCTACTACCGCTTGACCAAGGCAGCGTACAAGATAGCGGAGTTTTTGAGGAAGGGGGGCTACAACGCCCAGCCCGACCCGGCCGTTGGTGGAAGCACGAACTTTCCGCTTCTGGCCCAGAAAGCCGGCCTCGGCCACATAGGCAAGTACGGCCTTTTGATAACCCCTGAAAACGGGCCGAGCGTGAGGATAGGGGTGGTTTACACTGATTTAGAGCTTCCCTACACTGACGAGCGCGTTTGGGAATACGAGTGGATTCCGGACTTCTGTGACCGCTGCAACGCGTGCGTTAGGGCCTGCCCGGCTCAAGCTATTTACACAACGCCGAAGAGGGAAAACGGCCGGGAGGTGCACGTGGACTACAAGAAGTGCGCCGTCGTCTTCTCAAGAACCCTCGGCTGTTCGGTCTGCGTAAAGGAGTGCACGTTCACGAAGGGGGACTATGGGAAAATAAAGCGGGCCTATGAGAGGGTAGTAGAAAAAGAGAAGGCCTCTAAAACACCGAGCTGAGCCTTCCGCCGTCAACCGGAATCATGGCGCCGTTTATGTAGCTCCCGAGGTCGCTGGCTAAGAACGCCACGAGGTAGCCTATCTCCTCCGGTTCTCCCAGCCTTCCGAGCGGTATCGGCTTCGCGTACTCCTGGAGCGCCTCTTCAACAGTCTTGCCTTCCCTCTCAGCCCTGTCCTTCGCGAGCTGTATCATCCTATCCGTCCTTATGATGCCGGGCATTATCCCGTTTACGGTTATCCCCTTCGGCCCGAGCTCTTTAGCGAGCGTTCTCACCAAGCCTGCCATTGAGATTCTGACCACGTTGCTGAGGGCTATGTTCGGTATCGGCTCCTTTATGGCGACGCTTGTGGAGTAGACTATCCTCCCAAAGTCCTTCCGCTCCATAGCCGGAACGAGCGCCTTCGTCAGGTAGACCGCAGGATAGAGGAGAAGCTTAACCGCCCCTTCCCAGTCCTCCATGCCCATCTCCATGAAGTAGCCCGGCTTCGGCCCACCAGTGGAGAAGAAGAATATGTCAGGTTCACCGATGTCTTTAAGTTCCTCCACCGTTCTCTCAAGGTCTTCCCTCTTGGTGAGGTCTGCAACGATGTAACTCACCTCAACATCACTCTCGGCCTTGAGCTTCTCCTTCGCCCTCTTCAGGTTCTCCTCGCTCCGTGAGAGGAGTATCACATCCACTCCAGCCTTCGCCAGAACCCTTGCAACGCCGAAGCCTATGCCCTTGCTTGAAGCGGTCGTGAAGGCAAGCTTTCCGGAGAGGTCTATGCCAAGCATTGAGAATCACCAGAACTTCTTGGTCGCCCTTCTAAAAATAGTTTACGGTTACCATTAGAGTCTCAGCGTTTCGACAAATTTATAAACGCCGCCTTTAAGCTCTCCCCATGCCTCTCCCCAGCTATCTTGGGTTCAAGCGCGACGCATACCTTCTTGTGGCCTACTCCTTCCTCGGCTGGTTAGTGGGCAACATAGCCTGGTTCATCCTCCCCTTTTACTTTAAGTCCCTCGGAATGAGCTATTCAGAAATCGGGACGATATTCTCCATTTCAACGCTGACACAGGCGACACTCCTTCTCTTCGCCGGACCTATAACGGTTAAGCTCCGATACCACAGGTCCCTCCTCCTCGCCCTTCTCCTGTTCTTAACGGGGAGAGGGCTTCAAGTCACGTATACAAGGTTTGAGGCCTTTGCCGTTGCCTCCACCCTCTTCGGATTCGGGATGGCACTCGAAGGTCCGGCCTTGATGTCCATCCTGAGCGAAGAAGCCAGTGACGAGGACAGGCACTACCTCTTTTCTCTCAACTCGGCCATGGGGACTTTTGGAGCCGGCTTCGGGATGCTCCTGGGAGGGGTTCTCCCGGGCATGTTCGAAGGGGAGCCATATCGAGCGGCACTTCTAGTTGCATTCTTTTTCATCCCCCTTCAGATGTTTCTTGTTTTCCTCGTATCGCCAGTAGCAGGAGGAGAAGTGAGGGAGATTAGGTTTTCAAAGGGACTAGCCCTTAGGATAGCTAAGTTCTCCCTTCCAAGTGCCCTCATAGGGTTGGGCGCAGGTATAACTATACCATACATGGGCTGTGGTTCAGCAGGCGCTTTGAGACATCGTTAAGCAGCATTGGAGGGCTCTTCGCCCTGCAGCAGTTCATAATGGGGTTCGGGACTTTCGTCCTTCCGGCGATAGCGGACAGAGTTGGGAGCGTCAAGACGATAGTTGCTTTCAACGGCAGCGCGAGCGGGCTGATAGTGGGGATGCCTTTCCTCCCATCATTCCAGCTCGCGGCAGTGGTTTATATAATCCGGACAATACTAATGAACATCGTGAACCCTATCCGGGATGCATTCATGATGCTCTTCTTTCCTGGGGGAGAACGTCCAACGGCGCTCGCCATAAGGAACTTCTCTTGGACACTCACCTTTGGAATCGGACAGTACCTGGGGGGATACGTCTTCGACCGCTCCCTCACGATACCCTTCCTCATGACTGAGACACTTTACGGTCTATCAATGGCAACATTCTGGGCCCTCTTCGCCGGTGAAGACCATGGGAGAACGCGCGAACCGACGAACGCTTGAGGAAACTTGAAGAAACCTGGCCTTAAAAGAACTGAGAAGAACGAAGAAGAGAGATGGAGAAGGCCCTCAGAAGACGAGGATCGCGTTGATCTGAACGATGTCCGGGCTGATGGTGTTGCCACGGACGGTCTTCTTCCTCCTCTCGCCCCTCTCCTTCGGCTTGAAGCCGGGGCCGCGTGAGAGGAGAATCTTGACCCTTCTCGGGCCGTGAACGTCCGGCCTCATGGGGAATCCGTCCCTGTCAGTGCCGCCCTTTATCTTGAGCTTGGCGTTCCCGGGTATCTCCTCACCGAATATCTCGGAGAGGTTTATTCCGAGCTCGCTGACGGGAATCTCGTCCCCGATCCTCTTTCCAACGAGTTTCTCCGCTGCTTCTCCCTCAATCTCTATCTGCCTGGCAATTCCGCTCTTTGGGTTCGACACAACAACCTTAAATGTAGCCATTCCTCCCACCTCCATTCATCAGCGGGATTCATTGGGCGTGGCCCTTTCCCGGTGGTTGTTGAGGGGACGCTTTAAAAAGCTTCTCCCCGTTCGCAAGAGATATAAACCCCTCCATCCAACCCAAAGATTACGTGGTGGTGAAAGACATGGCAGTGGTGAAGGAAGTCCTTGAAATCGCCCGGCAGATCGAGAACATGGAGATTAGGGGAGCCGGGAAGATAGCCCGCTATGCCGCCTATGCCCTCCAGCTTCAGGCTGAGAAGAGCGAGGCAAAGGACGTTAACGAGTTCTGGAAGGACATGAAGAAGGCGGCCAAAATCCTCTATGAGACCAGGCCGACGGCGGTTTCCCTGCCCAACGCGCTTCGTTACGTGATGCACAGGGGAAAGATAGCCTACTCGAGCGGGGCGGACTTCGAGCAGCTTAAGTTCATCATAATAAACGCCGCCAAGGAGTTCATCCACAACTCTGAGAACGCTGTCAAGAGGATTGGAGAAATTGGGGCCAAGAGGATAGAGGACGGGGACGTCATAATGACGCACTGTCACAGCAAAGCGGCCGTAAGCGTTATGAAGACCGCGTGGGAGCAGGGCAAGGACATAAAGGTCATCGTTACCGAGACGAGGCCCAAGTGGCAGGGTAAGATAACGGCGAAGGAGCTTGCCTCCTACGGTATCCCGGTTATCTATGTGGTCGATTCAGCGGCGAGGCACTACATGAAAATGACAGACAAGGTCGTCATGGGCGCCGACAGCATAACCGCCAACGGGGCAGTGATAAACAAGATCGGAACTGCCCTGATAGCCCTCACAGCCAAGGAACACCGCGTTTGGACGATGATTGCAGCGGAGACATACAAGTTCCACCCCGAAACCATGCTCGGCCAGCTCGTCGAGATAGAGATGCGCGATCCAACCGAGGTCATTCCAGAGGAGGAGCTCAAGGAGTGGCCGAAGAACATAGAGGTCTGGAACCCAGCCTTCGATGTAACACCACCGGAGTACGTGGACGTCATCATCACCGAGAAGAGCATACTCCCGCCGTATGCAGCCATAGACATTCTGAAGGAGGAGTTCGGCTGGGCCCTGAAGTACAGCGAGCCCTGGGAGGACTGACCTTTTCTTTATTCTCCTCTTACTCTTCTCCTTGGAGGGACTCAAGCAGTCTTGCCTGCTCCTGCGCCTTCTTTAGATGTTCTGCAGTCACCTTAGTGTAAATCTGGGTCGTTGAGAGGTTTGAATGTCCGAGGAGCTCCTGGATGGCCCTTATGTCAACTCCCCTTTCGAGCATGTGGGTGGCGAAGCTGTGGCGGAGCATGTGGGGGGTAACCTTCACTCCAGCGCGAACCCCGTATTCCCTCAGGAGGTACCAGACGTTTCTAGGGGAGAGTTTGTCCTTTTTCTTGCGCCTCTCCTCGACGATGAGGTACTCACTGTCATCGTTCCTCGTTGAGAGATAGGAACGGATTTCATCCAGAAGGGCACTGGAGACCGGCACGACCCTGTCCTTTGCCCCTTTTCCCCCGCGCACAACGATGAAGCCCCTCTCGAAGTCAACATCGCCTATCTTGAGGTTGCAGAGTTCGCTGACGCGCAAACCGGCACCGTAGAGAAGGAGAAAGATGAGCCTATCCCTCTTTCTTGTGGGAGGAATAACCGAGAGTATCCTCTTAACTTCCTCCCTGCTCAGGGCCTTGGGGAGGCTCTTGGGAACTTTGGGAGGCTTTAGCTTCTCGGCCTCATCGTCGGCTCCCTCAAAGCGAAAGTAGGACCGGAGGGCCTGCACCACGAGGTTGAGGCTCTTGCTGGAATAGCCGGATTTTCTAAGCCGGGTGAGAAAGCGGAGGGCGGAGCGGGCGCTCAAACTGCCACCCCATTCCAGATAGCGCCTCACGTAGTAGGTGTACATCCTGACTGTGTGCTGGCTCTTCCCTTCCAAGTCAAGGTAGGTGGCGAACTCCTCGATAGTCTCCTCCACGTTTTCAGAGATCTCGATGGCTGCGGCTCTGAGGGACATCTTCTATCCCACTTCACTCGCTGCTCGCGTTTATCCCGGAGAGTATCTTCTTCAGCTCGTCTTCCTCTCCCTGCTCCTCGGAGGTCTCCTTGACGGGTTCACTGGCCTTCTCCTCAACAGGGGCCGGCTCTTCCGCTTTTCCCATGTCGGAGGCTATTATCATACTGAGGTAGACCGTTTTGAGGAGTTCGTTAACGGCTTCCTCATCCTCGGCAAAGATATACCCCTGCCCGACAACTATCTTTCCGTTGAGACCGAGCTTCTCCACGGCTATCGCGAGGTGTCCCTCGGGTGGAACCGGCTCCGCCGGGAAGAGTGCCTTCCATGCATCTTCTATTTTAACTGGCCTCGTCTTCTTCTCTAGGAGCGCCTGGAGGCTCTCATTCTCCTGTTTAAGTCTGGTGTATTCACCTCTAAGCTCGTCGTACTTCTTCTGGAGGTCCTCGTGCTCGGCCATCAGGCCCTCGTACTCGTTTGCCAGGTTGTCGTACTTGCCCTTGATGTCGAGGAGCTGCTTCCGGAGCTCCATGTACTCCGGTAGAACGTTGAGGCTCTTGAGGCCCGCCCTTACGAGTGTGTTCTTGAGCTCCTTCCTTACCAGCTCGACGTCGACGTGCTCAAGGTCGTGACCGAGGGGGAGCTTCATCCTCTCGATGTGGCCGACCATCTGGCCCAGTTCGTTGAAGAGCCTCTCAGCCAGCTCTCTTCCGACCCTATCCGCGTCGGTGGCTATGATCAGGAGGTCCGCCCCAGCGGCGGCGCTCTTCGCTATCTCCACATTGGTTGTCGGGATTATCGCCGAGATCGTGATGTTGTACTCACTCCCCAGTGCCAGACCCTGGAGGGCCTTGCTTACGACCTCCACATCGCTAGCGCCCTCTACTAGTATTCTAACATCGACTATCGTCATTACCTTCACCCTTCCCATCTAGTGCAGGGTTCTTAAAAAGGTTGAGTCGTGGTTAGATTTTTAAACGCTCACCCATACTATCCTCGGGTCGTGGGCCGGTGGCCTAGTCAGGACGGGGCGTCGGCCTCCGGAGCCGAAGGTCGCGGGTTCGAATCCCGCCCGGCCCGCCAGAAAACAAACTTTTGCCAAGCAAAAGTTTGATCAAAGTTCGTGGTTCTTCTTAAAATTGCCCTTCTACAATGATTTTCGTGATACACAGGCTAAAAAGGCATGAATTCCAAAATTCAGTCTACTAAAAAAGAGTTTCTCTCACTTTGACGCCCTACGGGCGTCTATTACAAAGCAAACTCATAGAGAACAAGCCCACTAAAACTGGAATTCAAAATGAGAGAAGAAGCTTCTAAAGGAAATCTCCTCCTAAAAACAGCACTTTTGAGAAGAACCATAACCTTTGATGAAACTTTGCAGAGCAAAGCCCTCCTAACGAAGCTTTTCAAAGTCTCATCATCGTAAGTTTTCGGTATATACCTTTCACTCCTGCCCTAATCTGATGTAGGATATTGAACACTCGAAGAGTACATAGACGCAGGGTTGATAACACACTTGCTTAACATTGGATTTCTCATAAAACAGAACCCCTTTCGAAGGGCTTATATTCTTCGAACCGAAAATCCTTCGAGGTGATTCTGATATGGAGGCTAAAGGAGGATACTGGGGCAGGATTCTAAGGGTTAATCTGACTACCAAGGAGACCAAGGTAGAGCCCCTCCCCGAGGAGTTCCCGAGGAAGTACCTCGGCGGTGTAGGTTTTGGAACAAGGGTTCTCTACAACGAGGTTCCGAAGGGAGCGGACCCGCTCGGGCCGGAGAACAAGATGATAATAACCCCAGGCCTGTTCGTTGATACTGGCATAGGAACCGGCTCAAAGACTGCATTCAACTTCAAGAGCCCGCTAACCGGCGGATACGGGCGTTCTATGGCCGGTGCCGAGCTCGGCGTCCAGCTCAAGAGGGCCGGCTATGACATGCTCATAATCGAGGGCCAGAGTGAGGAGCCCGTTCTTCTCGTCATCGAGGACGATGAGGTCAAAATCGTCCCGGCAGATGCCTACTGGGGTCTGACCACTGGTGAGGCGAGGGCAAAGGCCGCTCAGGAGTATCCAAGATTTGCAACCGCTTTCATCGGTCCGGCCGGTGAGAAGCTCAGCCTCATCTCGATCATCGAGACCGACGAGAGGCAGGCCGCCCGCGGTGGCCCCGGTGCAGTCCTCGGAAGCAAGAAGCTCAAGGGAATACTCGTCAAGGGCAGCAAGAAGGTCCCGATTGCCGATCCGGAGAAGCTCCGCGAGCTGATAAAGAAGTGGGCGTTCATCTTCAAGGATCACCCGGCCACTAAGGCTGACATGGGGTACGGAAGCGGTGAGTTCCTTGACTGGATGAACCGTGAGCGCGGCACCTTCCCTGTTAGGAACTGGCAGATGGGCTTTTTCAAGAAGGCCTACGAAAAGGCCAAAGAGGAGGGAAGGGAGCACATTGGAATCGATCCCTACTTCTGGGCGCCGAGATACCGGGCCGGCAGGAGGCCATGCCCGATGTGCAACAAGCCGTGCAGCCAGTACGTTCACGTTGAGAGCGAGAAGTGGGGTACCTTCGAGGTCGACGGACCGGAGTACGAGACCCTCTACTCCTTTGGCGGCGTCCTTGAACTGGACGACTTTGAGACCGTTGCTTACCTTAACAAACTCGCTGATGAATACGGACTTGACACCATTTCGGCCGGCGTTACAATAGCCTGGGCTATGGAGGCCTACGAGCGCAGTCTCCTCACCAAGGAGGATACAGATGGCATTGAGCTCACCTTCGGCAACGGTGAAGCTGCCGTCGAGGCCCTAAGGAAGATGGCGCTACGCGAGGGCAACCTTGGAAAGCTCCTTGCCGATGGTGTCAAAAGGGCCAGCGAGCGCTTGGGTAAAGACAGCTGGAAGTTCGCCATGCACGTTAAGGGCATGGAACCGCCGGCCTACGACGTCCGCGGTATAAAGGGAATGGCCTTAGCGTTCGCCGTCAATGTCCGCGGTGCCGACCACCTGACCAGCGGCGCCTACGGAACAGAGCTCGTAGGAAAGTGGTGGAAGTTCGAGGACATCGACAGAACCAAGGGCGAGAACAAGGGCTTTGAGATAGCATTCCACGAGAACCTCATGGCAATCTACGATGCCACCGGAACGTGCAAGTTCTCAAGGCATATGTACTTCCTTGAGGGCTTCCCGCCGCTCGTTGAGGCCGTCACCGGCATGAACATCGGCGAGGCTGAGCTTGCCGTCATCGGCGAGAGGATAATGAACATCGCCAGGGCCTTCAACGTCAGGGAGGGCTTCAGCAGGAAGGACGACACGCTCCCGTACAGGGTCATGTGGGAGCCGATTCCGGAGGGAGTCAGCAAGGGCCTGCACGTCCCGCCGTGGGAGCTCGACAGGATGCTGGATGAATACTACCAGGCCCGCGGCTGGAGCAGGGACGGAATCCCAACCAAGGCCAAGCTCATCGCCCTCGACCTCCCGGACATCGCGGAGGACATTGGAGCAGGGATTTGAAATCTTTTTGTCTCTATTTTTCTTTCCAGGTGAGCTGGGATGGAGCAGAACCTCAAAGCCTGCAAGAACTGCCGCTGGTCGGCCCGATAGACTCATGCCTTCCAAACCACGGGATATGCAGAAAACACATGAAAACCGTCCATATGAACTTCGTCTGCGACGATTGGGAGCCTCTCTGGGGGGAGAGGGAGTAGCTACCGCTTGTAAACCCTCACATCGACGACAACATGCCAAACTCCTGGGGCGTAGCGCTTTACCACCAGCTCGTTCAGCTTCTCCGCCTCGTAGCCGTGCTCTCTTGCGATTCTCTTAAAGGTGGCAAAGGGTTCTTCAGGTCTCAACTTTTCAGGGACTGTGTTGTGGTAGTGAATTACCGCCTCGTCCTTCGCTATGCTCAGGGCTTTTGGGATGAACTTGTGGGTGGTAACCACGTAGCCCATCAGTATTCTGTCGGCGATGCTTTCAGCGGGAAAGTCGCGGTTATCCATGTTGTAGGGCGTCATTAAATCCTGAACTCCGTTGAGCCAGATGTTTTCGACCAGAAAGCGGAAGGTGTAGGGACTCTTCTCTATCGCTATAACCCTGGTTCCCTTGTGAACTGCCATTGGGAGGCTCAGATGTCCGATTCCGGCGAACATATCCACCACAAGCTCGCCCGGCCTGGCTACTTCGGCCATTCTCACACGCTCTTTCACGTTTGCAGGCGAGAACATAACCTTTGCAGCGTCAAGCTTGTACTTGACGCCGTTCTCAATGTGAACCGTTACAGTATCGTTTCCGTAGAGGAGCTCGTAGTTGGTCTCGCGGAACTCTCCCCCTATGCGGCCCTTCCTCAGGACGGCCTTGACCCCGATAACTTCCGCATAAACCTCAGCTATCCTACTCTTGTACGGCTCAAGCTCGGGTCTGAGCGGGAGGATCAGAACATCCCCTATCTGCACCCAGTGCTTTGGGAGGAGCCGGATGAGCTCTCCCGGGAGCTCTTTGGATAGTATCTCCCTTATCCTTGGCTTTATGACCTGCGTCCCCGTCATCATCCAGTGAGACGATGGCGGGGTATATTAGGCTTTCCTTGGATTCCTGTTGTTTCGTCGAAAAACGATGAGAAAGCCTTAAAAGTCCTATAAACAGAGAAAACACTGGGAAACATCCCAGACCGGAGGTCGATGAAGGGTATGGAGGACGAGTCCTCAAGTAGTAGTTGGTTTTCAAGGATATTTGGCTCTAGGGAGGAAGAGGAACGGCCTTTTCTTGAGCAGTCCCTCAGCAGGGAGGCGTACGAGGAGTACCGCAGGCTCCTGATGAAGGCGAGGCCAGAGGTTTCAGGAGACAGCCTCCGCGTTAGGCTCCCCGACGGAGAAGTCGAGCTCAGGCACGGAAAGCTCGTAGTCCGCGCGAAGAGCAGGGAGTCGGCGGAGAAGATACTCAGGAACCTCCACCACTACGAGAGCCCGCCCAGCCTGTGGCCGGCGTACGGCCTCAGCTACTCGATACGGCGCGGTGAGAAGGGCCGTATTAGAGTCTGAGGGCCTTCTATTTTTCTCCCGCCTTTTTTAGGCAAAACGTTTTAAGCCCTCCAGCGTAGCCCACCCGCGGATGACGACCCTTGCCCAGTCTGACGGGTGATGATGTCGGTATTAGCTGACGCAGGGGCGGCGAGGTTTGCGGGCCGATGACCCGCCCCGCTATGGAGGCAGCGCTATGATGGTGGATGGGGGTAGAGAAGAGAACGATGGCCTCATAGAGTTCTATGCGAGCGAGGCTTTAACCTGCCCGCGAAGGATATACTACCGGCTTAAGGGCTACCCTGAACGCTGGCCTGAGTTCCTTAAGGTGAGGCTCAACCAGGGGATAAACACCCACGGCGTTCTTGGGGAGATTCTGGAGAAGCGTTTTGGGTTTGAGCTTGAGAAGCACCTGATTCTTCGCTCAAACAGGTTGGGCTTTGAAATTCACGGCAGGATAGACGCGTTTAAGGAGTTCCCAATCGAGATAAAGGGCAAGACCAGTCTACCCAGGGTTCCCTACGAGCAGCATCTGGCACAGCTCAACATTTATCTTCGGTGGGCGGGGGCAGAATACGGCTATCTCTACTATATTAAACTCCATGAGGAGCCGGTGAAGATAATAAGGAAGCTCGATTTCTCCGAGTTCCCAGTAGTGAAAGGCCCGAATTTCAGGACGTTCGAAGTGCCCTACGATGAGGGCCTGTTCAAGGAGACTCTAAGGCGGTTCTACACCGTCAAAAAGGCCTACGAGCGCGACCGCCCTCCCCGCGGCGAGTACTCCTACGCCTGCCGCTTCTGCCCATACAGATACCTGTGCTATCCTGATGAAGAGTGAGTCTGTGGATAATACCCACAAAGAGAAGACCAATCTTTGTGGTTGCTAATCACAAAGTTTTCCTGAAATTGTGTGGTTAGTAACCGCAAAGTTTAAGGGAATCAGGAAAATAATGGGTTACCATGAAGGTCGAAGAACTCAAAAACGTGCTGACTTCTCAGAGGGAAGAGCTCCTGGATTTTGTGAGCAGGGAGCGACTCGTAGAGAGGGACGTCGAGAAAAGCGCTAAGGAGCTCCTTTCCTTTCCCAACGTGCTTGCCATACTCGGCGTGCGGCGCTCTGGAAAGTCCGTTTTATCGTGGCGCCTCGCCGGGAAAGACGTCCTTTACGTCAACTTCTTCGATGAGAGGTTGATCGACTTCAAAAGCGGGGACTTTGAGAGGCTCCTAAGCGCCGCACGGGAGCTCTGGGGAGAGCCCCCAACTATAGTCCTCGATGAGGTTCAGGAGGTAGGGGGCTGGCAGAAGTTCGTCTCGCGCATGAGAGTGAACAAAAGGGTCATCGTTACTGGCTCCTCATCGAAGCTTCTCTCCGGAGAGATGGCCACATACCTGACGGGGAGGCACGTTGAGCTCACGCTCTTTCCGTTTTCCTTCCGTGAGTTCTTAAAGCTTCGTGGAGTCGAGCTGGGGGAGAACTGGGAGCACTCTGACAGAAAGCTGGCGGAGATAAAACGCTCCCTCGGTGAGTATCTGGAAATGGGCGGTTTCCCTGAAGTCGGAAAGTTCGGAAAACTGTACCTGAGCCAGATATACCGGGATTTGGTGGAGAGGGACGTGATAATGAGGCACAACGTGAGACATCAGGAAGCCCTCAGGGAGCTCGCGAGGTACCTGATTTCGAACTATTCCTCCGAGTTCACCTACTCCAAGATGGGTTCAATAGTTGGCCTAAAGGACGTTCACACAGTCAGAGATTACGTTTCATATCTGGAGGAGGCCTACCTAGTCTTCACACTGATGCGCTTTTCTTTTAAGCCCAAAGGCCAATTACTCGCCCCCAGGAAGGTCTATCCGATAGATACGGGCATAGCAAGGGTGCTCTCCCTAAAGGCCCATCCAGAGAGAGGAAAACTCATGGAGCTGGCGGTGTTCCTCGAAATCAAGCGTTCACTGAGCTACTCTTTCTCTCCGGGAGAAGTCTATTACTGGAGGGATGATAAGGGGGAGGTGGACTTCGTAATTCGGTTGCCCAATACCATGCTTCCCCTCCAGGTGATCTTCTCCCTTGAAGATACACGAGAGAGGGAAATTGGAAACCTGGTAAGGGTTTCCAGGCTTCTGAGATCAAAGAAAGCCCTCATGATCACATGGGAGGAAAAGGGCCGGAGGGCAGTGGATGGTGTCGAAATCGAAATCCTTCCCCTATGGGAGTTTCTAATGAGGGGACTCACTCCTTTCTTACCCTCCACTTAAGTCCGTTGTCAACGACCGCATCTATTTCTCCTTCGTTGTAAAGCTCGGCTATGAACGCCCTAACAGGGACGAGGTTGAGAGCGAGCTTTTGGGGAGTTATTTCAACGCCGTAGTGCCTCATTATTCTGAACGCCAGCTCGTCCAACCCCATCGGTTCCCTGAGGAGTTCAAGGATAAGGGACCCAACCTCGTTCACTCTGGATGCGTTGTAGTCAAGCAGTTCAAGTGCCTCCTCACCACTGACGGGTTTCCCATGGGAGGGTATGAGGAGAAAGCCCTTTTTTGCATAATTCTGTAATTCATTAATTGATGTTTTAAATAATTCTGGGTCGACGAGGTACGGGATCCCCACTGAATCTATGACCCTGGAGCCGAAGAACGCATCCCCAGCGTACAGAACACCGTCCCCCTCGTGGAGAAAGCCCGTCATTCCCGGGGAGTGCCCGTTGAGTTTGATCGCCCTCATTCCAAAGAGTTCATCGCCCCATTCAAAGACCGCGTGCACCTTGACTTCCTCGGGGAACTGAAAGACGAGGAAACCCTGCGGCGCCTTCGACCCGAAGGTGAGGACCTCCCTGTTCAGCGGGCTCTCCGCTATCGAGAACTCAAAGCGGTGAATGAAGAGGGGAGCTTCTATCCTGGGGGAGACGGATACGTGGTCGGCGTGAGCGTGGGTGGCCAGCTGGGCCTTTATCCCCAGGCCAAGCTTTTTGACCTCCCTTCTCAGGTCCTTATGCCTGCCCTTTCCATGTCCTGGGTCAACCAGAACGGCTTTCCCATTGGAGAGGACCACCATGGTGGAGGGGCTTCCTGGGTAAAGGTAGGTAGAATCACCAAGTTTCTGGAGCGCCATTGGTAACACCTAAGAGAATTAGAAAAGGAGAATAAAAACGCATCGCAATCAGACGTGCCTCGGGTAGAGGGTCTTCTTGCCCTCGTCCTTGGCCCTCTTGACGGCCTTCTCGATAAGGGCCTTGACTTCGGCCTCAAGGGCGTCGTAGAACTCCGGGTTAACCCTCATTTCCTCATCCATGCCCTTAACGGCTTCCTTAACCTTGGACTTAACCAGCAACTCGACCATCTTTCAACACCTCCTATTGAGGGCTGCCTCGTGGCAGCTCCGTCTATATTTGGCATCAAGCCTTTATAATTCTTCCCCTTGGCATTCGCCGGTGAGAGCGCGCGGGCAAAGGTTAAAGCCATAAGGGGGTAATATATATGGTGATGGTATGAAGCTCGTCCTGGTGGATGGGGAGCACTACCCTCCCGTGACCGCTTGGGCCCTGAAGAAACTCGGTGATGTCTGCTGTGCCGTTTTTCTCGGAGGGAGTGAGAAAATAGGAGATTTAAAGGACGTTGAGCTGGAACTCGGGGTGAAGCTTTATCATTCCGAGAGTTACCTTGATGCCCTCAGAAGGGCCCTCGATGAGAACGATGTCGATGAGGTAGTCGACCTGAGCGACGAGCCGGTTGTTGGTTACGAGGACAGGTTCAGGATAGCCTCCCTCTGCATGGCCCGGGGAGTAACTTATCGGGGAGCAGATTTCTGCTTCACGCCCCGGCCATTAAAAAGGACCGAAAAGCCGAGCATAGCAGTGGTGGGGACTGGAAAGCGCGTTGGGAAGACCGCCGTCAGCGGTTTCGTCGCGAGAACCCTAAAGGGAATAGCCAGACCGATCATAGTCACGATGAGCAGGGGAGGGCCGGAGGAGCCGGAGATAATAGACGGTGAGACCTTTGAGATAAAGCCTGATTTCCTCCTAACGGTCGCAGAGGAGGGCAGGCACGCTGCGTCGGACCACTTTGAAGATGCACTCACTTCGAGGGTGACGACAATAGGATGCAGGCGCTGCGGCGGGGGAATGGCGGGCTTTTCCTTCTTCGACGTTGTTGAGGAGGGAGTAAAGCTGGCCGAGAAGCTTCCCCACAACTTAGTAATCCTCGAGGGGAGCGGCGCCACGTTCCCGCCGTACAGGGCGGATGGTTATATTCTCGTGGCGGGGGCTTCTGGCGGTGTGGGTTCCTTAACCTCATACTTCGGGCCCTTCAGGCTCTCGCTTGCTGACATCGTAGTGATTACAGGGGCGGAGAGCATTGGTGAAGGAGAGCGGAGGGCCATTCTAAAGGCAGTTTCCTCCCTCAACCCGAGAGCTGATGTGCACTTCGTCGAGTTAAGGCCCCGGCCGCTTGGAAAGGTGGAGGGAAAGAAGCTTGCACTGATGATGACGTCAAAAACCGCTCTCCCGCGGGTAAAGAAGCACCTGGAGGTCATGGGCGCGGAGGTTCCCCATGTTTCGGGCAACCTATCCAACAGGAGAATTCTGTGGAGAGACCTGGAGACCTTTGATGGGATAGATGCAGTCGCCGTTGAGCTGAAGGCCGCTGCAGTGGACGTGGTGACGAGATGGGCCCTTGAGAGGGGGATAGGGGTTATATACATTGACAACGAGCCAGTTAACGTGGATGGAAAAGACCTGGGGAGCGCGGTTCTTGATCTTGGGAGGAGAGTTTTATCAAGGGAGGGCGGAGGATGATAATAGTAACGGACTCCGAGAGGAGGGTGAGACTGCCCTTTTCCAGGGGCATACTAACGCGCTCGATAACCCTCGCTGGTGTTGATGTTGGCATAGCATACGCGATAGCCGCGGGGGTTCAAAAGGAACTTGAGAGGAAGGGGAAGTACGCCGTAACGAGCGACGAGATAGGGGAGATTACCTATTCAAAGCTCCTTGAGAGGGGCCTGAAAGAAGCCGCGGAGAGGTACCTCTTCTGGAGAACCCTTAGGGGGAGAAGGGTAAGGCTGGCCGTTCTGCTGGGGGGCACAACTGGAGTTGGAAAGTCCACGATAGCTACCGAACTGGCCTTTAGGCTCGGAATAAGGAGCATAATAGGCACAGACACCATAAGGGAAGTTATGAGAAAGGTAATAGCGAAGGAGCTTCTGCCAGATATACATGTCTCGTCGTTCATGGCCGAGAGGGTTGCGAACGCCCCAAAAGGTATGGACCCGTTGATCTATGGCTTTGAAACGCAGGTGAAGCACGTGTCCGTCGGAATAAAGGCTGTCCTGGAGCGCTCAAGGAGAGAGGGCTTGAACGCCTTGATAGAGGGAATCCACGTGGTTCCTGGATTCGTAGAGCTCAAGGAGAACGAGTTCATGTACGTTATTACCGTCCCGAGCGAGGAGCACCTCGTATCCCACTTCTATGAGAGGGCAAGGTACTCCGTGAGAAGCGCGGAGAGGTACGTGAAGAACGTGGATAGGATAATGAGAATCCAGGAGCACCTCGTGGAGCGCGCGCAGGAGTTCGGGATACCCGTCATAGAGAACGTCGAGCTGGAGAAGACAGTATCCACCATAATGGAGGATATGATGAAGAGACTGAGGAAGGGAGAGAGCAGAGAAGGAAGTTAGTTCTTCCTCTTCCATATCCCAAGCAGCTTCCTGCTACCCCAGGTCGACTGAACCTCCCAGACTACGACCATATCGGTGTAGATATCGATGAGGTTGAAGCTGTTTCCGAAGGGGTTTCTGTGGAGCTCCCAGCTTACGGAGCCGGCGTTAACTATCGGCGTTCTCTCTATGCGTGTCCCGTAGGCGTTCCCACCGTGCCCAGTGAGAACCAGTTCTGTTTTTTTGTCTGTTAAAATCTTCAGAACATCCCCTCCATCTTCTAGAAAGCCTATCTCCCTGCTCCTCGGGATGGGGATGACGTTGTGGTGCATTGCCACTATCCTGAACTTCCCCTCGTACTCTTCCAGTGTCTTCTTGAGCTTTTTCTGCCCCATCCTGCCCACCACGCCGATGGGCGTCTCGTACTGGGCGCTCAGGAGGGGGATGACAACGATTCCGTTCAGCTCCAGTACCTCGGGTTCCCCGAAGTACTCCTGAAAGAGCTCGTATCCGAGGTAGGTTATGTCATTGTGGCCAGGGATAACGAGCTTATCGGGTTTTACTGTTTGGTAGTACTCATGGGCCCTGTCATAGTAGCGCTCTATGCCCGCATCCACGATGTCGCCGTTGTGTATCACAAGGTCGGGCTTCAGCCTCTCGTTTATCATCCGGATGACGTTCTCAAGGGTCTTTCTGCGGAAGTAGACCCTGTCCGAGACGTTGCTCTCGCTCAGCTGGGCTATTCTCAGAAGCCTCTTTCCGGAGGGGACGAATATCTTTGGCTTAATTGGCCTGTGCTCCTTGGTGGTCTCGTCGCCGGTTACGCGCCTTATCGTTACCCTAACGCTCCCGTTGTCGTGGAGCTCTATTATGCTGTAGCTGTTCACGTCTCCCCTCCTGGTCTTCTTGCAGGAGGTGCAGCCGGCGTTGTCTATCACGAGGTCTTCAACGCGGTAGACGTTTGGGACGTGTTTGTGGCCGCAGGTGTAGAGCGTGACCTCGTGGCGGAGGAGCAAATCCAGGACATCTCCCGCGTTGAAGAGGACGTTTCTTTCCCTTCCCGTGTCGGGGAGGGGGACGAGGTGGTGGTGGGCAGCTACTATCTTGAACTTCCTGTCCGAGTACTCCTCAAGCTTCTTTTTGAGCCAGCGGAACTTGTGGCCGCCTATCCTTCCATCGCTGAGGTCTGGAATGGTCGAATCGACCCATATGACAACCCCGTCTTGGAACTCGTAGACACCATTAAGTGGCCCGATAAAGTCTTCAAAGAGCTTGTAGCCGACGTTCCTGACGTCGTGGTTTCCGGGGAGGACTACGAGGGGCTTTTGAATCTTTTTAAGCTGATATGCTGCCTGCTCGTACTCCTCGCGAAGGCCCTGGTTGGTTATGTCGCCGGTGTGGATAACGAAATCGAAGTTTCCCCTGTTGATCTCCTCAACTATGAGGTCGAAGGCGTAGCCTTTGAAGGCTCCCTCCGTGGTTATGTGGGTGTCGCTTATGTGGGCTATCCGCATCATGCCCATCACTCCGTCGCTATGGCCGTTTCGAGCTTTCTCCTGCTCGCCTCGAGGAGGTCGGAGAGGGAGAAGATACCGACGATTTTGGAGTCCTTTTCGATTAAGACGTGCTTGATGCCCTTCTTCGCTAGGAGGTCGAGGACTTCGCCGAGGGGGGTTGTGGAAGGAACTGTGAGGAGGTCTTTGGTCATTACCTCCTCAACGGGGGTCGTGTTGGGCAGTCCAGGGACGATGACGCGCCTGATAAGGTCGCCCTTCGTTAGAAACCCTACGACATCCCCATTGTAATCCACGACGACGAGTGAGCCGATATCAAACTCGTTCATAACTTCCCCCGCGCGCTTGACGGTATCGCCCGGGCGCACCCCTATGAGCTTTCTCGTCATGTACACCTCTATGGGGGCCCTCATCTCCATAAGGAATCACCAAGAATAATTTAGGGCACAAAAGTATAAAACCCTACCTCACCCGAGGACGAGCTCCCTAAGGCTGAAGGCCTCCCTTTCGAGGTCGATGTCGACGTAGAAAGCTGTGCCGTTCACCGCATTCCTCCATTCTACCTCATGGTACAGCTCCAACGTGGATGAACTCATCGCGAAGAGGTTTTCCTTCCTGAGGACGATCTGTCTGACGTAGTCCCAGTTCTCACGCTTCAGCAGATACGTGGGCTTTGAGTAGGCCGTTACGAAGCCGGTGGCCCTGCCAGAAGGGGTCAGAAAAAGCGTTCCAGTGTTGAGGCTGGTATTGGCGGTTTTTGCAAGTACCGAGTAGTGCTTCAAAACCTCGTCCACCTCGAAGGATTCCAGCTTTCTGCACAGGTATGCTCCCATGGCGTAGCTGTCGGAGGCTTTTTCGAAGTGAGCCTCCTCGAAATCCGCTAGCTTTATTATCTCTGACTTATTGAGGTCGCCGTTGTGGTAGAGCCAGAAGGAGAAGCCCTTCCTGCTTGAGAACGCGAACGGTTGAGCGTTGAAGGGGTTTTTGGCCCCTTGGGATGCCGCCCTAGTGTGGGCAATAACGGCCAGAAAACCATTGAGGGAGTCCTTAAGCCTTTCGACGCCTTCAATATCTTCGAAGATGGGTTTGCTGGAGCGGTAATGGGTCAGGGAGTCCTTTTTCAGGAGTGCGTATCCCCATCCATCCCTGTGCGCCTTTCCCTTTCCCCTGGCCTCTTTGTAGGGGTCGTTTTCCGAGGCTTTAACGAGGGCATCGATGAGGGGTGCTATCTCCTCACCGTTTCCAACTGCGAACAGAACGCGACACATGTTTTTCACCATGCCGGTTAGGAGCCGCTCCACAAAAACCTTTTCCAAAACCCTTATTTAGGAGTTGGCACAAGTTTATACCCGGCAGGTGAGTGGATGGAGGACGTCAAGGATGTTGCCCGTGGTGATGGTACAATTGTCTCTATGTCTCAGGGAGTTCGAGACCTGAGTTCTATAGCCGCGAGCATAATGCGGGTTTTGAAGAAGGTTAACGCTCACAGGAAGCTCTATGAGAGCAACGAGGAGGCAGTAAAGCAGCATTTGATTGGGGAGATAATGAGTGCCCTTGGATGGGAGTGGGACAACCCTGAGGTAGTGCGGCCGGAGTGGAGGACGGACGAGGGAAGGGCTGACTATGCTATAATCCTCGGCGGGGAGACGATAGCTTACTTGGAGGCAAAGAACCTTGGCGTCAACATAATGAAGAGGGAGGAGCCGCTCCGTCAGCTGGCAAAGTACTGCTTCAGTACGGGGGTTAAATACGGCATCCTGACGAACGGAGCCATGTGGATCGTGGTCAAGGCCTTTGAGGTCGGTTCCAGCCTTAGAGAACGGATCCTGGTCTCTGTCAACCTTCTGAACGAGCCCCCGATGAAGGCGGCGTTGAAGCTGTCCCTCATAGAGAAGTCCAAGATAATGGATATAGAGCGCGTTTCTTCTCTCCTCAAGGCCCTCGAACTCAGCTTCATGGGGCTCGTAAAGGAAGGTTACCCAATGGAGGCCCTCTTCGAATACCTCAAAATAGACAAGGGCAAGAGAATAGTGCCGGTTTATCTCCTTGAGGGGCACGAGAACCCCAAAGCGGCGTACGTCTACGACAACGGTTGGAAGTTGCTGCCTCTGCCTGAGAGGACGATGAAGGGTGTTCTCCTCTCGGTTCTGCTCTACATGGGCAAGAAGACCTTTGGGGATGAGAAGAAGGAGATAATGGCGGCCTACGAGCAGCTCAAGAGAATCCCGCTTGAACAGAAGAAGGCCCGCGAGATACTTGTCAAGCTGGAGGAAGAGGAAAAGCTCAACATATCAGTGGAGTTATGAGACCCATCGTGGCTAAAGAAGACAATCCTTTCTCGTCCAAGTTATTTTTCATTGTGAAGTTTTAGGCCAAATTTTCTCATCTTCTCAAAGCCTTTGTCATGTGATGGTATCAATAATCAAATTTTTCGTTTCTTCCGAGCTTGAGCGGTTTCCTTTCGATTTCATCAACATCGACTTCTCCAGATTTTACGAGCTCTATTAGGTCCCTCGCGAGAATCGCCTTTTCCACGTACTCTTTTACCTTACTCGTCCTTCGACCTTTGAAGTTTCTGATTTTGATAACTGCTTTCATTCCCCTTCAACCTCCACGGTTATCTTTAATTTCCTGGCCTCCTTCTCATCGAGGCCCTCTTCTCTCACGAGATATTGGATAATAGCATCCCGCACGAGACTCTTAAGCTCCTCTGGGCTAATGCCCTCTGGGATGTCAATCCGTATCTCAATCGTGTTTCCTGACCCTGTTTTTGCCCTCATTTCAATCACGGATACTATGGAGACGTTCGTTATTAATTTTTCTTAAGTTCAGTCTCAGTCCTGCGATTAAAACATCTTCCACAGCTCGTCAGTCTCCGGTCTTGGGAAAGGCACTTCATCGCCCCGTGTTATCGCGATCCTCTTGTTTTCGGCCAGGAACTCTCCTATAATGGCCGCGTTGATTCCCTTCGCCATGAAACGCTCCACAAGAACCTTCGTGTGGTCTCTTTTTACTGCTATAAGGAGCGTGCCAGAACTAACGAGGGCGAGTGGGTTTAAGCCGTAAAAATCGCAGATGGTCTTTGTTTCCTCCCTAATTGGGATTTTCTCCGGGTAAACCCTTAAGCCCAAGCCCGCTGAATCCGCCATCTCGTGGAGTCCGTTGGTAACTCCCCCCTCCGTTGGGTCGTGCATTGCATTAACACCAAACTCAGCCGCCATCATTGCCTCGGGGACGATGCTGAGGTACTCCATGAGGGAGGCGGCCCTCTCAACGAAGTCCTCCCCGAAGGCGTTTGTCAGTTCCCCCCTTTTCTCCCGTGCTATTATTGAAGTCCCCTCAAGGCCGGCCCACTTCGTCATTATTATAGTGTCCCCGGGTCTCGCTCCATCGGGCCTGACGAGCTTTTCTTTCTCGACCTCACCGAGCATCGTTCCAACCACTATCGGCCTGTCGAGGCCTGGAGTTACCTCCGTGTGGCCGCCGATGATGGCGATACCGAGCTTCTTTGCCTCCCGGTCAATATCTCGCATTATCCTCTCAGGAAGTCCTTCGTCGGAACCTTTGGGGAGGAGCAACGTTACCAGGAACCATCTTGGCCGTGCGCCTGAGAGGGCAACGTCGTTCGCGTTGACGTGGACCGCGTAAAACCCGATGTCTTCAACTGCCCCGGTTATGGGGTCGGTCGAGGCAATGAGAATTCTGTCTCCAAAATCTACGGCCCCGAAGTCGATGCCGGTTCCGGGCCCTACGATGACCAGCGTATTGTCAGTTCCCAGGTGTTTTAGGAGTTTTTTCAGGGTTTCAGGCGGTATTTTCCCGGCGGGGAGCATGTTTACTCCTCCAGCAGTTTTATTGGGTTTTTACCTGCCTCACTCAAAACGGTTGATCGAAGTTCCTTTAATTTATTGTAGTGCTCGGTGCCAGCTTGTGAGAGCTTCAATAAAAGTCCCTTCACGTTTGAATCGGTTGCATTTTCTGCAAGGTGAGAGTAGACCTCAATGGCAAGTCCTTCAAGCCCAAGGAGATACTCCAAAAGTTCTCCGAAGTTTCCTTGATACACTAACTCTCTGAGCATCTCCTTTGAGAGTTCAACTTCAATTGAGGGAACTCCTGATTCCGCCATTTTCTCATAGGGGAACTGCTTTTTGAAGGTTTCAACTAGCTCCTCCGCCTGCCCAAGGCTCTCCTCGTAGAGTTTACCAAAAAGTCTGGAGACCCTCTCATCCCAGCTGACGTCCCCGTTCAACTGGTGGAGGAAGTGGTACATTTCGGCCTTCTTCATCTCCTGCCTGGTCCAGTATGTTAGAAGCTCCCTGTAATCAAGGCGGGAGACTATGTCTATTATCTCTCCCAGCCTCTCCATCTCCGCGGCCCGGTAACTGATTCCCGACATCGTTCCACCCTTGGAAAGTCCGCGGTTGGTGATTTATATGTTTCGTATAAAAGTGGAGAATGGGAACAGGGGGGATGGAAAAGCCTAAGGCTTCATGCCGTGGCGTAGTAGTACTCTCCCCTTTCCTTCTGCTCCCTGTCCTTAACCGAGCCCTCCTTGTTGGCCCTCGGCCTCCCTGTGTCCGGGTCGCGCCTGAAGGTTATGCCCACTCCCGCCAGGAAGCGGTTCATGCCGTCGCGCATTCCCATCGGCGGGAGGGCCCTTCCATACATTCCAGGTTTTCCCTCGAAGACTATGAGGCGGTCGCTGAGGTAGTCTATCATCATCATATCGTGCTCGACTATCAACGCCGTCTTCTCGTCCTTCGCCATCAGAGAGCGGATTGCCTTCGAAACGGCCAGCCGCTGCTCGGAGTCGAGGTGCGCCGACGGCTCGTCAAGGAGGTATATGTCAGCGTCCCTGAGCAGACAGGCGGTTATGGCAACGCGCTGGAGCTCACCGCCGGAGAGCTCGCTCACCTTCCTGTCGTATAGTTCCGGAATGCCGAGCGGGTTGAGGAGCTCGCTCTTGTAGAAGCTGCTTATGAGCTTTGAGGCGTTGGCCTTGCTCAGCAGTTCGAAGACCGTTCCCTCGTAGTCTGTCTTGATGTACTGCGGTTTGTAAGAGACCGTCAGCGACCAGTCCACCTCTCCCTCCGTCGGCTTCTCAACACCCGCGAGCATCTTCACGAAGGTGGTCTTTCCAATACCGTTCGGCCCGACGATGCCGACGACCTCGCCGATGTAGAGCTCTCCGCCGTCCACCTCAAGCCTGAACGAGCCGTTTTCATACTCCTTGACGAGCCTCGGGTACTGGACAAGGATCTCTCCTTCCTGGCTCTTCCTCTCGCTCTTCTTCGTGAAGCTTATCTCATAGGGCCTGAAGCGGACGTTCTCATCCTTTAGGTAGCCCCTGAGGAACTCGTTTATGCCGTTTCTCGTTGACTTCGGCTGGGAAAAGATACCGTAGGCTCCGGGCTTGCCGTAGACGACGTGAATGATGTCGCTGAGGTAATCGAGAACCGCCAGGTCGTGCTCCACCGTCAGGACGTTCTTTCCCGAGTCGGCCAGTTTTCTGATTATCTCCGCCACTCTGAGCCTCTGCCTTATGTCGAGGTAGCTTGAGGGCTCGTCGAAGAAGTAGAAGTGGGCATCGCGGAGGAGGGCGGCAGCTATGGCAACGAGCTGGAGTTCACCGCCGGAGAGCTGCCCAATCTCCCTGTCTAGGATTCCCTCAAGCTCAAGCTCTTTCACAACTTCATCGAACTTTCCGGTATCGTCGGCCTTCTTGAGCAGGTCTCTCACTTTGCCCTTAACGGCCTTGGGGATTAAATCGACGTACTGCGGCTTCACAACCGGCCTTATCTCCTCCCCCCTGAGCTTCTCAAAGTAGTTCTGGAGCTCGCTGCCGCGGAAGGCCTTGATGACGTTGTCCCAGCTATCGTTATCTCCGCAGAGGTTCGGAAGGAGCTGGCCGGAGAGAATCTTTACCGCTGTTGTCTTACCCGTCCCGTTCGGACCGAGGACGCCGACCACCATTCCCTCCTTGACGAGGGGAAGCCGGTAGAGGACGAAGGAGTTGATGCCGTAGCGGTGAACGCAGTCTTCATCAAGCTGCTCCGGGAGGTTCACTATCGTTATCGCGCCGAAAGGACACTTGTGGACGCAGATTCCGCAACCGGTACAGCTCGCCTCCTGAATCACCGGTCGATAGTTCTCTTCGTCTATGATTATCGCCTCGCCGCCCATTCTGTTGACGGGGCAGACGCGAACACAGAGGAAGTTACCGCACTTATCGGGGTTGCACCTGTCGTAATCGATGACCGCTATCCTGCTCATTCTCATCACCGGGCCGGAGTGGGAAAATGCCTTTTAAAGGGTTGCGGGGCTGCGCCCGTGATTCTCCACGTGGTGGGGATAGGATAAAACAGATTTTCAACGGGATACTGATTATTACAGCCATTTTTTTGTCCTGTATTTTATTTTATCCTTAATAAACAAGGCGCAATGAAGTTTTCTCGCCCTGTTATCCCTTAAATTGGAGAAAAATGGAAAATCCAACTACCTTAAAAGCGGGGGTTGTGGAAGGTTTGGAGCATCTTTTTTAGCTGAATAGGGGAAATCCACAGGAGATAGGTGGATTGATACCCGCTGAAAATTCCTTGATGGACTTACAGGGGAAGCTCCGCGCTTTTCAATTTTGCAATTTTAAAACGTAAAAATCCAAATTTCAAAATAAAAAGTCGCATGAACGGGCTTATCTCCACTAAAACAGGCATTAGAATATTCCTAAATCCAAAAAGGACAAAATCCAACTACTTAGAAACGGCCCTCTGTTGGAGCCAGTGCTGCCCTCTCTTAAGCCAACGGAGGGGTTTTACGGGAGATACGTGGAGTAATTTTTTATGAGAAGCCTTAAATACCATTATGGTCTTCTCTCCACATTTTAAGTCGCAGGGTAACATTTCAAGGAGGAGAACCCCCTGATTAGAGGACCTGAATGCCCCCAACGTCCCGCTTACTATTGAAGATAATACCAGCAAAGCCCCCATAACACCCTCTTTTTAAGGCTCTAAGGAACCAAAAAGCTTATAAAAAGACAGTTCCTTATCCCTTCTGTCCATACAGGTGAAAAAGTGAACCGTTTCAGAACCAGCTTTACAGCTCTGAGAACTCAAAGATCGAAAAATTTGACTTCGAGACGATGACACGAATTGTTTCAGAACCAGCTTTACAGCTCTGAGAACTTCTGCTATAATAGGGACCCTCACTATAAACGTTTGCAGAGTGTTGTTTCAGGTTTCAGAACCAGCTTTACAGCTCTGAGAACTTGTGCCTGCGCCTGTTCATGCTGTAAAGTTCCTTTATTGGCGAAAAGAGGTTTCAGAACCAGCTTTACAGCTCTGAGAACGTAATAGTACCAACCACCGTACCCGAAACCGGCGCGGCAAAAGTTTCAGAACCAGCTTTACAGCTCTGAGAACCATCGACCCCGGCGAGTCACATATATAATACACGTGGAGTTTCAGAACCAGCTTTACAGCTCTGAGAACCCGTGGACCTCGACCTCATTTATTGTGACCCATCTACCCTCCATTTTTTGAGTTTCAGAACCAGCTTTACAGCTCTGAGAACTTCCAACCGTTATAAATTTTGTCACTTTTTTCACCTCCTTTTTCGTTTCAGAACCAGCTTTACAGCTCTGAGAACCCGTGGACCTCGACCTCATTTATTGTGACCCATCTACCCTCCATTTTTTGAGTTTCAGAACCAGCTTTACAGCTCTGAGAACTTCCAACCGTTATAAATTTTGTCACTTTTTTCACCTCCTTTTTCGTTTCAGAACCAGCTTTACAGCTCTGAGAACATCATAAAGTATTTCCCTGTCCTCTTCTGTGATTTGAGTGTTTCAGAACCAGCTTTACAGCTCTGAGAACAGCCGCATTTACGGTCAGAGCATTCAAGTAGACTGGCTGTTTCAGAACCAGCTTTACAGCTCTGAGTGCAAATCAGACTTCGCGGGAATTTCCATCTCAACCACCTCGTGGTTTCAGAACCAGCTTTACAGCTCTGAGTGCAACGCTTTTCACACCCCGAAACCACGAGCTTCGTACTCTTGTTTCAGAACCAGCTTTACAGCTCTGAGAACACTGTCGTGTATTGTTATTGTACCGAGCTCGGTGTTTATCTGTTTCAGAACCAGCTTTACAGCTCTGGGTTCTGTAATCTTGATGTTGAGGGCGGGATAAAGGCGGCGTGCACTTTTCTCAAGTTGTAGATGGGGCAAACTCTTAGAATCGAAGGGGAGCCCGGAGGGGAGTGTTCTTAGTTGTTGAGAAAAACGGGAAAAATAGAAAGGGATCACTTCGAGGCGGCAATGAGCCTGGCCTGTTCCATCATAAGCCTGCATTTCTTCTTCTCCTTGAAATAGTAGCCAGCCGTACCAGCCAGAATGAACAGGCCAAGGAGCACTGGTATCGTTGCAACGCCGAGTACGACGAGGACGATCATGGCGATCTTCTCAGGAACTGAAAAGCAGGAGATTCCCTTCTCCGCCTTTTTTCCCGTGGACTTAACATCCGTATCTCCGGCCATCCTTCCGATCACCGGGTTTCAGAACCAGCTTTACAGCTTTGGAAACAAACGCCCTGATGACCTGTCCGAGCGGTAACCCGGACTGGAAAACAGGAGGTTGGGGTGTCTCAAGGGGGCTTCACCGCCCCCGCTTGCCCTCCTTCTTCGGGTTCAAAAACCCGAACCCGAGGCTGTTGAGCTCGCCGATCCCGGCGTCCATTATGAAGGCGTAGAAGTCCCTGTTGGACTCGTCAATTGGTGCCTCAAGGTACTCCCAGGTGGTTCCGGGAACGTCGAAGTACCTCCCCCTGATGTTCACCCGGACGTAAATGTCGAACCAGCCCTTTCTCCTCACCCTGGGCACGAGCCTCGTGAAGAGCGGCCCGTCGAGGTGGAAGTTCTCGCCCGTGAAGGCCGAGTACTTGACGAGGGCGTTCTCGGTGAGCCTCTCGATGAAGTACTCCAGGCTCCTGTGGTGGTGGAAGGTGAAGAAGCGGCCGTTTTGGGGGGCGCGGAGGACAACCGGGGAGCCGGTTATGAAGGCCCTCTTCGGCATCAGCGAGAACTTTTTAATTGAGAGGACGTTGAGGGCATGCTTTCCGAGGTAGAGCCTCTCGTTCGGTAAAAGCTTCTCGTAGAGGGTCTCAATAAAAGCTTCATCGGGGGAGCTTATGAGGAGGGTTTTCTTCTCGGGCCCGAAGGGGCCGCTGGGGAAGACGTCGGAGAAGCAGAAGAACTTGAAGCCCCTCCTGTCGTGTAAACTCTCGTAGGGGGTGCCGTTGAGGTGGGTGTACACCATCGCCTGAATCGCGTGCTTGCCTATGGCCCATTCCGGAAACCTCTCGTCAGAGTTGAGCTCTATTTTAATCCGCATGGTGGTCGGTATGGGCGTTGGAATAGAAAAACTTTTTCCCTCCCAGGTTGGGGAACGCGGACGGGGCTTTGCCAGCCTATAAGGGTGATAAAAACGTTTTAATGCCTTTTTATCAATTACCACCGTCTATTCAGGACGCACTAAACCCAAACAGCCAAAAAACACCGGAAAAGACAAGAAAAGGGAAAATCCAACTACTTTCAAACTGGGGTATGGAGAAGCCTCTTCCTTCCTCTGATAACATAACCGGGAGAGAAAACTGGAGATAGATGGAGTAATTTCCAATTAAATCCCTCCTTTCGAGATTTAAAGCCCTTCAGACACTTTTTCATTTTACAATGTCAAAAGATGAAATTCTCTACTCTAAAAATCGAAAGTTAAGGAAACGGCCCTTCCTGGACAGATCGGTGATGAAAATGCCCGTTTTCCCAAAAGGGGCAAAATCCAACTACTCCAAAATCGACCTCCACCGGGGCTTTTGACAGGCCCCGCCGGCGGAACGGGGCACTTTCAGGGGAGATACGTGGAGCGATTCTCGATTAGACCGGCCGGTTTTAATCTTTCAGCCTTTGCTCCGCCCTGATCCAGGGGCACCCGTTTTTCCTTTCTTCTCCTGAAAGCCTCGCCCTTTAGGGCGGGGATGCAGTAATCGAAAATTCAGCCTGAGGACAGGAAAGCGAAAAGCATTTAAGCAATAAAGCATACCATACATTAAGGGGTTCACAATGCAGAGTGAATCACTGAAAATCAAAAGAACAAGGCACGCAAGACACTTTTTAACTTATCACTTCGTATGGATACCAAAATACAGGAGAGACATTCTCATCGGGAAAGTTGCTGAAAGGCTTAAAGAAATGCTCAAGGAATACGCTGAGGAAATCGGGTGCGAGGTTATTGCCCTCGAAGTGATGCCCGACCACGTTCACGTCTTCCTCCAAGCCAAGCCAGACTTATCTCCAGCGAAAATAGTGAACCACTTGAAGGGCAAGACTGCGAGAAAACTCCTCCAAGAGTTTCCAGAATTGAGGAGCAAGACAACACGCGGAAGACTCTGGTCTCGCTCCTACTTCGTCGCTTCCGTCGGCTACATAACTGACGAAATAGTCAAACACTACATTGAAACCCAATGGGAGCGTGAGTTAAAACGAAAAGGAGCGTAACCGTTAAACTCCAACCCTCAAAAGCCCAAGAGAAAACCCTCAAAGAGTTAGTTCTCATCAGCTTCAGAGTCTGGAATAGAGCAAACTACCTTCGCAGACAAGAATTCTTTGAGGGGAAGCCAATAGACTTCAACAAAACAGAGAAAATAGTTTATGAAGAGTTCAAATCCGAGATAGGCTCGGCAACAGTCCAACAAATTTGTAGGAAGAACGCCGAAGCTTGGAGAAGCTTCTTCTCACTCCTTAGGAGCAAGAGAAACGGAGAACTACCAGACTGGTTCAAGCCAAAACCGCCAAACTACATCAAAGAAGGAGGCTTAATAATCCTCAGGAACGACCAATACAAGATTGAGGGAAACAAACTACTCCTCAAGGGTCTTGGAAAGTTCAAGAGACTGGAAGTCCAGTTCAAAGGGAGAATTCACCTTAAAGGCAAGCAAGGACGGTTAGAGATAACTTATGACCCCGTAAGGCGGAAATGGTATGCTCACATCAGCATAAGCGTTGAGAAGAAACTTCAGGGTGGAGAATGGGTAGAAGTTCCAAGAGAGCCTTTGGGGAACTTTTCCGCAGGAATAGACCTCGGAGTGAACAACCTAATGGCTGTCTATGTGGAAAACGGGGAAAGTTTCTTAGTGAATGGGAGACCACTTAAGAGCATTGATTTTTACTGGAGGAAGAGGATTGCCGAGTATCAGTCTTTAATCAATAAATCAGGAGCTAAAAAGAGTAAGAAACTCTCCAGAATGCACCAGAAGGCTAAGCTTCAAGCCAAACACTACATTAACACGGCTGTAAGACAAACCGTCGAGAGGCTCTATCACCTCGGCGTTTCCAGAATTGTAGTGGGCTATCCAAAGGGCATCAGTAGGAACTCCGACAAGGGCAGGAAGCAGAATTATCTCCTCTCCCACGTTTGGCGGTTCAACACGGTAATAAAACGCCTGAAAGAGGTTGCAGAAGAGTATGGTATTCAAGTTCTGGTGGTTAATGAGGCTTTCACTTCGAAGGCTTGTCCCGTTTGCGGGAAGCCTCACAAGGGGGCTCGTTTTGTTCGTGGATTATTTAAGTGTCCCGAAACGGGGCTTATCTTCAACGCTGACCTTGTTGGAGCTTTCAATATCCTGAAGAAGGTGGTGAAAACCATAACCCCGAACTTGGGCGGTTTGTATGCCCAAGGGAGGGGTAACTGGGGGAAGACCCTCCCGGAGGGGTCGAAGACCCAACTGAAGTTCGGGCTTAATGAGACCCCTCAAACCTCTCCGTCAATGGCGAGGGGTTAACTCGTTGGAACCCTCGCCGTTCACGGCGGGGAGGAGGTCAGCATCACGGTTGGTACCAGAACGGGGGTCACGCGCCCAGTTTTTCCGGCGGGCAGGGAATCAAAAGCTTATAAGGAATGAGCTCGTTACTTTATCTGCCCAACGGGGCAAAAAAGTTAACCGTTTCAGAATCGCCAAAGACTTGGAAAATTCGTTGAAGATATCGGCGAACTCGAAAGAAATACCGTGCTCCGTGTTTCAGAATCGCCAAAGACTTGGAAAATTGCGTTGATGTAGTTCAGTAAGTACTGCTCCACAACAACCTTTGGTTTCAGAATCGCCAAAGACTTGGAAAATTCATCTCATCCACCTTGCTTATCCTTTTCTCTTCATTCCCCGTTTCAGAATCGCCAAAGACTTGGAAAACCTGAAACCTCGCGTAGGAGTTTTATGAATATTCCGGCGGAGGGGAAGTTTCAGAATCGCCAAAGACTTGGAAAACTTTCTTCGTAGCGCGGGTCTGATTCAAGCGCCCGCACTACTGTTGTGTTTCAGAATCGCCAAAGACTTGGAAAACCTCTTCATCGACGATGGATGGTATGTCTATGGTCTCGATGTAGTTTCAGAATCGCCAAAGACTTGGAAAACACCCTCTACGTGCGCGGGTAATGCGAGCGGGTTGATTTTTCTCGCGTTTCAGAATCGCCAAAGACTTGGGAAACTGAAAAAGTCAAGTGGCTGTTTCTGTTTGGGCTTTAATTCTGATGGGGAATTTTGTTCTGGAAACCTCCTAGAGTTTATGTCTAATTTTTTGGCTTATGTTCCGACTCTGGCTGCACCATAAGCATAAAGATAGATACGAAAAGCTTTTATAATTTGGCTTCCCTCATTTGACACTGGTGAGCATAACCATGCATCATAGAACTCCACCGGTCTGTTCTCACGGGAGGGATACGGATGTATGAGGCCATCTTTGAGCTTGAAGCCATAACGCCCCTCTTCATGCGCGGTGCCGACCAGAGAAAAGCCGAGTTCCGCTCGGCCAGTGTTAAGGGAGTGATGCGCTGGTGGTTCCGGGCTCTGGCCGGGAACTACTTTGGAAACAACATCAAGGCACTTAGGGAAGCGGAGGGAAAGGTTTTCGGCTCCGCAGGTAGTGGTGAGGCTAAGAAGAGCAGGGTCTTTGTTCGGGCTGAGGTTAAAGATAAGAGGGAGGGGAGTGTATTTCAACATGCCGCCAGCTGGAGAGACGAAAAAGCTATAGTCTGGTCGGAATACGTTGATTACCTGTTCTTCTCGGCGTTGGACAAACGAAAAAATAGAAACACTGGAGGAGTTGATGTAAAAAGCCGCTTTAGGTACTATGACACAGGGTCAAAGTTTGAAGTTGTACTGTCTTCTCATGATAGGGACGCTTTTCTCCTGGCAGAAGCGGCTTTGTGGATGGCAATAAACCTGGGAGGCTTTGGTTTCAGGGCAAGACGTGGGGCTGGGAGTTTGAGGGTAACAAAGACCAAGGGGGATTTTAATCTCAAGTTCAACAACTTTGGTTCCCTGAGGGAGTTCGCACAAGAGGTATCCACTGTTGTCTCTCAGTTCAATGAAGCCATTGGCAATTTAGGAGTCTCCCCCGGAAAAAATAAAAGAGATAGGGCAGATTATCCGCTGTATCCAGTGTTTGAGCAAGAAAATTCGTTGATATTCACCAGGGAGGAATGGGCAGGAATTCGCTATCATTCCGATAGAAAAGAAAAGTGGGTAAGCGCCCTCGACAACTTTGGCCGCTGGTTTCTGGATATAAAACGGGGAAGGAAGTTCTCTGGTGGGTTCAGGTTCAGATGTGCTGACTATGCTCTGTCCCACACATTTGAGAGGCTTACTGATAACAAGGTTATTAATGAGGTCTCTGACCAGAGAACTTACAAATCCCGGTCTCCAAGAGAAAAACGGTACTACCTTGGACTGCCGATAAGGTACGCAAACTACAGTACAACGGTATCCGGATGGTTGGGGAGCGTACCCACAGACAACAAAGATATTGAGGGGGCATTAAGATCAAAGAAAAACACGGTGGAGAGAAGAGCCTCAGGATACTGGTTGAGCCTCGTTGACATCGGGGGAATACTTTATCCGATGGTCACAGTGTTTGCCTCCCAGTTCTACCCTGATTATAGTGGCGTCTTTTATTTCGATAAACAAGACAAATGGAATAGGATATACGCCAAAGGTCTGGTAACTATTACCGGAGAAAACAATTCCTCAGCATACCGCTTCTACAAAAAGTGGATTGAAAACATAGCTCAGGGTATAGATGGAAAATTCGTAGTTCTATGGCCAAGGAGGGAATTCTGATGCCTGAGAAACTCTGGGAATCGTACGCAAATGCCCTTATCGAAGTTGCTCCCTCAAAGATACTTGGCAACTTACTCAGAGTCAACGAACTCCCACCAGCATGGAGGCGGCTCTCAAGCTATCCCCTTCCTGCTAACCGGGGATTCAACAACGTGGACTTCGTGGACTTCCGGTTCATTCTTAAACATCCGATAAGTGCGGAAGAGAAGCCCCTTGAAAACCTCACACGGTTCTGGAACACCACCGATAGGGAGACCAAGGAGAGGTTCCTGAAAGCACTTGAAGGGGCCGAAAGAAAGGTAGCGGAGGAACTTAGAAGTGCAAATTCAATGGAAAAGTTTGCAAAGTTGTGGGACAATCTGGTAAAGAGGCTCCAGCAAGAATACGAAAATGCTCTGTATGAAAACAATTTTAATCCCACCATCGCTGAGGAGCTCGTTCATCTCCCCGCCGACCCCCTCGTGCCCGACCACGACTGGCTCAGCAGACTCGATATCTACGCCTCCCTTAAATCTGGAGAATTTAAGCTCCTTCGCTTCAAGCTCTCCCCCATCCAGGGGTTTATAGGGAACGCGAGGACGGAGCGCGACCTCTGGGCCGGGAGCCACATGCTCAGCCTGCTCACATATCTAGCTATCTCGGTGATCTGGAGAAAGTTCGGGCCGAACGCGATAATCTTCCCACACTTGAGGGGTCAGCCATTCTTCGAGCATGAACTTGGTACTCTCAATTACGAGAAAAGGCTCCTCATCGGGAACATGCCCAACAAGGTTCTCGTTATGGTCCCAGGGGATACCGATGTTAAGAAGCTTGAGGAGGAGATTGAAAACGAGATAAGGGGCTTCCTTGAGAGGCTTGCAAAAGCGGCGTGGGAGTTCTACGAGGTTACGGAACATCTAAAGGTCAAAAGGAAAAACGAAGAGCAATCTCAACCAGAGAAAAAAGAAAAGTTTGAAGACTATAAGGATTCAGTGAGGGGATATTTCTCGATAACCGTGGAGAGCATCCCCGTAACGTCCCTGAACCTCAACGAAATCATCAGCGATGTGCTCAGGAAATACCTAGGGGCAATTCCAGATGGCACCGAGAGCCCCATCCACTCATACTCTGAGCTCTTCCTCCTCCTTGACCAGGCCACGGACTTCAAGTCGAGGGACTACGTCCGCCCAGGGGAAGATGGGGGATTCAAGTGCATGCTCTGCGGTGAGCACCTGGCGATCGGTGGAAACTCTCCATACCCAGATGTCAGGGAGAAGTGGGCGAACTTCGTGGAATATCTTCACAACAATGGAATCTACGACGTCAAGAAGGGAGAGAGGCTCTGTCTCCTCTGCCTGGCAAAGAGGTTTTACCACAGGTTCTACGCCCTGTGGAAGGAGGATTACTGGATTGTTCACAAGAGTGGTGAGGAAATTGGAAAGCTAGTCAAGGATCACTTTGAGGGGAAGTACCTTGACAGGATGTCTTTCAGATCCGTTAGCGAAGTTGCGATAGCCAAGCCAACGGAAAAGGCCATAGAGCTCAAGGAAACCAATAAACTCTACATCACAGATCCAGATGGAAAATCCCGTCCAGTTAGCTGGGCAGATGTCTACGACGAGGTACTGGCGGAGCTTGGTATTGAAGGGGGGAAACGGCATAGTTTCGGTGGCGTAAAATCCCCTGATATCAGGGCTCTAATTGACAAGCTTGCAACTGCTCTCCTTATACCCTTTGGAAGGTTGGCGCCCAACAGCGAGGTCTTCTACATAGAGAACCTGAGAGATTTGAAGTCCCTTGCTAAGGCATATGGTACCGATGAGAATGACTCCCGCCTTAGAGGGGTAAGCGTTGACGCCATTCGGTCTTTAGTTGAGGAGCTTTCAAAGATTATCGGCGAACCTCCTAAATACTATGCCATCCTCAAGATGGACGGGGACAACATGGGTAAGGTAATAAGCGGGACGGAGGCCGTGAAGACACTTGAGGAATACGCCCACAGTTCGGTATCCAATGCGGTTCCCAGGATAAACCGCCCTGTAACACCAACGGTTCACATAGGCATAACCCGCTCCCTCAGCAACTTCGCCGTCAACGCCGTTCCTTTATTGAGTGATTCTCACGGAGCCGAGTTGCTTTACGCAGGTGGAGATGACGTGTTCGCCCTCGTGCCGGCAAACGAGGCCGTTTCCCTTGTCTTCGAACTTCAGAAAACCTTCAGGGAAGACTGGGAGGAGTTTGAACCATTGCAGGGCAAGACGAGGAGCATGAGTGCTGGTCTCCTTTTCCTCTATTACAAGGAGCCCCTCTATTCGGCGGTGAGGCGGGTCAACGAGATGGAGCACCTCGCGAAGGAGAGCGGAAGAAACGCTCTCGCCGTGGGCTACCTCAAGCACAGCGGTTCATACTACAGGGTTTCCCTCAACTGGGGAGTCTTTGGAAAGCCACTTCAGAACCTTCTGGAAGAGCTCGGTAATGAAGAAGGTGGACTCAGCAACAGGATAATCTATGAGATAGCGGAGGGCATTGAAGTCTGGCCCAACGAGCCAAAGGCCATAATCAACCTCCTCAAATACGAAATGGGGAGGCACTCGAACTATGAAAAAGACGAGAAATCCCAACAACGGGTTTTCAAGAGGCTCGCTGAATTCCTATGGGTCGCGAGGAACGTGAGGGTAAAACTCTCCAAGGAAGACCTTGAGAGGAGTGGATTCAGGGGAGATAAAACGCTTAGAGATCTCGTAAATAGGTTCAATGAGCTCATACAAAGCGTCGTGGTTGACGATCCAGAGAGGGAAGGGGTCAGTGATGAATACCAAGAGGTCGAGAACGGTCTCAATGAGTTATTCAAGGGGCGTGAAAGCTCCCTTTGGATTTTCAAATTGGAGGAGAAACTTACAGCGGCGGCTCCCAGCGGTAAAGCCCCTGGGATAGCAGGCATCGTCCTGAGAAAACAGCTCCGCGGGGCGGCGCATCTTTTGAAAATCCTCAAGGAGATGGGGGTGGGCCTATGATCAAGATGACGATAACCCCCTATGATGTCCTGTTCTTCAGGGAGAGCAGGGACTTTTCGGCCGGGGAAAACCATGTCGCCGAGAGCATTGAGCCGATGCCCCACACGATAGCGGGGGCCATAATGGGATTCCTCTACCATACAGAAGAGAGGAGAAAGCTGATTGATCTCAAAAACAAAAAGCCCAACTTTTCAATTCAGGGAGCATTCTTCAGCCTGAACGATGAGCCTCTCTTCAGAATCCCGATGGACGTGGTTGAAGCCGAGGAGAAGCTGGCGTTTTTGGAACCCCACAAAACGCCCTCTGACAACCCTGACAACTGGGCAGTCATGGCCGTTCGGGAGGGAAAGAGGACTCTCCACTTCTCCCCGGCGAATGGATTCATTGACTACGGAACCTTGAAAGACTACCTCGGTGGCACTTTAAGTCCAGGGGTTATGGAGGAGGATATCATAGAGCCGGAGAAGGTTTATAAGAATGAAGTCAGGGTCGGTATAGGACTTAACAGCGCTAAAACCACAGAGGAGGGCCTCCTTTACAGAATAACTACCCTACGATTCAAAGAGAACGCTGGAATTGTTGTCTATGTATCTAAAAATGAAGAAGAACTTCAAAAAGTCCTTGGAAGTTCTGGGATACTGAAGCTTGGAGGGGAAAGCAGGTTCGCGGAATTTAAGATCCATCCCTCCGAAACCGAAGAATTTCCATTGAATAGCGAGCCCATAGAACTAGGTAAAACGTTCAAGCTCTACTTTGCAACACCATTGATTATCAACGGGAACAGTGTAACTGAGTTCTTCGAAAAAGAAATTGAAGGAGCTAAAGTCCTCAAGATCTTCACTGACAGGCCCATCCCAGTTACCGGATGGGATATGGAGGAGAAGAAGCCAAAGCCGATCAGATGGGCCCTCCCAGCTGGAACCGTCGTGTGGATGAGAGCGGAAGGGAACGTAACTGTCGCTCCAAAAATAGGGGAAATGAAGGAGTTTGGTTACGGCCTTGTTTTTGTTGGAAAATTCAGGGGGTGATAACAGATGGGGGTTTACCACATTTCGGGTCTTGGAAAAAGCCCGGGGGCACTCACAATGCCCCTCTCGATCGTCTATATCTTGCAAGCAGGTGCACAGCTTGGGATTAAGGAAGCCCAGGATTTCTTTGCAGGCTCCGGGGAGAGTGAGAGAAAGGGAAGCTATGAAAAAACACGTGGAATGCCAGAGTACGTGATAGTTTTTGACTCTCCTGAGGTTATAGATGGTAAGGTTATAGATGATAAGTTTAAGCTCTTGTACAAATCGAACTGGTTTGATATGAAGAGCAAGAACAGGCCAGAGCCCATCAAAGAGCCCATAGTTCGCTACATCAACAAGCTCATCGGCTACCTTGAAGACAGGTTTTCGGTTGATCTGAGACCGCCCAAGAAGCTGTACCTTGTAAGGACGGACTATCAGAGCTTTGAAGATGCGTTCTACAAGATGGGAGTGACATTGGAGGGATTGAGGAGGAAGGAAGTCTGGTTGAACCTAATCGGCGGCTCCAACCAGATGAACCTTGCTCTCCTGCTTGCCGGAGCGTACACGATGGTTCCAAGCAGATACTATTACGTGTTTCAAAGCAACGCCAAGATGATGGAACCCTCCTGGATCGAGAAGCCCTCCACCGAGTATGAGCTTAGGAAGGTGGTTAGAGATCTTATTCTAAGGTGGTACGACCTTCCGCCCTTGGATCTGGGGTTTGGGACTATCCTGCGGGAACTCGCCACGCTGTTTATTAAAGGGAACAGAGAACGCATATCGAAAAATGAGCTTATTGACATTTTTAAAAAGAAAAATCGCGGATACGATGAAACCTTTATACCCAAACTTTTGGGGACTCGCTACCTAGTAAGCGTCGAGGACAATATGTTCCAGAAGGGGGAAATGTTGGACAGGATTCTGGAGATGTTCTCAAGGATTGCCGGAACTAAGGTCAAGAACTCCTCTGCTTGGAAAAAGTGGGCTGATGAAAAAGGAATCCTTGAGGAGGCTGATTTCGGTGAAGTTTGAGACGAGGGAAGCCGAAAAGTACACGATCGTCAGCCTTGAAACTGGGGGAGTAATAGAGCCCTCCATCCTGAAGGAGCTCAAACCTCCCAAAGTTAATGCTAAAAAAGGCATCATCCTCACAGGAAGAGGGCCGATATGGCTCTACGGCTTTCTCGTTCATTTTTACCACCCAACGGCCTGGGTGGCCACTTATGACCCCAGGCTGGGGGGAGCGGTTGTGGTTGAATCTCACGTCCCGGGTGTTGAACCGGGTGATGTGATACCCATTAAGGAGGTGGGGTAGATGTACGGGAAGAAACTCGTTTTGGGAATCTACACGATGACTCCGCTCCACGCGGGGAGCGGTTCGGAGGTCAGCGTGATAGACCTGCCAATCCAAAGGGAGCGGCACACGGGATTCCCCGTAATATGGGGACAGAGTCTCAAAGGCGCACTACGGAGTGCGTTCAGGGAGCTCAAAGAAGACGGGGAGCTTGAATCGGTTATATTTGGGCCGGATCCAAACGCGAATACGGCCCCCGGGCACGCAGGAGCGGTGGCAGTGGGGGACGCCAAGGTGCTCCTGTTCCCTGTTAGGAGCGCCAAGGGGGTCTTTGCTTACATTACCTCGCCGCTGGTGCTTGGGAGGTTCAAAAGGGACATGGAACTGACTGGCAGGGAGTTTAAGGCATCCATTCCCACATTGGAAGCAGGGAAGGCAGTGGTTCATAATAACTCCTCCCTTCTAATAGGAAAGAACGTAGTCCTGGAGGAGATTTCCTTAACAACCGACGATCCAAGGGATCTTTCAGGACTCGCCAACGTCATCTCTCAGGTCGTCCCGATAGAGAAGGACGAGCTTCTCAAGAGACTTGCCATAGTCCCCGACGACGTGTTCTCGGCCTTTGTGAAGCTCTCGACCGAGGTGGTCGCAAGGGTGGCAATTGACACCAATACAGGCACGGTGAAGAAGGGTGGCCTCTGGTACGAGGAGTTCCTCCCGAGAGACACGGTGATGTATTCCGTGGTGGCCGTGGCAAAGCCGAGGAAGAAGGAATCAAACGTGACCGTGGAGGAAGTAGAGGAGGCCCTTGTTAAAGCCTTCAACGGCAAATTCCTCCAGCTCGGTGGCGACGAGACGGTGGGCAAAGGCTTCGTTAAGATAACACTGGGGTGATAGCATGGATCTGCGAAGCATCGAGCAGGAGAGGGCAAAGTTTGCCTACGAGAAAGTCTCAGATGTTAAGAGGGAGGACACCAAGACCCAGGGACGCTACAGATCCTACGTGAAGAGTGCCCCCGTCATGATACTGACAAACGGCCTCGGGCAGACACTTGCTTTCTACCTCTCGAAACTCGATAAGAACGAGGCCGTTGACCACAGCTCTCTCGATCCCAAGAATGAACAGGAGGGCGACAAGAGGGCCTACGCCTACCTTTACAGGCATCTGGGTGAGTGGCTCGCCATGAAGGTCACCGGCGGTGAAGACCCCCTGAGGTTCTACATGAACGCATCTGGAACTCAGGCAATCGTGCTAACGGATGAGGCAATAGCCCTTCTCAGCTGGCTCAAGAGGTTCGCCGACGCGATGCTGGCAGAGGACAAGAACGGTGATTGATATGTACGGATCCCGGAAAAATTATCGGGGCCGTCCTCCCGACCGCAACAGGAGGGATAGGGGGCATCCACCAAGAAAAAACAATCGGAGAGCGAGAGATAAAGACGAAAAACGGATCAAATACGTCGTCCCAGGGAAAACGTTGAACCTCCTACACGACCCACTGAGGGGAGTTGACAACCTCTCCCTCAAGCTGGAGAAATATGCCCCCTTTGAGGTGGACAAAAACGGCTCCAAAAAGCCCTCTATCAAGGCTCTCCAGAACATTCCTGAAGCCCTGCGGATGACCAAGGAGGCACGTGAGCTGTATAGGAAGTTTTTCGAAGAGCATAAGAAAATGCTCGACTCGCTCAAGGCAAAGAAGTTGGATATTGATATGAAAAACACCTCAAGGCTCGTCGTCGGCCTCGGAGACGAGAGCGTTTACGAGGTGAGTATCAGGCTGATGCGAAACTACGGCGTTCCATACATCCCTGGCTCGGCCCTGAAAGGGGTTGCGAGGGCCTACGTCATCGAGATGCTGGCTGAAATTCTAACAGAACATTCAAACCTGTGCAACGACTTCTTTGAGTGCGCTGGAAATGTTCAGGGATGGCTTAACGGTGGAGCAGTGGATAACTTCCCCGAAAGGGTCAGGGTAGAAAGTAGGTCAAAACAGCTTGAGGAGTTCCTCGGGATCTTCCTTAGAGAACCAATCCCAGAAGAAATTCCTGTGAGAAAAATTGCACAAACCGCAGTCACAATGTTCGGGACGACAGAAAAAGAGGGTTCTGTGGTCTTCTTCGATGCACTCCCCTATCCTGAACCCCTCGAATCCTCCAACGGTGAAGTTTTGGAGTTCGACATAATGAACCCCCACTACGGGCCCTACTACCAGGGGGAGGGAAACGCGAACCCGCCCGGGGACTGGTACGACCCCGTGCCCGTGCCCTTCATCACCGTGAAGGAAGGAGTAAAGTTCCTCTTCGCCGTTGGCAGGTCAAAGACGTGCAAAGATCAAGAGCTCGTCAATAAAGCGGAAAAGCTTCTCAAACTGGCCCTGAAGGAACACGGCGCCGGGGCAAAGACGAGCCTCGGCTACGGGAAGTTCGGGGAAGTATAGAAAAACCGTAACGGGAGTCTTAAGGAAGTGCAATAAAAGCGAGCCTTCTGGTTTTCTACCTCTTTCTTGGTGGTCGGTATGGCGAGCTACTACATAGTCGTCTACGACATCAACGAGAAGCGCGTTGCCAGGATCCACAAGATACTCCGCGGGTACCTCCAGTGGAGGCAGAGGAGCGTCTTTGAGGGCTGGTTGAGCGATTCGGAACTGGCGGAGCTGATGAGGAAGCTGAGCTCGGTCATCAACGAGGAAGAGGACTCGGTACTCTTCTACAGGCTGCCCAGCGATAAGGTAATTAAAAGCTTCCACATCGAGAAACCCCCCGATAAATTTGACAACATTATATAACTCCTTTCCATCTTATTTCCAGGGTTAAAAGGCCGCATTGCCATCATAACCCACCCACAAACCTGAAAAACACTGGAGAAGCCATATCCAACTACCCCCAGATGGAAGTTAAGGGAAGGAACGAAGCCAGTTCTATTGCCTTTTTCAGGCACGATAGCTGAGATAGGTGGGGCGATCTCCAATGAAATCTTTCCTTTTTGAGTTTTAGGGCCTCCACGCGCCTTTCCATTTTACAATGTTGAGAAGTTAAAATTCGTACTTCGAAAATCAAAGTCCGGGGAAACTGACTTTCCAACCAAAATCGGTTAGAATAACACCGTTTTTTGTAAAAAGGCGAGAATCCAACTATTTCTATTTCGCCTCCGATCGGGGGCCTCTCCCGGCTTCTTTGGGCTAACGGGGCGTTTTCAAAGAATATACGTGGAACAATTTCCGAGGAAAAAGGCCAATTCTTGGTTAAGAGCGTTAAAAATCCTCCATTGGATCCAAGGACGATTTCCGGAAGGCGGTTCCAAAGAAGAAGGGTCACCCAATCCCAGATGGCGTTTTTACTATGGAAGTTAATACGAAAAAAGCCCTCCTGTGCCCTATTTTCCACGCCGTCAGAGAACCGAAATACTTATAAGGAATGAGTTCGTCACTTTACCTGCCCAGCGGGGCAAAAAAGTTAACCGTTTCCGAGCTACCCTCGGTCTGGAAAATTGCCTCCCATGTACGAGGTGTCCTTGGTTTGGCAAACCCCGTTTCCGAGCTACCCTCGGTCTGGAAAATTTCACAACCTTCTTCGCGAGGGTGCTTTTTCCGGCGCCAGTTTCCGAGCTACCCTCGGTCTGGAAAATAGCTCTATGGCGAGCACGGGGATTTCCTTGACGCTACCGGTTTCCGAGCTACCCTCGGTCTGGAAAATTGGCGAGCACGGGGATTTCCTTGGTGGTTCCCTGATCTTCGTTTCCGAGCTACCCTCGGTCTGGAAAATGTAAGCTGTGGGAGAGATCGGGCTTGAGGAGCTCCTCCAGTTCCGTTTCCGAGCTACCCTCGGTCTAGAAAACATGGACACCACATACTCAAGTGTATCACTTAAATGGGAGAATGGTTTCAGAACTGCCAAAGCAAGGCGTGAAGAAAGAGTATTCCGCGTTTCCGGGGGCTTTTCCTCGTATCCCCTTTTCTATGTGAACAATTTGTTTTACATTTTCTAAAGTTCCTGGGCCCCTCTGCCCGTCCCGGTGGGGCCTGCCGGGAAAGAGGTCGGCAGCTTCAGGTCTTCTGAAGGGATCCGTGCTGCGGGTGTTCTGCCTTCACCCCCCACCTGAAAAGGGAAGTGCAAAAAGGGTTCGTTCGGGGGGTAGGGCTCCGACGAAGAGGAACCTTTGAACTATAGGCGGTAATGAAAGATTCAGTGGAAAAACTGCACAACAAAACAGGGCCCCAAAGTTCATTCTCCGTCATAATGTTGGTGCACGTTGATGTCCCGAATTTTAACCTATTCTGGCGGGAAGTCCCCTTCCGAAAGGGAGGGGATGAAAGCCCTAAACCCTTAGATACTTTCATAGTTGTACAAATTTTGGATAACTATGAAATACAAAATTGACAAAGGAGCACACTCAGTCTATTCGCTCTACTACCACCTCATTTTAGTCGTAAAATACCGCAGAAAAGTTTTTACAGATGATAGGATAATAGACTTTCTCAAACAGAAAATCCACGAAATATCAGAAACCCACGAGGTAGAAGTTCTCGCCATCGAGACAGACCAAGACCACGTTCACATCCTCTTCAAGGCAAAACCCACCCTCAACATACCAAAATACATCAACGCCCTAAAGACAATCACGTCACGGGAAATACGCAGGAACTTCCCGGAAGTGAAAGAAAAACTCTGGAGAAACGCCTTCTGGTCGCCCTCATACTTCCTCGCAACCTCTGGACAGGTGACCCTCGACGTTCTCAAAGCTTACGTTGAGAGCCAAGGTGAGAAGAGTTGATGCGTTCCTACCGCTTCAGAATTTATCCCTCAAAAGCACAGCAGGAAAAGATGCTCCAACATATGGAAGTCTGTCGCTGGCTCTACAACGAGTTATTGAGGACAATACGGGAAAACCCTTCGCTAAGGAGAACCGACACCCAAAGGCTAATCGTTGAATTAAAGAAGGAAAATCCCGAACTCAAGGAAGTTTACTCCAAAGTCCTCCAAATGGTGAACCACCAGCTCTGGAACAACCTAACCGTCCTGAAGGCTCTAAAAAAGAACGGACATAAAGTTGGGGGGCTTAGATACAAGACCTCACCGAATAGCTGGAAGTCGCTGAACTACAACCAAAGCGGTTTCAAGCTTGACGAGGAGAAGAAGAGACTGCACCTCTCCAAAATTGGAGAAGTCCCCATAAAGCTCCATAGGAGAATTAAGGGCACTGTTAATGGTGTAATCATAAAGCGGACGAAGACTGGGAAGTGGTATGCTACTTTTCAGGTCGAGGAAGAACCAGAACCGCTACCCAAAACAGGTAGAGCAGTCGGGATTGATTTGGGAGTAGCCAATTTCGTCGTTGATAGCGACGGTAACGCTTTTGAGAACCCGCTGTTCCTTGAGAAATCCCTTGAAAAAATTAAGAAAATACAGAGAAGGCTCTCAAGGAAGCAAAAGGGCTCAAAGAACTGGGAAAAAGAGAGGGTGAAGCTGGCCAAAGCATATGAGAAGCTGGCCAATCAGAGGAGGGACTTCCTGCACAAGCTCGCCCTCTACTACGTCCGGAATTATGATGTCATTGTCGTGGAGAAACTAAAAGCGAAGAATATGGTTGAGAACGGTCATAAAAACCTCAACCGCCATCTGCTCGATTCTTCTCTCGGTGCTTTCATTAGGATACTCTCCGACAAGGCTGAGAGAGCTGGTCGGAGGGTTGTTTTCGTTGAGCCAGCCTACACTTCGAGGACTTGCTCCCGTTGTGGATTTGTAGTGGAGAAATTGCCTCTTTCGGAGAGGATTTTTCGCTGTCCGAAGTGTGGGCTGGTGATGGATAGGGATTTGAACGCTTCCCTCAACATATTGAGAAAAGGTTTGGATGAAGGGTTGGGACGACCCGGATTGCCTGTGGAGGGAAGACCTCTACCCCGTGTCGTGTCTTATGAGGCTGTTGTCACGGGGCAAGTCTTCCTTATGAAGCAGGAAGCCCCGCCCGAAAGGACGGGGTAGTTCACGCAGGCAGGAATGATAAACCTGCAACAAAATTATGCACAGCAACAAAAAAATACGGGCAAAACTACGTGAACACGCGTGAGTTTCTCACGCGTATTATAGTTGCACCCCAACATTTCATGTTTTTCTACTTTTTTTCAAATTTAATTCGAAAAACTGTTTCACCTTCTCGCACACGTTAAACCAAAAATGTGCCACCCTTTTCTCACCTTGCAAAAACTGTGTACGCCACATGACGAGTGAACCCCCTTCTTCTCACACCACAGCTTCACATTCCCTAAAGCTACTGCATGCACTATTTTCGCCCGCCCAATCCCCTAACTTTACATTTCCTAAAGCTAATGTTATCAACGTGCACGACACCTCAAACTCCCCCCAGCTCCAAGGTATGGGGCTTTCGGGAGAAAAAGGCAATCCCCACCAAAATGCTTTTACCCTTGTGGTTGTACTATTGGGGGTGTCCCCCATGAAGTACCCGCTCTTCATCACCCAGCATGGGAAGCTTGAGAGGGAGGAAAACGCGCTCTTCTTCGTCGGCGAGCTCGTGAAGAGGGCCATACCCCTCGCCCAGGTCGAGGAGATACACTGCCTTTCCAGGGTCTCGCTCACGAGCGGGGCCATTGACCTGCTGAGCGACAAGGGTATTCCGGTTCACTTCTACACGGTTAAAGGCGACTACAAGGGCTCCTTCATCAACGACGCCTCCCCGCGCGGAAAGCTCCACCTGGCCCAGGCTGAGCACCACCTCGACCCGGAAAAGAGGCTCCACATCGCGAGGGAGATAGTTAAGGGAATCCAGAACACGATGGCCTTCACGCTCTCCCGCTGGGGGGTCAATCCGGTCAAGCTGAACTCGGTTAAGGTCGATGGTGAAACCGTCGATGAAGTCATGGGGAAGGAGGCGGAACTCTGGACCCACTACTACCGCTACTTCGGGGAAGCCATTGGCGTTGAAGATTTTAAAAGGACAAGAAGGCCGCCCGGAGATGACGTGAACGCCCTCATAAGCTACACTAATGCAGTTGTCTATGGTCTGGCGTTCTCCTCAGCAGTTAAAGCCGGCCTCGACCCGTCGATAGGCTACCTCCACTCTGCCAGCGACAGGAGGCACTCCCTGCCCCTCGATTTGGCCGACGTTTTCAAGCCCCTCTACGTCTTCTCCACGATCAGAGAAGCCCTCCAAAACGGTATTTTCTCAAAGTCTGACTTCGTGAAGAAGGGAAAAGCCGTCTACCTCTCACGGGAGGGCAAGAGAAAGCTACTCTCGGCCCTAACCGACACCCTGAGGAGGACCGTCTATTACAAGCCCTGGAAGAGGAGCATGACGTACCGCTTCATGATGGATTATGAGGCGAGAAAGCTGAAGAGGCACCTCCTCGGAAGGTCCACGTACAGGGCCTTCAAACCCTGGTGGAAGTGACGCAAAAGCCACCATACAAAGGCTACCACCCGTTAAGCGTATCTTTTTGCTTTTTTCTTGCTCAAACGATTGGAACACCACCGCACTCGCCTTTTCTTCCGGTTGTATTAACCTGATTAACGAGAAAACCGAAATCCAACTACATTGGAAGACGCCCCTATGGGGGGAACGTTCGGCCTCCTTTAGTTGTTATCGGGCGTATCAAAGGAGATAGATGGAGGGATATGCTATGCCATACCCCTGATAACAAAAATAACTGGCGAGAGGACTTTTCAATTTTACAATTTTTAAACGTAATTAGTTGAACTTTGGAAATTAAAGTCGGCTGTTTTCTCTTTTTCAAAGGGAAAAGGACTCTACAAGGCTTTAAATTTCAAAAAGGCCAAAATCCAACTATTTCCTGAGGGCGTTAATTCGGGGCATTCTAACGGTTCCTCCGACAGAACAGGGGACGTTCCCGGAAGATACGTGGAGTGATTTCCGGGTACTGTCCTTCTTCAGCGCGACAAAACGGGGATCTGCCCTGCAGTTACCGTCCATCGTTCTGGCTTCCCCTACCGAGCCCTAAAAGCCCTGAGGTTCCCCAAGTTAAGGGGTTACTATGGCCGATGATTCCATAGAAGAGCCCCGTGACCATAACTTTCCGACCGTCAAAGGAGCGAAAAGCTTATAAGAAGTTCTTACAATAACGTATATGTCCAAAGGGACAAAAAAGTGAACCGTTGTTTCAGAACTATGATGTGTGGAAACAACCTGCCAAAACACTTCATGTTTGTCCCTCCGAAAACATCGTCGTGTTGTTTCAGAACTATGATGTGTGGAAACTTTATAAGTTTCCCCATATGTCTCATCTTCCTACCTCCAGATTTTTTCGTTGTTTCAGAACTATGATGTGTGGAAACGCGTCGTTGTGGCAGATTATCCTATATTTATCATATTTTGTCGTTGTTTCAGAACTATGATGTGTGGAAACCAGAGCGGCATGCCGAACTGTAGGATGTAGTACCATGTTTTGAAGTTGTTTCAGAACTATGATGTGTGGAAACCCTGAGGTTTGTTTCCTCTATTCCCTGTCGTATTTTCCTTATGTTTCAGGTTGTTTCAGAACTATGATGTGTGGAGACGTACCTACTGGTGTGGGTATACCTCAATTTGCAGTTCTTATTTTTCCGGGCCGGCTTGGTTTGGAAGGCCGATGTTTCAGGAATCCAAACGTTTTTAAGATGGTGTTTGAGAGTGCGATACTGCAAGGCTACCCCCTCTGGGGTACTTGTAAAAGTTTGGAACGTGATGCATATGCTCGCGGAGCGTGTTGGGGATTTTCTGTACCGCGTGGGTGAAGCCGCTGAGGGGTTACCGTACCTGCTCGACTTCCTCGGGGAGAAGCTCACCCTCAACCTGAAGATGGCCGGCATCCTCGCAGTCCTCCTGATACCCCCGGTTTACGTCTCCCTCGGTCTCATTGCGGCTGGCGTCGTGAACGGCTTCATCACCGCCCTTCTCCTCTACAACACGGGCACCGTTGAGAAGGCCAGCGGGGCCGCCGGCATCGTGCCGTTTGTGGTCGCGGGCTTCTTCCTGGCGCACTGGTACTACGTCTTTGAAATGGTCGCGCTCGTCGCTTATGCCATCTTTTCCATGTTATTCATTCCCATTGGGGAGTACGCAGCAGAGATTGGGGCCTGGGAGGAAACGTTTCCCACCGGCCCCTGACCGAAAACTTTATAAACTCCAGGCTACTTCCATTATCCTGCCGTTTCAGGAACTCCCCTGGAATTTAGCGAGGCAGTGGCTCTTCTTCCCAGCGTTCTGGATAGAATAAAAAAACTCCCGGAGGTGTTCTCTTGAGGGGTGTGGATTTGAAATATTACGTTCTCGAACTCGACACTCCGGACGGCCCCGTTGAAATCTCGATGGTATTCCGCCCCGGTTACGCCCTTCTGCAGAGTGATTTTGGGAGTGTGAGGCTCAAACTCACGAAGGAGAACGTTCTCGCCCTCGCGTACCTCATAGCCAAGTACTCCGAGAAGGTTCTCACGCCGGAGGAGATGAAGGCCCTCCTGTAAGTTTTCTTTTCTTTCCGTAAAAAGTTTGGGAGGTGATTTTGTGGCGAGAATGAGGGTTTATCCAAGGTATGAGGTCGAGATTGAGGGAGGCAGCGAGCTTCTTGAGTTGCTCTTCGGCGCCGAGGCCGGCGAAACCGCTGTTCTCACCCTCTACGAGAGTGTTGCCGAGTTCCAGTTTCCGGGAATGACGCTTGGGCTGGTCTACACGAAGGAGAACGCAAAAACCCTGATAGAGTTCCTCAAAGTCTTCGCCGAGAGGGTAAAGCTTGAGGAGGAGAGGAAAAGGCTCCTCCACTGAAATCTTTTCCTGTGGAGCTACTTCTCATGCAGCTTCCTCTCGTATTCCCTCTCGAAGTACTCCCTCATCTCCCTCACGAGGACGTCGAGGTCGAAGATGTCAACGTCCACTGCGGCCAGCGTCCCCTTGTGTTCGCCGTTGGAGTACTGCTTCTCCTGCGTTTCCACGGGTTCGTGGTTGAAGTACTGCTTTCCCTGCCACATGTACTCCGCGTGGGCGTCCCCTCTGACGGCGTGGAGCATCATGGCGGCACTCATTGCCGCGGTTCCACCCGTTATGTTGAATGCTACTTCCTCGCTGTCCTGCTCAATGATGTCGTTTATCTCCGAGTTTAATATCTCCTTGAAGACTTCCCTGACGTTCTGGCCGGTTTTTACGTGCACGAACTTTACCTCAACTTTCCTCTCCTCCCCGTTTCCTATTTCCAGGGTTCCCCCATCCCACCAGTGCACGGTGAAGCCGACGTTCAGGCATTCCCTGGAGGAGGCCCTCTCAAAGAACTCTCTGAGGTACTTCTTCACGTCTTCGCTTTTCGCGATATGATCATCAGTTATGAGGAGGTAAACTCCCTCAAGCCTCTTCCTCCTGTAGTAGAGCGAGGCGTATAGGGGAACCAGGTTGAGAACAGGCGGTCTTCCTCCTCGATCACTCTCCTGGAGCTCTTTTATCTCCTCCTCTGTCAGGGCCCTCCACTCGTTATTTTCCTTCTTAAAGGGGATGTTCCTCCTGAGCTCCCTGCAGTCGGGACTGATCTTCTCAAGTATTTCCCAGTTCGTGGGCCTGCTCAGGCCGTAGACCAGGTACTTCGTCGGGACGGGTTTGTTCGACCTCTCCTTTTCCTTCTTCGGTGCGGGGTAAACCCACGCCGTCAGGAATATTGTTCCGAGGAAGTAGAACGCCAAACCAACTGTCCAAACCCAGTTTTCGTTCTCTATGCTGTCGGGAAGCCACGCCGTCAGTATGGCCGCGAAGACCACGAAGATTAGGAGCCCGTAGAGGGATGTCGTCATCTCCCCGACGAAGTACCTCGACAGGAAGAGCCTCACGAAATCCCCGATCAGCGGTTTTTTATTGCCCCTAAAGCCCCATCCAGCATTTTCAGCGAGTATCAAGGAAATAATAAAAAGAACAATGGAAATGAAAACGAAGAGCAGGTGCTCGCCTTCACTTTTTCTGAACATCGTGTCCGGGACGAACATAAGCAAGGCCGTTCCGATTATGAACGCAGACGCCAGCACTTTTCTCTTCTGCCCCGGGTTTTCACCGCTCATTTTAAGGCCTCCAGTATCCTGCTGTGCCTGAACCCACTTACCTCAACCCTCTCGGCCCTCCAGTCCGGCTCCCCCTTCCCTGGCCAGACTCCAAGGATTCTGCTCCGTCCGGCCTGTATCTCCCCGAGCGTGACGGCGAGGGTGTAGAGGGTGTCCCTCATGACCCCCCATGATCCCCCATAGGTCTCGCCGAGGGAAAAGGGAACATCGAGCTTAAACGGTACCAGCCCGCTCCCCTTCAGCGCACTCATCTGGGCATAGGCCCTGTCGTCGAGTGTTATCACGATGACGTTGGCCTGCTTCTCCTCGGCAAAGGCCTTGTAGTCGAGGGCTATCTTGGTGTCCCCCTCGAAGGTTTCCTTTGAGTTTGCCCTCTCTGCCCCGGCATCCCTGAGGTTCTCAAGCTCCACGACCCCCAGGGCACCGAGCCTGGCCCTCGGACCCGGCTGGTTGGAGAAGTTGCCGAGCTCCCTATCGTAGGGCAGCTTGTACCCGTTGGCTATTCTGCTGACCTCAACCTGAACCTCGTCGGAGTAGACAAAATCTACTATCAGATTGTTCCGCTCTCTCAAGGCGGGCTCATCGAGAACCCGCGACGCCATCCTCATGAGGAGGGCGTTTGTATCGAAGCCGATGTAAACGGGCCTCCCGCCGGACTTCAATGTCTTGACGAGCCCAATCAGCTCGCTCCAGTTGACAACGGGCACCATTCCCCCAGCTATAAGGGCCTGTTTCAGTATTCCCACGTCCCCGTGAAGCCCGTCATTGAGGTCGATGTTCCGGGGAACGCGGTAAGCCACGTCCTCCCCAAGGGACACGTCCCCGATGATTTTCCCCGAGACCTTCACCGTAAACTTCCTCTCACCGTCCAGATAGAACGAATCCAGAACCGCCATCAAACCCTTCCTGTCGGTTTTCACGTTCTTGGCTTCGCCCCTTCTCCTGCCCGGCCACCTGATACTCCCCCTTCTACCCGTGAGCTCCCTCATCGTGAACAGTTCCTGCTTCACGATCGGTATCTCGAACAGAAGCCCCCCGATGTAGCGCGTCCACTCCGAGAGGTGCAGGTAGGTCACCTCGCTGACACCAACACCGTAAGCCGCTCCCAGAAGGAGGGCGCTCATGAACTTCCTCCCGGGGGTTATGTCGACCACCACCTCATACTCATTCTCCTTGAGGTTCTTCAGCAGTGCCGACACCTTCTCCCTGAATTCAACGGGGTCCTCCTCCCTGAACTTCTCGCCCTCGCCTGCATAGAGCTTTATATCGACCCCGTACGCTCTTGAGAGCCGCTTTATGAGTTTCACTGCAGTTTCCAGGTGTCTGGTAACTCCATCGTTCCAAAACAGGTAAACTTCATCCGGAATCCAGCCTTTAACCTCCATGAGGTACCACAGAGGGTTAAGAACGGCCTGGGGGGAAGTCCCCACGGTGGTCACGTAGGCTCTCATAGCATCACCTCCTACAGTTAGACTGCTGTTGTTATTAATATTTCTCCCCAAAATCCTAAGTCGATAGAAACCCATTTAAACCATAAACATCCACAACATTCGATGAGCTCCGGAACTACAGCAGAGGAGGACCCCTACTGGTGGAGGGACATAGGGTTCATATACTTACTCATAGCTAGCATCTATTTTCTGAATGAGACCTTTAGTTCTGACTCCAAAGTGAACATGGTCGAGGGGATAGGACTCGTACTTCTCCTGTTCGCGTGGACCGACTTCAGAGATTTCGTTATATTCCCTATTTTTGCCATTTCGGCTTTTATAGGCTTCTTCGTAGGAAACTACGGAAGGATAATTTACAGCTTTTTAGTTGCAATTTTCTTCGTTGCCTTCTCCCTGCTCCTCGGGGCGAACAAGGAAAAGGAAGCAACCTACGTCTTCCTCGCCGCACTCCCCGTGGCAGTCCTGAGCAGTTACTACATGCCTGGGGGAAGCGCCCTGGACTGGAGCCTCATCGGACTGATGCTCGGGTACATAGAGAACACCGTCATCGAGGAAATGGCCGAGGGAGACGTCTACATCATAGCCCTTTACTTCATGGCCCTTGGACCCCTAGCCTTCATTCCCTACGGTCTCCAAGTTATAACGGGGACGGCCCTGTACTCAGAGGAAATAAGATATCCTGTGGGCCCGGCCATGTTTCTCCCGGCTACTCCCTTATTCCTCTGGCTTCCCAAACTCACATCCTCCCGCCTAATTCCATCCTGGCTCTTTTATCCGCAGGTTCACGGTCTAACTCACCCAAGCGCGGCGTTTGCGGTAGCGCTCATTTCCATCTTCATCGTGGCAGGGGCTGAGTACTACATTAAAGTATCTAACCTACTAGCCGTGATCTCGGGCTTCTTCGCGTTTGTGGTGACCCTGTTGGCATCTCTCACAGTCTTTGTGCTAGTGAACAAGCTCTTAACGGGAAAATTCTCGGGAGAGCCTTCAACATGGGTGGCACTTTTTATAGTCTTCGTATCCTTCGTCGTTGGAGCAGACGTCGCAATGTACTCATCCAACCTCCACTACGAAGGCAAAAGCTCGATAGACGTTACCCCATTTTGTCTGGGTGCCCTCATCTTTGGAATCATCCTCACGGTGTTAGTACTCGCGGCCGCCCTAGACGTTAAGCTTCTCGACAGGAAGGCAGTAATCGTGTCCCTGCTCTCCTCTGCGCTGATGTTTATTCTCACAAAGTACACAATGGGCCCAAGTAAAGGGGAGCCCATTGATGCCGTTACCGGAATCTCCTTAGTCGGCTCAATATTCGCCGGATTCTTGGCAGGAGTTCCGCTCTCCATCCTATTCTAGTTACAGCCTGCTAAAGCGCACCTTCCTCCGATGAGGTTTTCTTCATAAAAGCCCCAATAAACCAATAAAAACGGAGTTTTTAAATTAGGAGGTCATAAAATTAATCTTCTGAAAAAACTGCTGGCGCTAGTGGTTTCCGAAGTCTTGCCGAGGGAAAAGGGAAATTACTTCACCCTGAACCTCAGCAGAGCTGCCAACCCACCAAGAGCCTTCAGCTTTTCCCCACCCTCGTGCTCCGAGCTTACCACCACAACTTCCCCACGGGAGTACCTCACCGCGTCCATCAGCTCCTCGACCTTCCCCCTGAGTTCGCCCTTAAGGAGCCCGTCGAGGACTAAAAGCGTCTCGACGGCGCCGTAGTTAATCGCCTCCTCGACCTCTTTCAGGCCGTAGGCGACCAAACCGTTGTTCCTCGCTATGTTTTCCAGCACCTTCTCCACAAGCTGAATCTCCTTTGCCACGCGGTTCTCGTGGTAGACCTTATCCACTATGCCTCGCTTTATGACTTCATAGATGCCCGTCCTACCAGTGACGCTCGTATCCTCGATGACGACTTTCTTCGCCAGTTCCGGGTACTTCTCACGCAGGAACTTGTAGAAGTCCTCCTTAACAAAACCTGGCCCGGCAACGATCGCCTTCTCAACGTTCTCGCGCTTCATTATCTCCTCCATCGTTCTCGCAACGTCGTGGAAGAACCTCATCTCCTCGCTCTCCCTGTCCGTTCTGTACTGCTTTCCCCCAAGGTTGTGGCGGATGCTGTTGAGCACCTCAACCCCGTACTCCCTCACGAGAGCCATATCTGCCTCCCCATCATCAATCACAACTATCATCACACGGGCGCGCTTTGAGGCCTCAACCGCTTCCTTAAGGCGCTCAATGTGGTGCTCCTTCCAGCGGGGCTTCTGGATTGTGACAACCGTCCCCTGCTCTATCGCTATCGTGTGGTACTTGCCCAGCGGCACGTCTTCCCTGCTGGCGTAGACTATCGGTCCTGTAACCCTAACCTGGTTGGCGAACTTGTGGAAGTTTATCTTCTCGGCTTGAACCCCAAGGAAAACGGGAATGACCTCAACCTTCTCAGCCCTCAATGAATCTGCCCTCTGGGCCTGCTTCCTGAGAGTTTTGGCGTAAACGGTGTCCCCCGGGTCGATTATGTGGTAGAGGTGCCAGAGGTCGTCGAGGGTCTCAGCCTTCACTTTGACCTTACCTTCCTTTATGTCCCGGTGAATTATCTGCATCCTCCCACCTCCAAGAGAACGTCCTCAAGCCTTCTCCCATTCATTTTAGCATCCTCCAGTAGTCGATAGAGTTCTTCAAGTTCCTCCTCGCTGACTGTGAAGTACCCTGAAAAGTTTATTCCCTTCGAGTTGGCTATCGTGTTCGTCTCCATTTCTCTCCCAGAAAAGAGATCAACCCAATCCATAAAAGGTTTTAGCAGAAAAAGGAGAAAAGTCAGATCAGCTCCCTCTCCGTCTTGGTGAGTCTCTCGGCACCGTTCTCCGTGATGACAATGGTGTCCTCTATCCTCACCCCTCCGAACTTAGGAATGTAGATTCCTGGCTCGACGGTTATCACCATCCCCGGCTTCAGGACAGTCTCGTCGTACTGGCTCACCCCAGGCCACTCGTGAATTTCAAGGCCAACTCCGTGTCCGGTTGAGTGGATGAAGTAGTCCCCGTAGCCGTATTCAGCGATGACGTTCCTCGCGGCGGTGTCGACGTCCTTGGCAGTTATTCCAGGCCTGGCAGATTCGACACCCTTCTTCTGGGCCTCAAGGACGATTTCGTATATCTCCCTCTGCTTTTCGTTCGGCGAGCCGACCACAACCGTTCTCGTCATGTCCGAGTGGTAGTGGTTGAAGAGCGCGCCCTCATCGATGACGACGAGATCCCCCTTTTCTATCACCTTGTCGCTCGCTATTCCGTGCGGAAGGGCCGAACGCCACCCACTCGCCACTATCGTATCGAATGCTACTTTCTCCGCCCCGTTCATCTTCATGACGTACTCCATCTTCGCGGCCACTTCCCTCTCCTTAACCCCCTCGCGTACCTCCTCGATGGCGGTTTCCATTGCTAGGTCAGCTATCCTGCAGGCCTGTCTTATGACCTCTATCTCCTCAGGACTCTTTACCATTCTAAGCTCCTTGATGACGTCGTCAATGAGGGCGAAATCCTCAGCTCCAATCTTCTCCTTGAGGTTCTGGACGCTGGAGTAGCTCGTCCTGCCCTCGATGCCGAGCCTCTTGAGGTTGAAAGCTTTCAGCTTCTCGTACAGGTCGGCTCCCTTCTTGAAGTACTCGACGGGGACTTTCGAGCTCTTCCTGGCCTCCTCGTACTCAAGCTGGGGAACAAGGAAGAGCTCTTCATCGGCAGTGACAACGAGGTAGCCGCCGAGAACCGGGGCGGAGCCCGTGAAGTAGAACAGGTTGGGCTTGTACGTTATCAAAACACCGTCGAGTTCCTTCTTGGCTATGAACTCCTTCAACTTTTCGATCCTCATCTAAACCACCTGAAGTGTGTTGAACTGAATGGATAAAACGTTTTCGATATGGCATTTCGGAAAAAGTTTTATACCCCCTCCCCTATTCTCCCTGGTTGAAATCATGGACCGGAAGCTGGACGAGTTTCTAAGCTCGGGGATCTCGGTCAAAAAACCGGAGAACGTTCAGAAGAAGAGAAAACGCCTAAGGGAGACCAAGCTCGATGTTTTTCTTCCTGAAGAGCACATAAACTATTTTAAGGGGCTCAGGATCGGCTCCAAGAAAATTAGAAACGCCAAAATTGAGGAGCTATAGTTCCTCGGCGATAATTCCCCTCTTCCCAACCTTGAAGACGAACGCTCTCCTCTCACCCCTCAGGTTCTCCTCGATTTTCCGCCGTATCTTCCAGTAATCTCTCTCCGGAACGCTTATTCTTAGAGTGGCCCTTCCAAAGCCCTCCCTTCTTAGGAAGTCGTTTATCCTGACCGGGTGGAAAGGTAGGACGGCGAGAACGCGGTAGGTGCGCTTTAGGTAGGGGCTCTCCACCGGCTCGCTTCCCGTTGCCAGAACGCGCCTTTTCTCCCTCATGAGCATCTTTGCCTCGACGGGAAGCCTGTGGAAGAGCTCGTTTATTAAATCCGCGTAGTCAACGGCCTGTGGTATCTCGTAGAGGTACTCGTTGGGCTCTTCGGTCCACTCCACGATGTTCTCCAGGGTCGGATCGCTCTCAAGCCTTGCCCCTGCTGGAAGGATGACCGCGCTCCGCTCCGCCTTCTCCAGCGGCTCTGTGTAAAATGTGAGCCTGTTGAGCGCGCCGAACAGGCCTATGTACTCAAACTCGCCCTTCCAGGGGACTTTCTCCCTCCTCATCTGTGGGGGGAGGTCGAATATGAACGAATCCGTCTTCTTCTTGTAAGCTTCGTATATTTTAAGCGGACTTGGCAGGAGCCCTTCAAGGTTTCTCTCGGGGGCTTCAGGGGGCCTTGCCGGGTCGGAGAAGATAACCTCGGCGTCGATTTTCTCAACGGTTTCCGGTGAGAGTGAATCGGCGTTAATGAACTCAATGTTCGAAACCCCGTACTTCTCGGCGTTCCGTTTGGCGAACTCGATTTTGAGCGGGTCTATGTCTATACCATAGGCCCTTTCCACGTTCATCGCGTAGAAGATGAGCTGTATTCCTATGCCGCAGGAAACGTCGGCGATGCTTTTTATCCCGAACTCCCGCATTCTTTCAGCGCGGTATCTGGCAACGACCTCGTGGGTGGCGTAGCGGAGGCCCTCCATGTCCATCCAGAGGTCCGAGCGGGAGAACTTGTCCTTTGCCTTTATTCTGGCCCTGGCAACCTCCGCTATGAGCTCCCAGTCCCCCCCGAGTTTGGCACGGAGCCTCCTATTGTCATATCCTTTCTTTATGAGCCCTACCGCGAGTTCGATCAGCTCTTCCGTGATCTCCGCCATCATCACATCCCGTTGCCCTGCCGGGTTTTAAAAGCTTCGCCCAAAACTTAAAAGGAAACGCTCCAAAACACTCCAGGTGGTAGCATGGTAAAAATCGGAAGGTTTAATGTTGGTGTAAAGTTCATTCTGTTTCTCCTCCTTGCCGTCGGTATGATAGGGGCATCGCTCTGGTACGCCTACGACACCGCCACGAAGAGCAGCCTGCAGGATTACATTGGAGACGAGGTGTGGTACGTCCCCGCCTCCCGCAACACTCTCCACCTGCTTGGAATGGATCCGCACTACATTCACAACGGCTATGAAGGAGTCAACATCATATTCAGCAATGAGGATGCCATGCTCAAGTACCGCTACATAGTGGATGAGGCCGTGATGATGTGCGACGGGAACTCCTCGGCGACTATAGTCTATCAGAATTTCCCAGGCATGTACGTCGAAATCCCGCGGAAGAACCTCCCGGCTTTCATGGACTACCTAAAGAAAATCCCGGAGGGAAAAGCATACACTGTGACTGGCTTCCACTATCCAGACAAGGATAACATTCAGAACTACCTCAACACGGAGCATCCCTTCCTCGGAAAGGACTTCATAATGCTGGGGATGCTGGTCTTCGGGGACGACCCAAGGGGATGGCGCCTCCCGGGCATAATCCTCTATGGACTGCTCCAGCTCCTCGTTCTCCTGGCGACTTACAGGGTAACCCGGAGCTACCTCGCCTCGCTCATAGCACTCTTCTTCGTCGCAGTTGACCCGACACTCCAGGCGACTGCGGTCGCAGCCATGCTCGACATCTACGTTGCGTTCTTCGTCGGGCTCTTCGTCTTCCTCCTCATCTACGGCTGGAGGAACCTCTCTGGATTCGGAGTGGGACTGGCAGCAGCAACAAAGCTCAGCGGTGCCTTTGGCTACCCAGTGCTCTTCCTTCAGCTGGTGGCAGATGCAAGGAAGAAAGTTTCTTGGAAGAAAACCATCAGGTTCATAATACTCCTCGCCCTCATCGGCGGTGCCATCGTCGCCTACGCAGAATACCTGGCTGACTACTGGGACGCGAAGTACTTCGAGGTTCTGACGCTCCTCTCACTGCTGGCGCTGGCAGAGTTCAGCTACTCAAGCAGGGACGCGCTGAAGGAACTTGGACTTTTCCTCAACGTTACCCTCATCCTGCCCCTCGTGGGCTTCCTTCTCCCGGAGATCCCGGCCATCAAGGTCGTTGGTCTACATCAGTGGCTCCGCGACTTTCTCGGAAGCTTCAAGTGGCATCTCAGCTACAAGGGCCCAAACCCGTGGACGGCCCCCTTCTGGGAGTGGTTCTACAACGGAAACTCCTTCCACTTCCACTTCAACCCGGACGTCGTGGCGAACACCAACCCAACGCTGCTCCTCTTCGCCGTCGTGGCAATCTTCGCGGTTCCGTACGTATGGAAGAGGCGCGGTGAGGGAGCGCTGATTCCATTCGGTGTGTTCTGGAGCACGGTCCTTTTCTTCGCCCTCCAGTACGTTATGGGCGGAAAGACGCAGTTTAGCTTCTACGCAACGGCCCTCGTCCCAGAAGCTGCCATCGTGATGGGGGTCTTCCTCTACGACCTCGTCAAGTGGGAGGCCTTCACTGACTCTCTACTGGACTACCTTCTCTGGCTCGGCAGGCTCTGCAGGATAGGCAGGTTCGTTCGCTACGTTGAATCCAAGAGAAAAACCGGGGAAGAAGAAAAGGTCCCTACTCCTGTGGCGGATATGCGGGTTCCTCCTCTGATTCCCATGGTCTACGTCGCTGAAGACGGGCTACCGAGGAAGAACTCCTCCCCAAGACTGCCGAAGAAGAAGGAGCCGCGCCCTGGAGGACTGCCAAAGAAGGGCGAAAAGAGCGCGGAAGGAGAGGATAAGAAGGGAGAGAATGCTAAAGAGACCCCCGAAAGGGAGCCCATCGAGCTCGATGTGGAGGAGCTCTGAGATTGTTCACTTTTTTCTTCCGAAAGCCTCGCCCCTCAGGGCGGGGAGGAGGTCAGCCTCCTTTTTCTCTTTGATGAAGCTTTCAAGCGTCAACTGTCCTTTGCTCTCCATTTTAGCGCTCTCGGCCCCTATCTTTTCCGCTATCTTTTTCAGGGTCTTCCAGGTCTTTCTGACGATGGGCGGGAAATCGCCGTGTTTCCGGTAGTACTCCTCTAGGAACTTCCTCGTCCTGGGGTCGCTTGGGTATCCCGAGCCTATCTCGCCGTACTCCCCCCTCAGCTTCTCTATCTCCCTGTCCCTCGTCACCTTAGCCAGTATCGATGCCGCCGAGACGGGGAGGAACTTGTCATCGGCCCCGTGTTCGGCCACAATCTCAGCTTTGAAGTCAAGCCCGCTCCCAATCTCCTTCCCAAAGCGCTCTTCCTTCACGTCGGCCGCGTCGATGTAAACGACGTCGGGCTTCAATTTGAGAGAGTTGAGGGCCCCAACAAAGTTCTCAACCTCGAACTCGTTGAGAGTTCCCTCCCTTGAGTCAATCTGCTGGGGTGGAAAAACGAGAAGGACGTAATCGTCGACGATGTTGATTATCTCCTCAAAGAGGCGCTCCCTTCGTTTTGGGGTCAGCTTTTTTGAATCCCTTACCCCCAGTTCCTTCAAGAGGGGAAGCTTCTCCTCGTCGACGACGACAGCTCCTATCACCATCGGGCCGAGCACCGGCCCCCTTCCAGCCTCATCGATTCCAGCGAGCTTCCTTCCCATCTTCACCGCCTCATGATTAGTGCGCCGTAGACCGCGCCGAGTATTATCGTGGCGATACCGCTGGGAGGAATGGCCGTGAAATACGCTATAAGAACGGAGGAGAGCTGGATGGTCAGTGTAACGGAGAGGCTTGCCAGGGTGATGCGTCTAATATCGCCGCCAAGCATCATTGCTATCGCACCAGGGAGAACCGCTATGACCTGGAGGGTTACCAGACCGACGCTCTGCACTATTAACGCCCCGATGAGCCCCACGAGCGTGTAAAGGAGGTAGAGGTAGAAGCGAGTTCTCCCACCGTAACTCTCCATTCCATCCGGGTCAAAGCTGAGGTATATGAAATCACGGTAGAAGAGCAGGATGATGAGGAGGACGAAGAACCCTATGGAGGTCAGCACGAGGAGGTCGGAGGTGGTCACGAGGAATATCTCGCCTGTAAGGTAGGACACTATGTTCTCGCTCAGCGGGAAGTACGGTCTGCTCGCCATCACCTTGTAGAGGAGGCCAAAACCGAGGACGACGAGGCCAGCCGCGAAGCTGGCCACGATTCCAACTGCGCTATCTGGGGAGAATCCATGCTGCTCTATCTCAGCTATTAGAAGAACTGTAATAACGGTAACCACCATGGCCACGAACGTGACGAGGGCCAGGTTATTGAGGAGGAGGCCGAGTATCATACCCAGCACTGCACCGAGGAGGAGAGCGTGGAATATCGCGTGGGTTAAGAAAGCGAGCCCCTTCATGTTTATCAGCGGACTCAGCAGGCCAAGGAGGACGCTGACGGTTATGCTGGCCAGTACGGCCCGGATTATGAAATCAGGAATCACTTTTTCTCCCTCCCGAATATGTGGAAGTCACCTGTTATACAGTACAGTCTATCCTCAACCTTTATGACCCTCGCGAGGGGCCCGTACACGGCCTTTATTATCTCGTCTTTCAAGGCGTCGTCTGGCTTTCCAAAGGTTATCATACGTTTGTTGATTAGCATTACCCTGTCCCCGATCTCCAAGAGGGGGTTTATATCGTGGGTTGTTATAATCATCGTTATGCCCCTCTTTGATTTTATCTTTGATAGAACTGAAGTCACTTCCGCCCTGGCAGATGGGTCAAGGGCCGAAAGGGGTTCATCTAAGAGGAGGAGCTTCGGGTCGCTTATAAGGGCCCTCGCAAGCAGAACCCTCTGTTTCTGACCTCCGCTGAGGTTTTTGAACGGTTTATCCACTATGCCTCCAAGGCCAACGAACTCCAGGGCCTTCGCGGCCCTCTCAAGAATTTCCTCCGGAATTTTCACATGGAGTATCCCATTCCTGTACAGGGCCCCCATGGCCACAACCTCCAGAGCCGTCAGGGGGACCTTCTCGTTGAGGGAGTGACTCTGGGGCACGTAGGAGACGAACTCCCTTGCATCCAGGGGGGTTCTCCCAAAAACGAGCAGTTCACCCTGATACTCTCTGTGAAACCCGGCTATAACCTTGAGGAGTGTCGTTTTTCCTGCCCCATTGGGGCCGAGGAGAAGCAGGGTATCCCCCTCACTAAGCTCGAAGTTAACGTCTGAGAGGGCTGGTTTACTGCTGTAGTATATCATGAGGTTCCTGGCCACTACGGCTTCTACCATCTTCGCCTCATCTCCAGTGTCTCCACTATTCTCCGGCTCTTTTAAACTTAATCTACCTACCAAAACCCATATTAACATACCAGTGGAAAAAGTCTCCGCTCAGTTTAGTATATTGCCATTTGGGCTGTAACAAAACCTTAAAAATACAGAGGAGGCCCGGAGCGCATCACTCTTCAGCCGGTTGAAGACAGTATAACCCTCGAAGGAACCGTCGACCTCGTGGACCACTATGGCTTCTTCATTGAGTCATTGGGCTGTTTGGGGAAACGAGGATAATAGCGAGGACGATCGGCTCAAGGGACATCGGGACCTGAGGCCCACGATGCCGGTCAAGTTCCACATCAAGAGGGACGACATCCTCATACTGCCAAAGCAGCAGCTTTAAATTCTTCCTCCCTATTTTTCCCGGTGGTTTAATGTGACACTACTCGACCTCCTGAGTGACGGTCAGGTTTACGAGATGCTCCTCGTCACACGAACGAATGTCACCCCCGTGGGTGTTGTTAAAAGGGAAAAGGCTCTCTCGTTCAAGCTCTTCGGCGGCAGGAGTGCTGAGGAGCTGGTGAAGTGGCCCCACGCCGCCCTCCAGGCCACCAACGATGTCGGTCTTATAGTCAGACTGGCCCTCAACATTCCACTGGATTCTGAGCTCCCCTTTGAGGAGTCGGGCCCATACAGGTGGATTAAGGGACTTCCAGGCGTTTACGGAGACGTTGGATGTACTCGGAAGGCTCACTCCGATAGTCTCGGAACGACAGAGATTCTGAGCTGTTCTCTCTTTCCCAAGGCGGATATTCCCGGATTGCTCCCCCCACGGCCGTTTAGCAGAGCAGACTGCGCGCTGGTGGAGATGGCGATTGACTTCACGAGGCTGGGAATAGCAGTTAACTCCCCTCCCGACGAAGCTAAGAGACTTTTCTCCAAGATAAAGAAGAACTACGCCCTGTTTTCCAGGCTTGGTGGGAAGGATAAAATGGGAAGAAAAATAATGGAACGGGCCCTCGAAATCGCCTCAAAGCTCGGCCTCACCGAGGAACTGGAGTAGGTCGATGAGCCGCCTGTCCTCCACCTTTTCCACGATTTCCTTGAGCTTCGACTCCTCTACGCGACCGTCTTTGTAGAGGGCCAAGTAGCGCACGCCCTCGAAGAAGCCGTCCAGATTTGGAAGTGCATCCCTGAACATCGGGGTGTTGTTGTAAACCGTCTCAAAGTCGTCATCGAGGAAGAGTTGCCAGAGCACATCGACGAGTGTATCAAAAGCAACGTCGTAGTACTCCGTTCCCCTAGCCCAGAGGAGGGCGTAGAGGCATTCCTGAAGGGCGGCCTCGTAATCCTCATCCTCCTCGAAAATCTCCTCAAAACTCATGTGGATCTCAGCGAGGAGCCCCCCGTTCTGGAGCTCCATTGCCTCCGGGAGGAGGGAGGCCAGCATGGCCTTGGCCTCGTAGGTTTCCCCCATCTCGAACCGGACGTATGCCTTATAAACGCGAACATGGAGGAGTCTTTCCCTGTCCCCCAGCTTTTCGTAGTTTTCCTCTGCCCCCTCAAGGAGCTCGTAGGCTTTCTCGTAGTCCTGGAGTTCCTCACGTATGAGGGCCATGTTGTACTGGATCTCCGCTATGTGCTCTAGGTTTCCTCCCTTGAGTTCTTCCTCAAGGAGTTCGTCGTAGAGGGCGAGGCTCTTCTCAAGCTCGCCGATGAGGAAGTACAGGTCAGCGAGGTGGAATTTAGCCTCGAAGGAGCCCTCTTTCTCGGCCAGCTCCTCGAATTCGCTTATCTTGTCCACCTCAAGGAACTCGTGATAGTAATACACGACGAGCTTGTAGAGCTCGTAGTCCTTCTGCTCAAGGGCCAGCTCCTCGGCCTTCTTCAGAACCTCCTCGAGCTGTTCATCCTCCAGCTCGTCAATCTTGTAGTAAAGAAGGTTTGCAAGCTTTTTTGTGTCCTTCTCTTCAATAACTTTCAGAATCTCCTCCATGTTGCTTCACCATAACGTGTACGTTCTGTGGAGTTTTAACTCTTTTTATCAGAAGACCCCTTGAAATGAAACCATAAACTCCCGCGGATTTCAGAGAGGGTGTGCTGGTGAAATTATCAGATGGGATGAGATTTAAAAGGGCAGGGAAAAGTAAATATATGCTCGAAGTCTTCTTCCTCGGCACCGGCGGCATAATGCCAACGCGCGAAAGGAACGTGCCAGCGATAGCCCTCCGCTATAAGGGGGAGATAATCCTCTTCGACGCCGGGGAGGGCACGATTAGACAGATGAACACGGCAAAGCTCAGTCCGATGAAAGTTGATAAAATATTCATCACTCACTTCCATGGAGACCACTACCTTGGAATTCCTGCACTAATTCAAACGATGAACCTCTGGGACAGGGAAAGGCCGCTCCACATCTACGGGCCAAAGTACACCTTCGAATTCATTCAACACCTACTGAACAGCGGCTTCTTCAGACCGGGATTCGATATCCACGTTCACGAGCTTGGAGAGACCCGCTTGAGGTTTGGGGACTACGAGGTGTGGAGCTTCAAGGTCGAACACGGGGTTCCAGCACTAGGCTACGTCTTCAAGGAGAGAGACAGGAGGGGGAAGTTCCTAAGGGAGAAGCTCGCCGAGTACGGACTTGAGGAAGGACCCATACTTGGGAAGCTGGAGAGGGAAGGGCAGATAGAGTGGAACGGAAGGATAATCCGCCTAGAAGACGTTACTGGGCCAAGAAGGAAGGGCCTAAAGGTTGTCTACACCGGCGACACGGAGCCCTGTGAGCGGGTGAGGCTCTTCTCGGAGAGGGCCGACCTGCTTATCCATGAGGCGACGTATCTGAGCCCGAGGGACAGGGGAGAGAGCTACCACTCCACAGTCAAGGAGGCCTGCGACACAGCGAGAAGGGCGAAGGTGAAGCTCCTCGCTCTCTTCCACAGGGCCTTCCGCTACAGTTATGAGGAGTACAAAAAAGAAGCCCTTAACATATGCGAGAGCCTTAGTGTTAACACGGTAGTCCCGAGGGACTTCGACGTAATAACCTTCAAATCGGGCACCTGGGAGCTCAGAAACATCATGGAGGAAAAACGATGAGCGGGGGCGTGAGCTACCTGAAGTACGTTACGCTCATAGGAACCATGCACGTGTCGCCGAGGAGTCGAGAAGAGGTTCTGGAGACGATAGAGCGGGAGAGACCTACAGCCGTAGCGGTCGAGCTCGATCCCCTGAGGTTCAGGGGGATTACATCGGGGGTAAAGGCGGGATTGAAGGAGAGCCTCCAGTTCGGGCGCTCTGGGTTGGTTAGCTATCTCCTGACCAAGTTCGAGGAGAGGCTGGGGGAGGAGTTTGGGATGGCCCCTGGGGGCGAGATGCTTGCGGCCATCGAGGCCGCGGGAAGGCTTGGAGTCCCCCTCATCCTTATAGACGAGGACATAAGGATGATAATGTCAAAAATACTGGCCGCTCCCATTAGGGAGAGGCTTCTTCTGGCTCTTGAGGGCCTCTCCTTCTTCTTCCCAGGGGTGGGAAGCGCCGCCGCGGAGGAACTAGGAGATCCTGTGGAATCGTACAGGGAAATGACGCTCGAATTCAGGAACAGGTACCCATATCTCTACCGGGTTCTCGTCAAGGAGAGGAACGCCGTCATGGCCCGCAACCTAATCTCCGCCGTGGATGAGTTCAGAATGAGGGGAATAAAACGGCCCAGAATCGTCGCGGTTGTGGGACTCGGCCACAGGGAGGGCATAGCGCACCTCCTTGATTCTCCACAGCTTCTGGGTAACATTTATAACTTAGGGTTCGTTATCTGAATGGGGAGTGGCCATGAACGATATAACCGAGCGCCTGAGGAAGATGCTCAACGTCGAGGTACTGGAAGTCGAATACGAGGGGGACAAGATAATCGTCTATGTACCCCAGGACCAGGTTAGAATCGCTGTAGGAACAGGAGGAGCGGCGGTTAAGGCTGCCGAGCTCGTTCTCGGCAAGAAAATTGAGGTGAAAGCTAGATGAATCGCCGCGAGGTAGAGGACTTAGCGATTTCCTTTCTTGTCCTGTTGCTCCTGTTTTCTGACTTCAACCCCCGCATGATGCTTCCCGCGGCGATCGCAATCTTAACGGCGTTTGTCTTTCACGAACTGGCCCATAGATGGGTGGCCCGGCGCTTTGGTTACTACGCGGTCTACCGAAGGTGGGACACCGGGATTGTGCTGGCCCTTCTCCTTGGAGTTGCGACCAAGGCCCTGACAGGGAGCACGTGGATATTCGCCGCAGTGGGAGCGGTCCAGATATACAGCCTCTACGGCATCATTGACCGGAGAGCCATGGGCATAACAGCTCTCGCCGGCCCTGCGACAAACATACTAATAGCGGTTATCTTCCTGGCCCTTCATTTAGCGGGAAGGCCTTTTTCAGGGGGAATCGTTGGACTTACGGTGGGAGTTACGGCTATGGTGAACGCTTGGCTTGCCTTCTTCAACCTCTGGCCCATACCTCCGCTGGATGGATGGAAAGTCCTCCGCTGGAACGCCGGCTACTGGGCGGTGGCCATTGGGATAGCCTACGCGTTGAACACAATTGTATAACACTCACAGTGATACAAAAGGGAAAGGTTAAATAGGGGTTGTGAGAATGTTCTTTGGTGATACTGATGGAGTACAAGCTCCCCATGGGGGTTAACATAAACCTTGAGACCGGCGTCATCCCCGGCGCCAAGAAGCTCGTCAGGAGGCTTAGTAACCTTAAGGGCTACTTCCAGGATGAAGAGGCTTACAACGAGCTCCTTAAGGAGGACCCCGTTGTCTACGAGGTCTACGCGATCGAGCAGGAGGAGAAGGACGGCGACCTCAACTTCGCAACAACCGTCCTCTATCCCGGAAAGGTCGGAAAGGAGTTCTTCTTCACTAAGGGACACTTCCACGCAAAGGCCGACAGGGCCGAGATATACTACGGCATCAAGGGGGAGGGAGGAATGCTCCTTCAGACGCCTGAAGGGAAGGCCGAGTGGATCGAGATGGGGCCAGGCACAGTGGTCTACGTTCCACCCTACTGGGCCCACAGAACCGTCAACACCGGAGACGAGCCCTTCATATTCCTCGCGGTCTATCCAGCTGATGCAGGCCATGACTACGGCTCAATAGCCGAGAAGGGCTTCTCCAAGCTCATCATCGAGGGGAACGGGGAAGTCAAGGTTGTAGACAACCCGCGCTGGAAAGAGTGAGTTCTTACTTTTCTCCCCATTTCTCTCCTTCACATTTTGCTCCCCTCTAAATTCCCAGAATTACAGGGAGGATAAACGGCACCAGCACGGTCAGGATGAAGCCGTGGATGAAGGCTGTCAATGCCACATCCCTCCCGCCGGCTTTTGCAATGAGTCCCAGAGTAGTGTCCATCGTCGTTGCCCCGCCGATTGAAACGGCCGCCCCCTTGGGGATGCGCCTTATCAAGGGGGGGTAGAGCACAACAGTAAGGAGCTCGCGCAGGATGTTAGCTAGGAATCCAACCGCACCGTAGAACGCAGAGTAGGGCGCTATCACCGGCCCCGTGAGGGAGTACCACCCGCAGCCGGCCCCAACGGCGATTGAATACTTCAAGGAGAGCCCCATAACGACTGCCCCCAGTGCCGCCCCGGCGATTGAGCCAATGAGGGTGGAGAAGGGGAGCATCAGCGCTTTTTTTGGTATTCTGTCAGTTCCCTCACTAAGGCTTCCGCCGATGTCAACTCCTATCAGGAAAATGAGAACGTAGAGGGCAAACTCGTAACCCTTTCCGATATTCGGGTGAAACAGAAAACCGACTGCAATACCCAGGAGGAGAGCCGAGAAAACCAGGATGCTAAATTTGCTCATCTTTCCCACCTCCACAGGATGATCGCAAGGATGAGGCTCCCAAGGGAGGTCAGAACCGCAAGAACCACGGACACCAAGGTTGCGTTCCCAACGTTTATCCCCGTCTCCGCGAAGTTCACCCCCATCAGGAAGATGAGGAGGAGAACGCTGAGGGAAATGACAACTTCGAGGGCTTTTCGGCCTATGTTACTAGTTAAATGAACCTTCTGGAGAAGATAGCCCAGTCCAAGCCCGACGATGAGGGGGATTAGGACGTTCATGGAAGGGGATCCAAAGGCGGTTTAATAAGCCTTTTCCCGGACGGAAGGTTTTTAGGATGAGGTTTTCAACATTTAGATGGTGATTGATATGATAAGCCCATCGAAAAGGGCAATGGGAATTGAGTACGCCATCAGGGACGTCATCCTCCCCGCGAGGGAGCTTGAGAAGAAGGGTATTGACGTCATCAGGCTCAACATCGGCGACCCCGGAAAGTACGACTTCCAGCCTCCCGAGCACATGCAAGAAGCATATTGTCGCGCTATAAAGGCGGGTCACAACTACTACGGGCCGAGCGAGGGCCTTCCGGAGATGAGGGAGGCGGTCGTTCAGCGCGAAAAGAGGAAGAACGGCGTGCACATTACGGCGGACGATGTAAGAGTTACAGCCGCGGTTACAGAGGCTCTACAGTTCGTATTTGGAGGGCTTCTTGATCCAGGCGACAATATACTGGTTCCCAGTCCGAGCTATCCACCCTACGTCGGCCTCGTCAAGTTTTACGGTGCAGAACCCAGGGAGTACGTGACGGTGGAGGAGAACGGCTGGCAGCCGGACATAGACGACATAAGAAAGCTCATAGACGAGAGAACGAAGGGAATAGCAGTAATAAACCCGAACAACCCCACCGGCGCGCTCTACGAGAAGAAGACAGTTAAAGCCATCCTAGATCTGGCGGGTGAGTATAACCTTCCGGTGATCAGCGATGAGATATACGACATGATGACCTATGAGGGCAAGCACGTGTCGCCCGGTTCCCTCACCAAGGACGTCCCGGTTATCGTCATGAACGGCCTCTCCAAGATCTACTTTGCCACAGGCTGGCGCCTCGGCTACCTCTACTATGTGGACCCCGAGAACAAGCTCACCGAGGTCAGGGAAGCAATAGACAAGCTCGCCAGGATAAGGGTCTGCCCGAACACTCCGGCCCAGTTTGCGGCAATAGCCGGTCTCAACGGCCCGATGGACTACCTCGAAAGATACATGGCGAAGCTCAAGGAGAGGAGGGACTACATCTACAAGCGCGTGCAGGAGATACCGGGAATAAGCGCCCAGAAGCCACAGGGAGCGTTCTACATCTTCCCACGCATCGATGAGCGCTCCAAGTGGAAGAACGACTTCGACTTCGTTATGGACGTCCTCCATGAGGCCCACGTCCTCTTCGTCCACGGCTCCGGGTTTGGAAAGGCCGGTGACTGGCACTTCCGCATCGTCTTCCTCCCGCCCGTGGAGATCCTTGAGAAGGCTATGGACAGGTTCGAGGCCTTCATGAAGAAGAGGCTCGCGGAGTGAGCTTTTCTATTTTACTCATTTTGACCCTCTTAATCCCTGCAATTTTATTTTGATTCTGCATGATGCAAAAAGAGAAGTCAGCCCCCCGAAACAACGGGGATGACCTCAACACTGGCCTCATCATTCACACGGTCATCTTCGAGAGCCACTCTCCCGTCAACCCTGGCTATGGCGCTCTCAGTGTTGAATCCAACCTCTCTCAACACGTCTGCAACCGTCATCCCCTTCCTCCATTCGATTTCCTTTTCTATGCCCCTTCCGAGCACGCGCACCTTTATCATCATAACCACCGGAACAACTAACTCCATACAGCTTTATAAAGCCGACTGAATCCACATTGAACTTCGCCGGGAGGGCTTTTGGGAAACACTTCACTAAGGAAACTTACTCCAAAGCAAAAAGCAAGCGAGATAAAACAGGCAAAAACTTTCCGTTATCCATTAAGGACGCTTGAGCGATAGTGAAAGTAGCATTGGAGCTTTTAGAAAGACTTCACCAAAAGTTCGTAGCTCTTTTCGGAAAAAAGCCGTATACGGGAATTTTACACTATAAGTGTCCATCTTCAGATGAGAACACGTTAAATAGGGTTCTTAAAAAGAGGTTTATACTTTCTTTGACGCCCTCCGGGCGTTGATTTTAGAGTTAAACTCCCTAAAGGAGCACTTTGAGAGTTCTCATATTCAAGTGGTCCCATTGATGAGAAAATCCTGTGAGATTCTGCTCTTATAGAAAGAGCTACGAACTTTGATGAAACTTTGCGCAGGCAAAGTTTCTATGGTGGGCCCGCGGGGACTTGAACCCCGGACCTCCACCGTGTGAGGGTGGCGTCATAACCAGTCTAGACCACGGGCCCATCCCGTCTAATGGAATGGAACCGCCGTTATAAATTTTTCGTCCCCTTAACCGCGGAAACTTTTTAACCCTCCCATCCATCCTCCGCCGGGGGTGAGAGATTGAAGACCCTATGGGCACCGTGGAGGATAGAGTACATACGCTCACCGAAGCATGACGGTTGCATATTCTGCGACTTCCCGAAGGAGAACCGGGATAAGGAGAGGCTCATCCTCTACCGCGGGGAGCATGCCTTTGTGATCATGAACAACTACCCCTACAACCCCGGCCACGTCATGATAGCCCCCTACAGGCATGTCGGAAAGTGGGAAGACCTCACCGATGATGAGCTCTTCGAGATTATGAAACTCTCACAGCTCATGATAAAGGCCATAACGAAAGCAATGAACCCCGATGGCTTCAACATGGGTGTCAACCTTGGCAGGGTTGCTGGAGCGGGAATAGACGACCACGTTCACCTTCACATCGTCCCACGCTGGAATGGTGACACGAACTTCATGCCTGTTGTTGCCGACACGAAGGTCATCCCCCAGTCCCTCCAAGAAGCTTACGACGAGCTCAAAAAAGCTATAGACGAGGTTTTGAACGGGGGGTAATCTTTGGCTTTTACCATTTGTCCCCTCGTTTCACTTCCATTCTGCCGGCTCACCCTTTGAGAGCGCAAACCTCAGATAGCCATAGGCGTGAAGCGATAGGTAGAAGGCCGCCCAGAACCACAGGACGATGGGGAAGAGAAGAACCTCCCTAACGAGACCCCCTTCCCTCCACACCGCGGCTGCCATCGTGATGAATTCAAAGGCCAGAAAAACAAGGAGAAGCACCCACTTACCAAAGGCAATCGCAAGAATTGGAAAGACAACGTCCGCGAAGGCAACCACGTCGCTTACCACCAGAAAAGCCTTCTCCTTAAGAGGTCCCCCACCGAGCTTGGGAAGATCACCGAGAAACCACCTCTTCCTCTGTCTCCAGAGTCTTCCGAGGAAAGTCGGCATCCTGACCCAGGCCCTCGCCTTCGGTGCGTAAACCACCTTTCCCAGCTTTTTAACTGCGATAGTGGTCGCGTAGTCCTCAACGAGGTCATTGGCAAAGCCCCCGATTTTCTCAAGGGCATCCCCCCTGAAGGCTGAAACCGGGCCGGGAGCGAGACTTAGGTTTTCCAGCTCGTAGGCTCTTCGGAAGGTCGCTATCCTGATGTGCTCTATGTCCTGCACCAGCTCCAGAAAACCCCCTGGAAAGACCCTGACCTGCCCGCCGACGGCGACTACATCCCCCCTATAAAACCTCTCGACGAGCCTTCCGACGGCGTTCCTCTCCAGCCACCCATCGGCGTCAGTAGTGATGATAACTTCTCCAGAGGCAACTTCAAGACCCGCGTTTAATGCCCTCGCCTTCCCGGAGTGAGGGATCCGGAGAACCTTCAGGTGAGGGTCTTTTATCGAGGAAGCAGCATTGTAAGTATCGTCCGTTGAGCCATCATCTACAACTATGACCTCTAAACTGGGATAGTCCTGAGATAGGGCCGCGTCTATTGCGCGCTTTATGTTTTTCTCCTCGTTATAAGCCGGTATTAGAATGCTAACCTTTGGGGCCCATGACGAGGTGGGACACCTCCCCCCAAGACTCAGCAGGTATCGGAGGAAGAAGTAGCCGTCCCACAGCAGAATCACCGCGAGGAGGACTTCGGTTATCATGTTCCCATAATCGCAGGGAAGTTTAAAAGCCCTACTCAGCCTTCTCAGTGGTCTTTCTTATTCTCTCAATCCTGACGACCTTCGCTTTCTTCTTGAAGGGATCATGGGAGAGCACCTCAACACCTTTGAGGTAGAGGAGTGAGAAGGGGTAGTCAATGATGAGGTATATTAAAACTGTGAGGGCAAGGAAAACAATGGATTGGAGCCAGTAATTTCCAAAGTTAAAGAGGACCGAGAAGAAGAAGCTCCCTAGAAAGCTTATCGCAAAGTTTATCCCGGAACGGCGTCTGTATCTTTTTCCGCTGATTCTATTCTTTCCGAGTATTCTAAGAAGAATTTCTAGGGCTTTCCTGCTCTTCACATTGAAGAAAAGGGTAAACTCGGGTTTAAGTTCTCCCTCCAGCCTAACCGGAACCTGGGGTGCAGCCAGATAGAACATCCTGCTCATCCCATCGGTAAGCTCGACTATCTCAACGGACTTCCGGGGTAGAGCCCGTCCGCATAGGATGCAAGAGTATCGGGATCGGGCTCGAGCAGTCTGACGAACCCAACTCCAGAGGCCTTGAAAATTGCCTCCAGCTTTGAGGCACACATCGAAAGAGCCTCACATCTAATCCGGGCGTACATCACATATTTGTTCAGCATCCATCGGTGGGTTATCCTTGAAAACTTGCCCCTCGCTTTCATTGGCTAGCTATACTACTTTGAATTTTAAAAACGTTGCGTTTTTAGTGGAAAGGCCAAACATAAAGATCAACATCAAGAACTTTAAACGGGAGGGTTTTCCTCACTCCGACCAGTGACGGGGAGCCGATATCCTGACCCTCTTCTTCTGATATCCCCTTAATAAGCCGCCGAGAACACTGAGAAGAAGGCCCACGAAGAGGAGCAGCAGGTTGTTCATCTCCGAGAGCATGTGATAGTGGTAGCCTGTGTAGAATAAAACCGCTATTCCAGCCAGAATTAAAGCCCCGCTTAGGATTGGTCCACCTGAATTCTTTCCAGCTATCTCCTCGGCCACCTTTGACAGACCCATCTCCTTCTGGACAAGGAACTCGTAGGCCTCTTTGCACTGGACTCCCTTAACCTCCCCGGGGACAACGTACACAACGGAATAATCACCTGCATTAGCCCTTAGAACTGTTATTACCTCCGAAGTCTGGGCGATCTGAAAGAGGGCATCTGTGAGAGCCTGAACATCCGGCCCGAAAAGTTTGAGGTAGCCCTTTATGTTGAGATCCTTTAGCCCGTCCTCTCTAATGCAGTAGAAGACAGTGAACCGGGCCTTCATTTCTTTCCACAAAAGGGATCAGGAAAAAGGGCTTAAAAACCTCAGCCCGCTATCTCCTGAATCTTCTTCCTTACGATCTGGTTGACGAGCTTTCCGTCTGCCCTTCCGCGAAGCTTCGCCATCGCCCTGCCCATTATCATGCCCATTGCACCCATCCCTTTGGCCTTAATGACGTCAATATTCTGGTGGATAACCTCAGCTATGATCCTCTCAACATCTTCCTCGCTGAGGAGCGTCAGTCCCTTTTCCTCTGCCACCTGCTTTGCGCTCTTCTCCGGATGGAGGGCAAGCTCCTTGAATATCTCCTCAAATGCCTCCTTCGCTATCTTCCCTTCGAGGTAGAGCTCAAAGGCCTCCCTGATGTGCTCGTCGGTGACCTTCTCTATCGGGACCTCCTTCTTGAGCCCCTTGAGGACGACAACGAGTATTGAGGCCGCTAATGACGGTTTAACTCCACCCTTTATTAGCTCCTCGAAGAGCTCATCGCGCTCGTCGTTTACCAGAGTTTCTGCGAGGCTCCTATCTATCCTGTACTCCTTAACGTATCGCTCAACCCTCTCCTGTGGGAGCTCGGGTAGGTTGGCCTTTATTCTCTGCTTCTCCTCCGGCGGGAGGAATATCGATGGTATGTCTGTTTCAGGGTACATCCTGGCTTTTCCTGGAAGCGGGCGCATATATTGCGTGTTTCCATCGGGCAGGGCCCTTCTCGTCTCCTCCGGAACGCCTTCAATGGCTTCCTGGGCCCTCTTAACCACCTCACGGAGCGCGTTCTTGGCGGTCTCTTCCTCTGCCGCGACGAGGACAAAGGCGTCCTCCTCCCCAAGACCAAGTTTTTCAATAACAGCGTTAACCTCTAATTCTGTAATTCCGTAATTCGGTAATTCATCAATGTGGAAGATGCCCTTAACGTACTTCTTGGCCCTGTCGGCCATCTCCGTTCCGAGCCTTCTTCCAGGCTGTACCTCCTTTCCGATGAGACCGCGGAACTTGGGGAGCTTTACCGCGAGAACCTTGCCGCCCTTCTTTATCGTCCTTGCGATTATCTTTGAGCCGGTGCTCTGGAAGACTTCGGTCACGTCGTAGAACTCCTCCTTGATGCCCTCCGGCTTAATGCCCCTCTTCCTCAGCTCGTCCCGTATCTTGAGCAGATTCAGCTGCCTCTCGACTTCCCGCTCTATGATGAGGGGTATCATGTCAAGCTCCTGGACGCCCTTTATCTCGACCCTCGCTCCACCCCTGATCGAGACGTTGAGGTCCTGCCTGATGGTTCCCAGGCCGCGCTTTACCTTTCTCGTGGCCCTCAAAGCGTCGCCTATGTACTTGGCAACGACCTTCGCCTGCTCCGGATGGTGTATGTCCGGAGTGGTGCTTATCTCGACCAGCGGGATTCCAAGGCGGTCGAGGCGGTAGATTACCTCCTTCTCCTTCCTCTCGACGATACGGCAGGCGTCTTCCTCAAGGCAGACTGTGGGTATACCCACGCTTCCCCAGGGGGTATCAACTTTCCCGTTCATGGCCACTATCGCGGTCCTCTGGAAGCCCGAGACGTTTGATCCATCTATGACGATCTTGCGCATGAAGTGAACCTCATCGACCGGCTTGGCGTTGAGGAGGTAGCTTATCTGGAGGGCAACTTCAAGGGCCTCCCCCTCCGGCCCCCTCGGCGGCTCCTCGTCCATGTAAACGAGGTCCGTAAGCTTGTAGTTGCCCTCGTAGATGAACTTCTTTCCCTTCTT